>NZ_JBEORW010000033.1:0-99483 GCF_040302565.1 Streptomyces sp. NPDC097981
TGGCGACCACCAGGCCCGCGGGGGTGCGGATGGCGACGGCCAGGGCGTCCGGGATGGCGCCGGCCGCCGGGCCCGTGCAGGTGTCAGTGGGGGATGCCGTCGATGAGTTCGCGGGCGCCCTGCCGCAGGAGGGCGACGGCGACGGAGGTGCCCAGGGTGGCGGGGTCGAGGGGGCCGGCCCACTCGTGTGCGCGCAGGGTCCGCTTGCCGTCCGGAGTGAAGACCTTCGCGTACAGCGCGAGTTCGCCGTCGCCCTCGGTGGAGGCGTATCCGGCGATCGGGCTGTTGCAGTGGCCCTGCAGGACGTGGAGGAGCATCCGCTCCGCGGTGGCTTCACGATGGGTGGCGGGGTCGCCGAGCGCGCTCACGGCTTCGATCAGCGCGGTGTCGCCTTCCCGGCACTGGAGGGCGAGGATGCCCGCGCCGATCGGCGGGCACATCGTCTCGACGGACAGGATCTCGCTGATCACGTCGGACCGGCCGATCCGTTCGAGGCCTGACACGGCGAGCAGCAGGGCATCGGCGTCACCGGCGGCGAGCTTGTCGAGCCGGCTGTTGGCGTTGCCGCGGATCGGTACGCACTCCAGGTGCGGGTGCGAGGCAGCGAGCTGGGCGATGCGCCGGACCGAGGAGGTGCCGATCCGGGTCCCAGCCGGCAGCTCGTCCAGGGTGAGCCCGTCGGAGTGGACGAGCGCGTCGCGGATGTCGTCCCGTTCGAGGAAGGCGGCGAAGGTGGTACCGGCCGGGAGCGGCCGGTCCGCGGGGATGTCCTTCACGCAGTGCACGGCCAGGTCGGCGCTCCCGTCCAGCAGGGCCGCGTCCACTTCCTTGGTGAACGCCCCCTTCCCCTCGACGGCGGCCAGGTCGCCCATCCACTTGTCGCCGGTCGTCTTGACCGGGATCACCTCGGTGGCGGTGCCGGGGTGGAGCGCGGCCAGCTCACGGCGGACGCGCTCCACCTGGGCGAGGGCCATGGGCGAGTCACGCGAGACGATGCGGACGAGTTCAGGGGTGGGCATGCAGCCCACGATAGACCGTCGGAGAGCGGGAGTTCGCGCAGCGCGGGGCCGAGCTGAACGTGATCGTGGGCTTCGGCGCTGCGGCGGCCGGCCTGCGGCTCCGGTCGGCGTTTCCGGGCACGGGGAACGCCTGCCGCCCACCGTGTGGGACGCGGGCGGTCGGCGCCGGCGCGTCCCCCTGTCCATGTGGGCGGCGCGGCGCACGCGTGACTCGCCACTGCCGGGTCGTCTGCCCGGTCGGGCCCTGCGCTCGCGCCGGGCACCGGCCCGAACTGCGGCTTCGACACCGCTGACGACAGCCTTTGTTGCCGCCCCGGACACCGGTTCTTCCGCCCTTGAGCACCGGGCCGTTCACCCGGGGCGCCGGCCCGCCAGGGTGACGTGCGGGCCGTGTCACGGCGTGCCACCCTGGTCACAGGCATCAGGGCCTCGGGAGTAGACAGCCGCAACGAACGGAGCGCGCTGTGAGAGTTCCGATCCGCTTCGCGGTGCTGCGGCGCCGAATGGCCGCCGGCTGCGCCGCCCTGCTGCTGGTCGCGCTCGCCTCCGGTACGGGTGCCCGGGCGGCCCCCTCACCCTCCCCGTCTCCGTGGCCGTCCGGCGCGGGAGACCCGGGCCGGCTGGACCCGCGCATCACGGAGATCATGCGGAAGCCCGAGTACGCCCACGCCCAGTGGGGACTGCTGCAGACCGAAGGGGCCAACGGGCGGGTGCTGCACAGCCTGTTCCCCGGACAGTTCTTCATCCCCGGCTCCGCCGCGAAACTGTTCGCCGTCTCCGGCACGTGGCAGACCCTCGGCGCGGACCACCGCTTCGTGACCCCCGTCTACGCGGTCGGGGCGCGTAACGGGGCCACGCTGACCGGCGACCTGGATCTCGTCGCCCAAGGCGACCTCACGCTGGGCGGCCGCACCGCCGCCGACGGAACGGTCGCGTACACCGACCTCGACCACACCTACGCCAACGACTTCCCCGGGGCGACCCTCACCCCGGAGAACCCCCTCGCAGGGATCGACCAGCTCGCCCGGCAGGTCCGCGACTCCGGCATCACACGCGTCGACGGCGACGTGATCGTCGACAACCGGCTCTTCGCCCCCGACCCGGTCCTCGACCCCACCCCGACGCCCCTGATCATCAACGACAACCTCATCGACCTGCTCACCACGCCCGGGGTCCGGGCCGGCGACAACGCCCGGCTGGACTGGCGGCCGAAGGTCGCACCGTACGAGGTCACGTCCGCGGTGCAGACCGTAGCGGCCGGGCAGCCGACGAACATCACGGTGACGGCCACCGACGACGGCACCCGGATCCGGCTGTCCGGCACGATCGCGGCGGACGCCGCGCCGCTGCTGCGCACCTCGCCCATCACGGACCCGGCGGCGTTCGGCCGGACGGCGCTGATCGAGGCGCTCACCCGGGCCGGGGTGACGGTCAGCGCCGTCGCGACCGGTGCCAACCCGGTCGCCGGGCTGCCGCGCGATTACGACGGACATGCGCGGGTTGCCGAGTACACCTCACCGCCGTACGACCAGTACGCCAAGCTGATCCTCAAGGTCAGCCACAATCTGGGCACCAACCTGAGCATCTGCCTGATGGCCGTCACCACCGGCAGCCACCAGTGCGCCGACGGCTTCCCGGTGCTCGCCGGCTTCCTGGACCGGGCGGGCGTCGACCGCGGACAGATACAGCTCATGGACGGCCGGGGCGGCAACCCCGCCGACCGGGCCACGCCCCAGGCGCTGGTGCAGATGCTGGCGTACTGGCAGCACACCCCGGACGCACGGCGCTTCAGGGAGGCCCTGCCCGTTCTCGGCGTCAACGGCCTGCTGGCCGCGAACTGCCGGAACTGCCCGGCGCGCGGAAGGGTGTTCGCGAAGACCGGCGCGGCTGTCGGCGGCGATTCACTCAACGACCGGCTCGCCGTCGGCGCCATCACCATCGCCGGCTACCTCGACAAGGGCCGCGGCCGCTTCGACACCTTCTACGCCGGCGTCACCGGCGCGTCCACCCCGACCGCGGACCCCGCCGGCGTCCTCGCCATCGCCAACGACGTCGCCCTGATCGGCGCCTACCTCCAGGAGTCGCCCTGAGCCCGGACCGCTGCCCGACACGGCCCGATGCGACCGGCGGGTTCCGGCTGCTGCGCCGCGGCGACCCTGCGCATCGGAGCCGCTGAGGCGAACCGCTGCGACAGCACCGGTTTCGGGATCCCGGGCAGCCGGGCAGCCGCCCGCGCCGGTGGCGCATGCACGCGGGTGCTGTTTGGCTGGAAAACGGACACCGCACCACTCACTCCGCGACCCGAGGACTGATCATGAGCGAAGCCAACCAGCCGAGCGAGCGGGCCCGGCAGATGCGTGACAAGGCTCAGGAGCTGGAGCAGGCGGCACAGCACGCGACGGATCCCGCGGAGCGGCAGCGGCTGAAGGACAAGGCCCTGCACATCCGGGAGAAGACCGAGCAGGAGTTCGGGCGGGGCAGCGGAACCATGGACCCCATGTAGAGCGGGATACCGGCCGCATCACGGGGCTGCCGCACCGCGGCTCAGTGCGCGTCGTCGCGCGTCTCGTCCTCGCCGCGTTCGCGCTTCGACTCGTCCCGGCGGCGCCGCTTGAGCTCCTCGGGAGTCTTGCCCCGCGCCCCCTCCTCGCCCGTATCGGGGTGGACGGGGTCCTGGCTGGGGCGGCGCATGTGCTCCTGCTCTTCGCGGCCCTTGCCCGGCTCCTGGCGCTTGTCCCGCATACCGCCCATGACGCCGACTCCTCTGAATGCGTGGCTGAGGCTTCCTCCCCCTAAACTGACACGCCACGTCACACACCGCATCCCTTGGGTCACCGATCGTGGCGGCCGGGTCATGCCGGGGCGGGCCTCGACGTCGACATGCGGCAGGTGCGCGCGCCGCCGACGATGGGCCCGTACCCCGTCCGCTGCCACTGTCAGGAGCTCAACCATGCTGGAGCGCGAGCCGCGCGAGGAGCGCACCGAGGTCACCTTCGTCCTTCCCGCCGACACCCCGCCGGGGCCGGTCAGCGTGGTCGGCGACTTCAACGACCGGCAGCCCGGCATCCACACCCCGGCGCCCCGCGAGGACGGCGAGCGCGCCGTCACCGTCCGGCTCCCGAACGAGAGCACCCACTCGTGCCGGTACCTGGCAGCCGGGGACTACTGGTTCAGCGAGCCGAGCGCCGGCGACCAGGACGGCCCCGACAGCCGCCTCCACACCTGAACCCGCCGCCGAGCACGAGGCTCCGTACGGCCCCGGGACCGGTTCACCCGCCGGGGCCTTCCGAGTCACCCTCAGGGACTGCGTCGAGGGCGAACGCGCGGCCCGCCGGCTCGGCGAAGCGGCCGGGTCATGCGGAGCGGATGCGGAGTCCGATCTCCTTCTCCTGGTCGCCCGATACGGCCGCGACGTCGTCGACGGTGAAGTGTTCGGCCAGAACGGCGTGCACCCGGTCGACCGCGCGCGGGCTCCCCTGCAGGGTCACACCGGCCGAGCCCTCCAGCCGCGCGGGCGGCCGCCCTCGCTGCGCGTCCTGTGCGGCGTCCAGGGTGGTGCTCCACACGGTCACGGCGTGACCCCCTGACGCGGCACGGTCCGCCTCTGCCCCGGGGAAGGACTGTTCGAGCAGGCCGAGGACGGCAAGGGCGTCCTGTCGGGAGCAGTCGGCGGCCGTCACCACCACTTCGGCTGCCGGATGTCCGTGATCCTGACTGTCCATCGGAGGTCACCTCTCTCGTGCACGCTTCGGTTGGGGCGGCAGGGACGGATCCCCGCGGAACAGGCACCTCCACGCTCACACAGGCATGCACCCAGCGCATCACTTGTCTCACCGAGGGTGTCCGGGCTCGATGCCCTTGACGTCGCCGTACCTCAGCAGAGCGGGCGCGGTCCGGACCGGCGGGGAGGTCTCGGTGGGCGACAGGACGAACCCGGTGTGGTCGCCTCCTTCGAGCCGCGACTCGATCCGGCCGACGAACCAGGCACTCGCATCGGCCAGAAGGGGACTTCCGTCGGCGCTGGGACGCCAGTCGACCTGCGCGAACTTGTCCACCCTGTCCCCCGTCTCGCTGCCGAACAGCACGGCCAGCGGCCGCCGGCCGTGGTCCAGGACGTGTACCGCGAGGTGCGAGGCCCGGCGGGCGACGCGGAACGTGTGGTTGAGCTCGGACAGCCACACCACGAAGCGCGGCGGCCGGATGGAACACTGCGAGGCGAAGCCCACCAGGCACCCCGACCGCTCCCCCTCGGCCGCCGCCGTGACCACGTACACGGGGCCGTCCAGGACGTCGGTGAACAGGTTGAGGTCCGTTTTTTCCGCCACGCCCGCTCCTTCCGCCTGCTCCTGCCGCGCCGGGCCGACGCCCACCCGGGTCATCGGCACCGAGCCGCGGCGGCATGAGCTGCGCCGACCCGGGCAGGTGCAGGACGTACGCGTACCCGTGCGCACCGGCGGGCGGCCGCGGGAACCCGGTCCTGAGGAGGAACGCCATGGCCCGGATCTCGGTGGACGGCACGGACCTGGTGGTCCGCCTCTCCCTGCGGGAACGGGCTGCCGCGGGCAAGCGGGAGATCCGCGTACCGGTGGCGGCGGTGCGCCGCGTCGACGTCGAGCCCAGCTGGTGGCGGGCCCTGTGCGGTACTCCGGGGCGCGGGACCTGGCGCGCCGGACGGTGCATCGGTACGCGGCACACACCGGAGGGTGATCGTTTCGTCGCGCTTCGCGCGGGCGGCACGCCCGTCCTGTGCGTGGAACTCGGGGCGGCGGCCGCCTTCCGCGGCGTGGCCGTGACCTCGCAGAGGGCGCAGGAGACCGCCCGCACGCTGCGGGCGCTCCTACCGCCCGAGCCTCCCGAACCGCCCCGTACGGAGGGTCCGGACAACGGCGCCCCGGCACTGCGCCCCCGGCTTCAGCACGAGGGCGGCATCGCGGACGATCACGGCCGACCGCCGGGCGTGCCTTCCCGTACGGGGACGGGTGCCCAGGCACCGGCCGATCCGGAACGCGTCCGCAACGCCGGGCGGGTGCCCCGGAACGGGGCGCCTCGCTGATCGGTGGATGCCGACGTGGGGCGGGCCGGGGCCGGCAGGCGCGGGCCGGACACGTCCGCGAAGACAGTCGCGGAAGCTCGGGCACTGAGCCGGCTTCCGACCGCCGCGAGAGGGGTCCGGCCCGCGGCCTGCTGCGATCGGCTGCATCCTCGCCGCGAGCGGGGCGGCGTACGGCCGGCCGGGCTTCGGGGCGGGCACCATGTGGGCGCCGAGCACCCGTCGGCTGCCCGGCCGCCCGCACGAGCCCCGAGGAGGCCCACATGACCCGTGTACGGACAGGACCCCTGTTCACGGTCGCCGTACTGGCGGCCGTTGTCTCAGGAACGACGAGCTGCTCCGGCGACAGCACCCCCTCCGAGGTCGCGTCGAAGGCCGCTTCCGCGGTCAAGTCGGTGGGCGCGGAGCTGGATGCGGCGGCGGCCGAGGCCAAGAAGAAGCTCGACAGCGTGAAGGACGGCGCGGACGTGAAGGGCGACGTCCGGCTGGGCACCCCGTCCAAGGGGTCCGACGGGCACGTCAGCGTGCCGGTCACCGTCTCCAACACCGCCCAGGACAAGAAGTCGTTCGCCGTCCAGGTCAACTTCCGTGATCCTGCCGGGAACCTGCTCGACACGGTCGTCGTGACCATCTCCGATGTCGCCGCCGGCGCGACCGGCCAGGGCACGGCACGCAGTACGCGCGGGCTCTCCGGGGACGTTCAGGCGGACACCGGCAGGGCGCTGCGCTACTGAGCTGCGCCACGAGACGGGACGGACCTGCTCCTGAGCCCTCACGTCTTCGCCTTCCCGGACTTGCTGCGCAGCAGCAGCATCGGCAGGACCAGCCAGCAGATGGCGAACCAGCCCGTGACACAGGCGGTCAGCGGCCAGGCGATCCAGTGCGAGGTGGCCACCCGCAGCAGGAGGAGGACCGAGAAGGTCACGGTCAGCGCGAGGAGCACGATGCCGACGGAGACCAGATGGCCCGCGGCCCGGACCAGCTGCGGCTTGAGGTGGTGTCCGGCGAGCAGCTGGTGGTAGGCGACTGGGGCGATCAAGGTCCCGGTCGCCAGCGCACCCGTCGCGACGGTCACGACGTACAGGACCCGGTCGAAGGGGCCCAGTACCGCGAAGCGGGGCGTGAAGGCGACGCTGAGCAGGAAGCCGAAGAGGATCTGGGCTCCGGTCTGGGCGACACGGACTTCCTGGAGCGTCTCACTCCAGCGGCGGTCGGCCCGCTCGGCCGGGGTCTCGTCCCGATCGTCAGCCATGGAAGCGGACCTCCTGCGCATAGGGGTGTCGCTCGGTCGCGGGCACCCGCAACCAGCCGGGCCGTTCACCCGGCGTGCCACGGCCGGCCGGTCAGGGAGGTTCCGGGACGGCCGGCGGACGGTCCTGGCCCGGCCCGGACGGGATCATCGCACAGCCCGCCTGCGCCGGTTCGTTCCCCACTCCGCGGGGCCGGGAAGACGGGGACGGCCGGGCCGCCGGTGCCGAGCTTCCCGGCTTGCACGACGGCTCCTCCCCCCAAGCTGCGGAGGGGAACCCTCCGTTACCAGGCCCTCAACCCGTTCGGCGCAGCGATGCCGGGCGTCACGGGGGAAAGGCGGCCACGGGGAAGGGCCTCGGTTGCCAGGCGTGCCACGGCCCGCTGCGCGCGCTCCTGCACAGCGGCGTCAGCGCAGCCTTGACCGATGTCCGTTACAAGGGAGAGTCACGGTTATGTCCGTATTGGGAAACACGCACGGAGTCGGCGGCTTCTGATCGTGACGGGGGGCCAGAGTCTGAGTCCTCGGCAGGACGCCGAGAACTGTTCGGAGCCCGCCCGCTTCCACAGGCCGGGCAGGGCTGCTGTCTGTTGAAGGGGTCATCTCCATGTCTGCTTCTCTCGCCACCCGCCGGATCGTCGCCACGTTCCTTACCGCGGGCGCCCTGGTCGGCGCCGCCGCCCTTCCGGCGGCAGCCGCCGACGACCACCGGCGCGACCACCGGGCCTCCCAGTCCTCGATCGTCATCGGCAAGGTCCAGTACGACAGCCCCGGCCGCAGCGACCGCTCCAGCGCCCTGAACGGGGAATGGGTCGAGGTGAAGAACACCGGCCGGCGCAGCGTGAACCTGCGCGGCTTCACCCTCACCGACCGGCAGGGCAACCGCTACCGCTTCAACGACTTCCGGCTGGACGGCCGTTCCAGCGTCAAGGTCCACACCGGCCAGGGCCGCGACTCCCGCCACGACGTCTACCAGAGCCGCCGCGACCAGGTGTGGGACGACCGCGACGCCGCCACCCTCCGCGACAACCGCGGCAAGGTCATCGACACCCAGTCCTGGGACCGCCGCGCCCAGCACCGCCACGGCTGACCCGGACCGGCCGGCCTGACGGGACAGTGGACCACGGGCCGGCCGTCCCGCCGCGAGGCGGAGTGTCACGGCGTTCGGGCCGCGGCACGCCGCCCTCGCGTGTCCGCACCCCGGGTCACGCACGGGCCCGGCGGTCTCCTACCGGCCGGCCTTCGGCAGCCAGGCCGGCGGCCAGGTCCGGATCGCCCGGCCGTCCTCGACGAGGGACACCCCCGCCCCGGCGCCGCCGGGCCGCAGCGGAAAGAGGCCGGGCGGACGCAGCGACCGGAGCGCGGACGGCCCGGCCTCCTGCCGGCCCGTCCCGCCCGGACGGGTCGACGCGGTCGCCGACGACGACTCCCCCGGATCGGTGAACGGCGGGGTGTCCTGCCCGCACCGCGCTCCTTGCGGCGGCAGGGCCCCGGTCAGTACGTACCGCGTGACGTGCTGCTTCACACAGGCGCTCGGGTTGTCCAGCGCGGTGTGCCCGTAGCCGTCGAGCGTCAGCAGCCGGGCCCGGACAAGCTCCGCGGTCATCGCCTGCCCGGCGCGGTAGGGGGTGGCCGGGTCGTACACCGGGTTGACCACCAGGACCGGGTGCGCGGTGGTCCGGTTCCACGGCCCCGTGTACGGGTCGGCGGCCCGGGCCGGCCACGTGCTGCACGGCTCGTTCGCCCACACCCACCACCGGGCGAGCGCCCCGGCCTCCTTCACCGCCTGCCGCTCCAGTACGGGGTAGCGGCCGGACGAGGCGGGGGTTGGGGCTCTCGGCGCACAGCACCGCGTGCAACTGCTCGAACCCGGGATACGGTGCGGGTCCGTCCGGGGCGGGTGGCTCAGCGGGCTCCCGCCCCTGCCACAGCGACTCCAGGACCCGGGCGGTCTCGGTCCACCCCGGGTGCACGGTGTAGAGGCCGGCCCGGACCGTGCTCACGGCACGGGCGTACGTCCAGCTCCCTGACGGCCGGCCGGCGAGGCGCTCCAGCAGGGTGTCGTACCTGGCCCGGGTCGCCGCCGGGCTGCCGGCGGAGAAGGCGCAGCGGGACACCGGCGCGCGGCCGCAGTGGTCGAGGAACTGCCCGAGCGTGTCGGCGGATCCGAGGTGCGAGCCGAGGCGCAGGAAGGTGCTCCGCCCGGGCTCGCCGCCCGTACCGCGGTCCACCCACGCCTGCGGGTCGACGTTCCCGTCGGCCACGATCCTCCCGACCCGGTCGGGGAACAGGTTCGCGTACGTCGCGCCGAGCAGCGTGCCGTACGAGATGCCCCAGTAGCGCAGCCGGTCCTCGCCCACCGCCCGGCGGAGCAGGTCCAGGTCGCGCGCGGTGTCGGCGGTCGAGACGTGGCGCAGCAGCTCCGGGTCCCGGCGTTCGCACCGCTTCCCCAGATCGGCGTACGCGTCGGCGTACGCCCGCTGCTGCCGGGCGCCGACCGGGAACATCGGGACCTTCTCGTACCAGGCCGCGGCCTCCCCGGCGGTGTCGAAGCAGCGTACTGCCGTGCTCGCGCCGATCCCGCGCGGGTCCCAGCTGAGGATGTCGAAGCGGTTCTTCAGTTCTTCGGGGAACTTGCCGTAGAACGCGGGCAGTCCGATGGTCCCGGGGCCTCCGGGGCCGCCAGGGTTGAAGAACAGCGTCCCGGCTCGCGGACCCGGTCCGGCTGCCCGGTGGCGGATCACCGCGAGGTCGATCGTGCGGCCCGAGGGGTCGGCGTGGTCCAGGGGCGCCTTCGCCACCGCGCACTCGAATCCTGCCTGCGCCTTGTGCGCGCACGGTCGCCAGCGCAGCGCGCCGCCGGCACCGCCGCCACCGTCGCCGCCGCCCGGACCGCCGGCCGACGCAGGTCCGGCCGTCGACAGCAGCGCCAGAAGGGCTCCGGCCACCACACCGGCGGCGCCTCTCAGCGGTATCGATATACCGGTCGTTCGCATCGCCGGCCCCTTCCGTGCGCACGAGACGGGTCATGCCGTGTCGGCAGGCCTCGTCTGCCATGACATAGGCGGCCGGCGGGCCGGGCAATCGGCGCGCGTCCGAACGGGTCCGGAGGCTACAGACGCGCCCGACGTGCTCGCACGGCTCGGCGCCGCCGCCGACGAGGGACCGGGCATCGGCGAACCGGCCCGTGCCGCCGGGGTGAGCTCCCGCAACGTGACGGGCCTGGTCGACACCCGACACCCTGGAGCGCGACGGGCTCGCACAGCGGGTCCCGTCAGGCGGACGGGCCCGGGCTCATGTCCGGCTTCGGGGACTGCTGACCGCGCTGCGGCAGCAGGGCCTTGCAGGCCTCGAACGCCTGCGCCGACTGCGGGTCGGAGGTGGGCAGGCCCCGCACGGGCGAACCGTCCGGGGAGGCCGACGGCAACACCACACCGTGGTCCTTGAGGCAGCTGCCGAACGCCTTCATGGCACTGCCGTCGCCGCCGGGGCCGCCACCGCGCCCGTTGGACTGCGGGCGCAGATCCGCACAGGCCTGCGCCGCCTCCCTGCGCTGCGGGTCGGCCGACGCCCCGCGGCCGGGGCCGCCAAAGGCGCCGCCCCAGCCGTTGGCGCCGCCGCCGGGGCCTCGTGTGGCGCCGGGCGGGCGGCCGCTCCCGCTCGGGCGCGGCGCCATCGTGACGCCGTGCTGGGCCAGGCACTGGCGGTAGGCGTCCATCGTCTTGGCATCCGGTGACGCCGAGGCGGAAGCGGCGGCCGCCGTATGCGTCGCGCCGGCGCCGGAGGAACAGCCCGCGAGCAGCAGCCCGCACACCGCGAGGACGACGGCGGACAGGGCCGCCCGGTCCGCGACGTCAGTGCGCGCGGTGGACGGCCGGGTCGTGGTCCAGGGCATGTCCGCTCTCTCCTCGGTGCGTCGGGCACCGGCGGCGTCGGCGCGCCGGCGACCGAGACTGAACCGTACGGAGATGGGGGCGACCGGGGCGTCGGCTGGGAGTTCCCTGACAGTGCGCGGGCCCCGGCTGCCCGGGTACGCCAAACACCGCACAGTACATCCCGTATCAGGCGTTATATCCCGTTCAACCGGGAGCGGCGTTCCCAGGAAACTCCCAGGAAGCTCCCGGACTCTCCAAAGTACGGGCGGCCAGGATCCCGCTCCATGAAGGTGCTCCCACGGCGGCGCAGGGCCGTCCTGATCAACTCGGTGCTCGGAGTGGCGGTCCTCGCGGGCGCCGGCGGCGCGTATGCGGCGGTCACGAGTGACAGCGGCACTCCGGCGCGCTCCGGCGCGCGGACAGCGGCAGTCACCAAGGGCACCGTCCTCGCAACCGTGTCCGGATCGGGTTCACTGAGCTCGCCGAGCGATGCCGGGGTGAACTTCACCACCGGCGGCCGGCTCACCGAGGTCGACGTCAAGCCGGGAGACAAGGTCACCAAGGGACAGCAGCTCGGGAAGGTCGACGCGACCGCCGCGACGGAGACGCTCGGACAGGCCCGGGCCGCGCTGACCGCGGCCGAGGCCAACGTCACCAAGGCCGAGGCCGGACAGGTGAGTTCGGCCGCGGGCAGCGGTTCCTCGTCGTCGCGGGGTGGTACCACGGCCGCTCCCGCGCCGGCCGCCACACCGACCGCGGACCCGGCGCAGGTGGCCCAGGCCCGCGCTCAGCTCACCCAGGCGCAGAACGCCGTGGACGCCGCGCAGCGCGCCGTCGACGGAACCGTGCTGAAGGCACCGGCCGCCGGGACCGTCGCTTCCGTCTCGGCGAAGGTGGGTGACACGGTCTCCGGCACGAGCGGCAGCGGAGGCAGCGGCGGTGCGGCGGGCGGCAACGGCGGCTCGAACGGAAACTCCGGCTCCGCCAACGCCGGTTCCTCGTCCGCCCTCTCCGGGTTCGTGGTGCTCACCAACCCGTCCGGCATGCAGGTGACGGCCAACTTCTCGGAGGCCGACGCCCTCAAGCTGAAGCCGGGCCAGGCCGCCACGGTCACGCTCAACGCGATGTCCGGCAAGGCCCTCAACGCACAGGTCCTGTCGGTCAGTTCCCTGCCCGTCAGCAGCGGATCGTCCTCCGGCGGCGGCAACTCGGGCGGTGGGAGCGCCGTGCAGTACGCCGCCACGCTCACCCTCACGAGTCCCACCGACGACCTGCGCAGCGGACTCAGCGCCGCCATCCAGGTCGTCGTCGGCGAGGCGTCCGGCGCCCTCTCGGTTCCGACCGCCGCCGTGTCCGGAACCGGTGCGAACCGTACCGTCACCGTCGTCAAGGCGGACGGCACCACCGTACGCACGCCGGTCACCGTCGGTGTCGAAGGCGACAGCGCCGACCAGATCCTCAGCGGGCTGACCGAAGGCGAGCAGGTGCAGCTGGCCACGGTGTCCTCGACCGGCAACGGCGGCTTCCCGGGCGGCGCGTTCCCCGGCGGCGCCGGGGCCGGGGCCGGGGCGGGCGGCGCCCGCAATCGTGGAGGCAGCGGGTTCCGCACCGGCGGTGGCGCGGGTGGCCGCGGATGACGCCGCCGCTGTGGCCGCGCCGGGCGCTGCCCGGTGCGCCGAAGGCCGACGCGCCGCCGCGACAGCCCGCACCACCAGTGATCGAGGTCCGCGGGGTCCTCAAGACGTACGGGCACGGCGACGCCGCCGTACGCGCGCTCGGCGGGCCGGCCGATCCGGCCACGGGCCGCCGGGCCGGTGTCGACCTCGTCGTGGAACAAGGTGACTTCGTGGCGGTCATGGGGAGCTCGGGCTCGGGCAAGTCGACCCTGATGAACATCCTCGGCTGCCTGGACGTCCCCACGTCGGGCCGCTACCTGCTCGACGGGATCGATGTGGGCGGCCTGGACGAGCACCAGCTCTCGCTGGTGCGCAACCGCAAGATCGGCTTCGTCTTCCAGTCGTTCAACCTGGTGCCCCGCACCAGCGCCGTCGCCCAGGTGGAACTGCCGCTGGCGTACGCGGGTGTGAAGGCGGCCGAACGGCGCCGGCGTGCGGAGGCAGCGCTCACCCTGGTGGGCCTGGCCGACCGCCTGGACCACCGGCCCAACGAACTCTCCGGCGGGCAGCAGCAGCGCGTGGCCGTCGCCCGCGCGCTGGTGACCGCGCCCGCGATGCTGCTCGCCGACGAGCCGACCGGAAATCTGGACAGCCACAGCACCGAGGAGGTCCTGACCCTGGTCGACCGGCTCAACGCGTCCGGCCGCACCGTCGTCCTGATCACCCACGAGGACGAGGTGGCCCGGCACGCCAAGCGGGTCCTGCGCCTGGTGGACGGGCAGATCGTCGAGGACGTCCGGCAGGCTCCCGTCGACGGCCCCCCGCCCGCGATGTCCGGGCGGCACACGGCGGCAGCGGCGGCCGGAGGCCTGCGGTGAACCCGTTCCAGACGCTGCGCTTCGCCTTCGGCGGCCTCGCGGCGAACAAGGTGCGCTCCGCGCTGACCATGCTGGGCGTGCTGATCGGCGTCGCGGCGGTGATCCTGCTGCTCGCCGTCGGCAACGGCTCCTCGCAGGCGGTGAAGGACTCCATCGAGAAGCTCGGCACCAACGCCCTGACCGTCTCCTCCGGCAGCGGGTTCGGCGGCTCGCGCCCGTCCAACGGGACGAAGCCGCTGACCGTCGAGGACGCACGGGCGCTCGCCGACCCCTCGGCGGCCCCGCACATCGAGTCCGTGGCGCCCGAGGTCACCACCTCGCAGACCGCGCTCTACGAGGGGACCTCGCACACGGTCGGCCAGGTCGTCGGCACGTACCCGGCGTATTTCAAGGCCTCCAACAGCAAGGTGGCCAAGGGCGACTACTTCAGCGGCGACGACGTACTGGCGTCCCGGAAGGTCGCCGTCATCGGCTCGACGACCGCCGCCGACCTGTTCGGCACGGCCGACCCGGTCGGCCGGAAGATGGTGCTCGGCGGCACGCCGTTCACCGTGGTCGGGGTGCTCTCCACCAAGGGCGGCACCGGGTTCCAGGACCCGGACGACGTGGTGGTCGCGCCGCTGCCCACCGTGCAGAACGCCTTCACCGGCTTCGGCTCGGTCGGCCAGATCCTCGTCGAGGCCAAGTCCGCGGAGGCGACGGCCGGGGCGCAGAGCGAGATCACCACCGTCCTGATGGCCCGGCACGGCATCAAGGACCCGGCCGCCCTCGACTTCCGGGTGGCCAGCCAGGAGTCCCTGCTGACCGCCCAGGCCTCGACGAACAAGACGTTCACCGTGCTGCTCGGCGCGGTCGCCGCGATCTCCCTGCTGGTCGGAGGGATCGGGATCACCAACATCATGCTGGTCACGGTGACCGAGCGGACCCGTGAGATCGGCATCCGCAAGGCGATCGGGGCGCCCCGGGGCGTCATCCTCGGACAGTTCCTCGCCGAGTCGACCCTGCTCTCGCTGATCGGCGGCGGGCTCGGCGTCGCGGCCGGACTGATCGGCTCGCACTTCACCATCGTCGGCATCAAGCCGGTCGTCATACCGGAGTCGGTCGTCGGCGCCTTCGCCATTGCCGTGGTGATCGGGCTGTTCTTCGGCGGCTACCCGGCCAACCGGGCCGCGAGCCTGCGGCCCATCGAAGCGCTGCGGCACGAGTGAGCCGGCACACGCAGGGACAGGGAGAAGCTGACATGGCACGACGCCGCACCGAACTGGAGAAGCAGCCCGAGGCGGGCGGCGACCGGTTCACCCCGTTCGCCGAGGTGTTCACCGCATCGGCCACGGTGGAGGATCCGGTCGCGGATCGTCCGGTGTCCGCACCGGCCGACGCGGAGCGTTCTTCCGCGCAAGCACCCGCGGCGGATCCCGAAGGGATCCTTTCCGAGCCTCCGGACACGCGCGACATCGCGGCGGAACTCGCCGCTCCGCCGCGGCCGCGGCTCCCGTGGCTGACCCTGCTGCTCTCGGGCGGGGTGGTGGCCGGGCTCGCGTTCACCGCGGGCGCACTGGTCGAGAAGGGCCACCTCCAGGGTTCGCCGGGGGCCGGCTCCGGAGGCCGGAACTCCGCCGCCGGGGCGGGCGGCCAGGGCCGCACCGGCTCCGGCCGGAGCCAGAGCCAGGGCCAGGGCCAGGGCCAGGGAGCGACCGGGCCGGGGCGCGCCGGGACCGGGCAGAACGGCCCGAGGCAGGGCTTCGGAGGTACGACGGGCAGCCCGGGCACCGGGGGCGGGATGACCACCGGTACCGTGAAGCTCGTCGACGGCACCACGCTCTACGTCACCGATGCCCAGGGCAATGTCGTCAAGGTCACCACCGACGACAACACCCAGATCACCGAGGCCAAGAACGGCAAGGTGTCCGACCTCCAGCCGGGTCAGACCGTGACCGTGCGCGGCAGTCAGAACCCCTCCGGCGATGTCGCCGCGACGACCGTCGCCCAGGGCGGCGCGGGAGGGTTCGCGGGCGGCCGGGGCTGAGAGCAAGAGGGAGGAGCAGGACCCCATGGACACGGCCACGCCCGAGGCGAGCCTGCTCGTCGTCGACGACGAGCCGAACATCAGGGAGCTGCTGTCCGCCTCGCTGCGGTTCGTCGGCTTCCGGGTGACCTCGGCGGCGAGCGGTGCCGACGCGCTGGCGGCGGTCGCCAAGGAGCGGCCCGACCTGGTGGTGCTCGACGTGATGCTGCCCGACATCAGCGGGTTCGCCGTGGTACGCCGCCTGCGCGAGGCGGCCGGGAGCGGATCCGGCGCCGACCATCTCCCGGTGCTCTTCCTCACCGCGAAGGACGGCGTCGACGACAAGATCGGCGGGCTCACGGCCGGCGGTGACGACTACGTCACCAAGCCGTTCAGCCTGGAGGAGCTGATCGCCCGGATCCGGGCGATCCTGCGCCGCACCGGCGCCCCGACGGGCGAGGGCCGCCTGGTCGCGGGCGACCTGGAACTGGATCCGGTGGGCCACCAGGTGCTGCGCGGCGGCCGGCCCGTCTCCCTGTCGCCCACCGAGTTCAAACTGCTCGCGTACCTGATGGCCCAGGCCGATCGCGTCGTCTCCAAGATGCAGATCCTGGAGCACGTGTGGGCGTACGACTTCGGCGGCGATCTCAGCATCGTCGAGTCGTACATCTCGTACGTGCGCCGCAAGGTGGACTCGGGTACGGACGGCGCCCCCAAGCTCATCCACACCGTGCGCGGCATCGGGTACGTCCTGCGCCGCCCGCAGACCTGACGTGGCGGGGCGTCTTCCCGGGCTGCCGGGACGGACGAAGCGCCTGGCCCACCGGTTCGCGGGGCTGTCCCTGCGCTCGCGGCTCGTGCTGCTCTCCATGGCCTTGGTCGCGCTCGGTCTGAGCGTCAGCGACACCGTCGTGCTGGGCTCGGTGCGTGCCCAGCTGGTGGGGCGGATGGACCAGCAGCTGGAGCGTTTCGGGGACTCGTTGGCGTACCGGGTCCGGGCCGAGGGCACCCCGCAGCCCCACCTCGGCCGGGCGGGCGGCGGGCGGGCCTGGCTGCCGAGCCAGTACGTGGCGGCGTTCGCCGACGCCGACGGCACGGTGACCGACCAGTTCCGCCAGCCCGTCGCGGCCGGGGACCCGGGCCCGCTGTGGCCGGCGATGGACGGGGCACAGCTGCGGGCCAGGATCGGGCGGCCGTTCGAGGTGCCGAGCGACCACGGCGGCGGCACCTGGTGGGTGCTGATCGTGCCGGTGGGCAGCGATGACCCGGCGCTGCCCACCGGGGTCGTGGTTGCGGCCCCGCTGGGCGACGTGTCCTCCACCCTCGACCATCTGGCCACCGCGTTCGAACTCATCGGCGTCGTGGTGTCGCTGCTGCTCGGCGTGGCGGGCTGGTTCGCCGTACGGGCCGGGCTGCGGCCGCTGCGGCGGATCGAGGAGACCGCGGCGGAGATCTCCGCCGGGCGTCCGCTCTCGCACCGCATGCCGGACGCCTCGCCGCGTACCGAGACCGGCCGGCTGACCAGCGCTCTCAACGGAATGCTCGCGCAGATCGAATCGGCGTTCGCGGTCCGTGCCGCGTCGGAGGCCCGGATGCGGCGCTTCGTGGCCGATGCCAGTCACGAACTGCGCACACCGCTGGCCGGCATCCGGGGTTTCGCCGAGCTGTACCGGATGGGCGCCCTCGCCGACGAGGCGGACGTGAAGCGGACCATGGCCCGGATCGAGAGCGAGGCGGTGCGGCTGAGCGGTCTGGTGGAGGACCTGCTGACCCTGGTCCGCATGGACGAGCAGCGTCCGCTGGAGCTCGCTCCGATGGACCTGCGCACCCTCGCGGTCGACGCCCTGCACGACACCCGCGCGCTGGACCCGACGCGCGAGGTGGCGCTGACCGGTCCGGGCGGGGTCGGCCTGCCGGGCCCCGCACCGGTGAACGGCGACGAGGCGCGGCTGCGCCAGGTCGTCGCCAACCTCGTCGGCAACGCCGTTGCCCATACGCCGGCGGGTTCCCCCGTACGCATCGGGGTCGGCAGCGCGGACGGCCACGCGGTGATCGAGGTGGCCGACCGCGGGCCGGGTCTCACGCCGGAACAGGCGGCCCGGGTCTTCGAGAGGTTCTACCGGGTGGACTCCTCCCGCAGCCGGCAGGCGGGTGGCGGGGCGGGCCTCGGCCTGGCGATCGCCTCCGCGCTCGTCCAGGCCCACGGGGGCGGGCTGGAGCTGGAGACCTCACCGGGCGAAGGCTCCGTGTTCCGCGTCCGCCTGGAGCCGGCCGGCCACGCAGCGGACGGCGCGACCGCGTGAACGCGGCAGCGGGTTCCGGGGCGGGCGCGCCGGCCGGCTCCGGGTGCCGCTACTTCAGGCCGATCTCTTCGCACGCGGCCTTGAACTTGTCGGTGCAGATCTCGGCGACCGTGTAGACGCCGTCGTCGACCACGGTCTTGACGTTGGCCTTGGTCAGCGCGACGCCCGGGACGAGCACCGAGGGGACGCCCTTGGTGGTCGGGCTGTCGACGACCTGGTTGATGATCCCGTCGATCTTCTCGCCCGTGGCGAGGGCGACGGCCATCTCCGCGGCTGCCGCGGCTTCGGGGGCGTACGCCTTGTAGACGGTCATGTACTGGTCGCCCGCCACGATCCGCTGTACACCGGCGAGCTCGGCGTCCTGGCCCGTGACCGGGGGCAGGGGGGTCACGCCGGCCGACTTGAGGGCGCTGATGATGCCGCCCGCCACGCCGTCGTTCGCGGAGTAGACGCCGACGATCTTCCCCTTGCCGAGCGTGTAGATCGCACCCGCCATGTTGGTCTGGGCGTTCTCCGGCTTCCACTCCTTGGTGTCGTACTCCTTGCCGACGTTCACCTTGCCGTCGAGCACGAAGTGGGCACCGGACTTGAACTGCTTGGCGTTGGGGTCGGTGGGCGAGCCGTTCATCATCACGATGGGGCCGTCCTTGACCTTGTCGCCCAGCGCCTCCAGCAGGGCCTTGCCCTGGACCTTGCCGACGTCTTCGTTGTCGAAGGAGGTGTAGGCGTCGATCGGGCCCTCCGCCAGACGGTCGTAGGCGATGACCGGAATGCCGGCGTCCTTGGCCTTCTTGACCGCGCCGGCAATGGCCTTGGCGTCCACCGGGTCGATGAGAAGGACATTCACCTTACTGGCGATCATCGCGTCGACCTGCGCGTTCTGGGCGGCCGCATCCTGCTTGGCATTGGCATATACCACTTGACCCTTGCCGCGCGTGAATTTGGCGACTTCCTTCTCGATCAGCGGCTTGTCGAACTTCTCGTAGCGTGCGGTCTGGTTCTCCGGGAGCAGGAGACCGACCTTGATCGCGCCGCTCTTGACGGAGCCGCCCGGTCTTCCGTCGGCGTCCTCCGTACTGCCGCAGGCCGTGAGCGAGACGGCGGTGACGGCGGTAGCGGCGACTGCCACGGCGGCCCGGCTCAGATGTGCGTTCACGATGTAAACCTCCCTGACGAGGCCGTGTCCGTGCGGCCGAGGTGATCGCAGTCAACTCGGCGCCGAGACCGTCGTCAAGAAGTGAATTATTAACGAGATGGCAACGTTGCCATCACGCTCCGCTTCCACGCAATTACGACATTAGCGGCTTCTTTCGGCACAATTGACGCCGCCACGACACTTCAACTGTTGAAGCGAAAAGGAAAGCAATCCCCGGGGAAAACGGCATCGAATCCGAGTCGGCGCGGGTCTTGCGGTTATGCGTCCAGCGGACGCAATATGTGCGTCCACTGGACGCACAACCGGAGGGGACGAGACGTGGGAACGGACGCGAGGACACCGGCGGCGGAAACCGGTCCGGGCAGCGGCGGCGGGGACGGTCTGCCCGGCAGTGCATTCCTCCCGCGGCAGGAGAACCTCGAACTGCCCCTGCCGCCCGTGTTCACCGACCTCGCGCAGGAGCGCGAGCACCGCAAGCAGCGGCTCGCCGGCGCCTGCCGCATCTTCGGCCGCCTCGGTTTCTCCGAGGGGGTCGCGGGACACATCACCGTGCGGGACCCCGAGCACCCGGACATGTTCTGGGTCAACCCGTTCGGCATGTCCTTCCGGCACGTCCGGGTCCGCGACCTGATCCTCGTCGACCACGAGGGACAGGTCCGCCACGGCCGGCGTCCGGTCAACCGGGCCGGATTCGTGATCCATTCCGCGATCCACGCCGCCCGCCCCGACGTGGTCGCCGCCTGTCACGCCCACGCCGTCCACGGGAAGGCCTTCTCCAGCCTGGGACGCCTGCTGGACCCGATCACCCAGGACGCCTGCGCCGTGTACGAGCAGCACACCGTCCACCGGGACGGCGCCGGTGCCGTGGTGGTCGAGGAGGAGGCCGGCCGGCAGCTCGCCGCGGGGCTGGGGCCGCACAAGGCCGTCATCCACCAGAACCACGGCATCTTCACCGTCGGCGGATCGGTCGACGAGGCCGCCTGGTGGTTCATCTCCATGGAGCGCAGCGCCCAGGCACAGCTGCTGGCGGAGGCCGCGGGAACCCCGCACCTGATCGATCCCGAGTCCGCCCGGCACACCCGGGACCAGACCGGTTTCCCGCTCGCGGGCTGGTTCTCCTTCCAGCCCCTGTGGGACGAGATCGTCCGCACCGAACCCGACCTCTTCGAACAGGCGCCCCGACCGTGACACTCCGGCCCGATGCCGAACCCGAACCCGAAGCCGAGGCCGGAGCCGCCTCCGCCCGTCGCCCGGAGCCGGGCGGCCTCCGTCCCGCGGCCCGCTCCGAGGAGCCCGGATCCCCCGCCTGGTGGCAGGCCCGGTACGCGGAACGCGAGCGGCGCAGGCCCCGCCAGGGCGGGCTGACGCTCGACCGGATCACCGCGGGCGCGCTCGAACTGGCCGACCGTGAAGGCCTGGAGGCACTCACGATGCGCCGGCTCGGCGAGCACCTCCGGGTCCGCCACACCTCCCTCTACCGGCACGTGGCAAGCCGGGAGGAACTGTTGATCGAGACCGTCGACCACATGCTGGGCGAGATCCGGCTGCCCTCGCTCGACGGGGACTGGCGGGCCGGACTGGAGCAGGGGGCCCGGGAGTTCCGCCGGGTCCTCACGGCGCACCCGGCGGTCGTCCCGCTGCTGACCGCCGGTCAGCTGCTGGGCCCCAACGCCCTGCGGGCCCGTGAGCACGCCCTCGCGCAGCTGCTCGCCCACGGGTGGGCCCCGCGATCGGCCGTCCACGTCTACCTCACGGTCACCCACTTCGTGATCGGCGGCGCCGTGCTCGACTCCGGTGGCGCCGCCCGTACGGCCGGACAGCGTGCCGCGATGGCCGGACTGTTCGCCTCCCTCTCCCCCCTCACCCACCCGACGGTCCACCGCCACGCCGGACTGCTCAACTCCCCCGATCCCGAGGCCGAGTTCGAGTTCGGCCTGCGGACGCTGCTGTACGGGCTGGACCACCGGCACGCCGAGGAGGTCCCGGTATGACCCGAGGGCGCGTCCTGCCGCCGCTGCACCGCTGGACCGAGGGCGGCCGTACCGTGCGGATCGGCGGCCACGGCGTGTTCGTACGCCAGGACGGCCCTGCGCACGGCGCACCCGTCACCCTCGTCCACGGCTTCCCGACCTCCTCCCACGACTGGGCCGCCGTCGTACCGGTGCTCGCCGCGGCCGGACTCAGGGTGACCACGCTGGACCTGCTCGGCTTCGGGGAGAGCGACAAACCCCGGCGCCACCGCTACTCGGTGCTCGACCAGGCCTCGCTGGTCGAGGAGGTTTGGCGCCGGTACGGAATCGGGGAGACCGCCCTGGTCGCGCACGACTACGGGGTGAGCGTCGGCCAGGAGCTGCTGGCCCGCAACCCGGCGCGGATCAGCCGCATGGCCTGGCTCAACGGCGGCCTCTATCCCGATCTGCACCGCCCGGTGCCGATCCAGCGCCTGCTGCACGGCCCGCTGGGCCCGCTGCTGGCGCCCCTCACCACGGAGCGTCGGTTCGGCGCGACCCTGCGCTCCGTGCTGGGACGGCCCGTCCACGAGGAGGACCTGCGCGACCTGTGGGCGGCCGCCTCCCGCGCCGACGGACACCTCCTCGCCCCGCGCCTGCTGCGCTACATCGACGAGCGCCGTCTGCATGCCGGGCGCTGGGTCCCGGCCCTGGAGGGCTACCCCGGGCCCGTGCTGTTCGTGTGGGGGCCCGCCGACCCGATCAGCGGGGCCCACGTACTCGCGCGGATCCGCACCCGTATGCCCGAGGCACGGATCGTGGAACTCGGGCCGCCGCACGTCGGGCACTACCCGCAGCTGGAGGATCCCGAAGCGGTGGCGGCCGCGCTCACCGGGTTCCTGGCGGCCTGAGGCGGATCGACCGCTCCGGCCGGCCCGGGGGTTCAGTGGTCGCGGGTCAGGGCCGCCGGAGCCCCGGCCGACTGTGCGCCTTCCGATTCGAGCGTCAGCCGGTCCGGTTGCGTCAGCGTCAGCATGTAGAGGTTGCCTCGGGGGCAGTCGAAGGAGACGTCGCGGTCGGTCGGATGGCTGGTCACCGCTGCGAAGACCGCGGTGTTCCCCGTGACCTGCCGCAGTTCGAGGGCTTCCGTGCACCCCAGATTGCGCCCGGTGGCCACCTCTTTGACGTCGCTGACCTGCCGGCCCACGATCTCGCCCGGGGCCCCGGCGTGGAGGGTGACCGTCACGGCGAACTCCCCGGTCCTCGCCCGGGTGTTGCCGTCCGCGTCCGGTGTCCCGGGCCCGACGCCGGACCACGAGCCGGCCCACGCGGCCGGCAACGACGCCGCGGCCGAGGGCGGTGCGGAGGAGGACGGTGCGGAAGCCCGGGAGGAGGAGGCGGGGGACGCGGCGCTGCCGCCGCCGTCGCCGCCTCCGGACAGCCGGACGGCCAGTGTGACGAGCACCGCGAGAACGGCGGCACCGGCGGCCGCGCCGATCACCAACGGCCGCCGGGAGGACCACCCGCCCCGGCGCCCCGCAGCAGCGGGAGAGGGTGAGGGTGAGGGTGAGGGCAGGCCCGGCGGCCGTGGCGGGGCCGTGCCGCTCCCCGCCGGGGCGCCGGCATGCGGCGGCGATGCGGTCAGAAGCTCCCGGAGCCGGGCCTCCCGACGGGCAACCTCCGTGACCAGCGCCGGCGGCACCGCTCCGCTCCAGTCCTCCTCGCCCCCGGCACCGAGCCGCGCCCGCACCTCCTCGGCGGTCGGGCGCCGGCCGGGATCCTTGGCCAGGCACTCCCGCACCAGCGGCAGGAGTATCTCCGGCACGCCGTCGAGAAGCGGATCGTCGTGGACGATCCGGTACAGGAGGGCCGGCAGTGACAGTTCCTCACCGCGTGCCAGGAAGGGACTGCGGCCGGTGGCCGCGTACACGAGGACCGCGGCCAGGGAGAACACGTCCGCCGGCGCCGCGGCCACGGCGCCGGTCGCCTGCTCCGGGGCGAGGAAGCCGGGCGTGCCCATGACCGCGCCCGTCTGCGTGTGGCGCGGGTCGCGCACGGCACGGGCGATGCCGAAGTCGATGAGGAACGGCCGCTGCGGACCGAGCAGCACATTCGCCGGTTTGATGTCGCGGTGTACGACCCCGGCCCCTCGTACGGCGACCAGCGCGGCCGACAGCTCCCGGGCCAGGCTCGACAGGGCCGGTTCCGGCAGCGGCCCGTACCTGCCGACCCAGTCGCCCAGCGACGGCGCGGCGATGTACTCGGTCGCCAGCCACTGGGGCAGCACCCCGGGCGGGCTGAAATCCACCACCGAGACCGTCCAGGCGCTGCGCACACGGTCGTTGGTGCGTATCTCCCGGGCAAAGCGTTCGGCGAAGTCCGGCTCCAGGCTCAGCTCCCGGTGCACGGTCTTCAGGGCCAGCGGCCGGCCGGACGGCGTCCGGGCCAGGAACACCTCGCCCATGCCCCCTGCGCCGAGCCGGGCCAGCAGGCGGTACCCCCCGATCTCCGGCAGGTCACCGGGCCGCAAAGACTCCACGGACTCCCCCGTCCTCATGCCCCACGCCGACCCGCAGTGCACGGGCCGTTCGGTGGGTCACCCTAGAGGACGGGCTCGCGTCGGCGTCGCGGCGGTGCCCGGCCGGCATCCCGGCCGGGCACCGCTCACGGGTCAGGAGATCGTGACGAACTTCGCGATGCTCGGCACCCCCTGGGCGTCGAGGGCGAAGAGCATGTAGTTCCCCGGCAGGACCACACCGGTGTCGGCCGGGATGGACACCGTGTACGAGCCGGTTCCCGCGGCCGTGGAGGCGAGGGGGACCCGCCGCTGGTCGTTGTCGGTGGAGTGGGTCGCGGCCGCGGCCCGCATCAGGACGAAGGACGCCACCGGGGCCTGGGTGCTCACCGTGAGCGAGGTGCCGGGGGCCGTCCTGGAGGGAACGCCTCCGGTGATGACGGGACGCGGCTTCGGCGATCCGTCCGCGTTGAGCAGGTAGGGCGGCGTGAAGACGGCCCCGTCGGCGTGGTTGGTCGCGCAGTCACCGCACAGGCCCCCGCCGCCGGAGAAGATCCGCCCGTCCGGCAGCAGGTTGGCCACGCTGTGGTAGTTGCGCGGGATGGCCATGGTGGCCAGCGGGGTGAAGCTGCCGGTCGACGGGTCCCACAGCTCCGGGGCCAGGACCGAGGTCGCGTCGCTGAAGGGCACCGGGTAGGCCTGTCCGCCGAAGACGGCCACCTTGCCGTCGGGCAGGACGACGCTGTTGCTGAAGGCGCGGGCGTGCTCCATGTCGCCGGTACGGGCGGCCTGGACCTGGCTGCCCGTGATGCTCACGGTGTACGCGCGCCGCGTGGCGGGGGTCTTCTCGTACGCGGGCGCACCGCCCAGGGTGAGCAGTTTGCCGATGTCGTAGGAGACGGCGTTGCCGGTCATGGCGTCCTGGCTGTCGGCCCGGGTGCCGGCGGCGGTGATGCTGCCCTGGCCGCTGGTCGAGATCCAGTTCATCTGCTTGCTCGGACCAAGTTGCAGTACCTTGCCGCCCGAAGTGGCGTGCAGCCACATGTGGTTGTCGGCCCGGTAGGGTCCGGCCGGGTCGGCCGTCAGCGCAGGGACGGCCGAGACCCCGGGGAGCCTCCGCCACGTACGGGTGTCCGGCGACCAGGCCTCACCGGCCTTGTCAGTGCCCGCGGTTCCGCTCCAGGATCCGCCCAGGACGAAGGCCTCACCGGTGGAGAGCAGCGTCATGGCCTGGTAGCCGCGGGCGATGTTCATGCTGGCGGTCGCGGACCAGGCGTCGGTGGCCGGGTCGTAGATGCTCGCCTTCTCCGCGTTGCTTCCCCCGGTGACGAGGACACGGCCGTCGGCCAGCATGGCGATGCCGGGACAGAACATGTCGTGGCCGGTGTTGTCGATGCGGCGCTGGGTGACCTTGCCGGTCTTCAGGTCGAGTATCGCGGTCTGGGTGTAGCCGTTGCTGCCGCCGAAGCGGTCGACCGCGTACGCGGACCAGGCGAGCAGCTTGTCACCGGGCAGGACGGCGGTGGCCACGGGCACCAGGGGGAAGCCGGTGATCCGGTCCCAGGACCCGTGGACGGCGGGGCTGGCCGGTCCGCTCAGGCGTATCTCGCCCGCCGAGGTCCAGGGGCCGCGGCCGCCGGCCTCGGTGGTCACGGTCAGGCGTACGTAGCGCGCGGTCTCGGTACGGGTGAAGGTGGCGGTCTTCACGGTGTCGTCGTCCCGCCAGGTGCCCGCGGCGACCGGTGCGGCGAAGGACGTGCCGTCGGTGCTGGTGGTGATGGTGTACGCGCCCGCCCGGCCGTTGCCGTAGTCCAGGCGGGGGTGGTAGACGAGGGCGGAGACGGCCGTCGTGCGGTGCATGTCGATGGTGATGCTGTGCGGCAACGGGGTGGCGGTACCGGACCACTTGCTGTGCCAGATGGTGTTGGCGTTGCCGTCGAGCACGTTGGCCGCGCGGCCGTCCTCGCCGCTGGTCTCCTCGTCACTGGCCGTGGCCGTCCAGCCGGTGCGGGGCAGGTCGACGGTGGCCGCGGGGGTGCCGGGATCGCCCAGCAGGTTGATCTCGGCGGCGGAGGTCCAGGGTCCGCGGCCGCCGGCCTCGGTGAGTGCCGTCAGCCGGACGAACCGGGCGCCTTGCGGGGCGAACCCGAGCGTCTTGGCACTGCCGTCGTCCGCGAGCGTTCCCGTGGCGACCGGGGTTGCCCAGTTCTGTCCGTCCGTACTGAGACTGATGCTGTACTCGCCGACGCGCCCGTTGGCCCCGTCGGCGCGGGGAAGGTAGACGAGTGCCGAGACGACTGCCGTGCGGTGCATGTCGATGGTGACGGCGTGCGGCAAGGGGGCGGGGGTGCCGGACCACTTGCTGTGCCAGATGGTGTTGGCGTTGCCGTCGAGCACGTTGGCCGCGCGGCCGTTCTCGCCGCTGGTCTCCTCGTCTCCGGCCGTGGCCGTCCAGCCCGTCCGGTCGAGGACGGGAGCCGTGGGTTCCATGGCGTTCGCCGGCGCGACACCGTGGTGCGGCGACTGCCGGGCGGTCTGCTGGTCGAAGGGAACGGGTGCCGGTGTCGGCGCCGGGGCGCGGCCCGCGGCCGCCGGGCCCGCGACCCCGAGCCACGGCATCAAGCCGATCAGCAGTGCGCCGAGGCCGAAGCCGATGAGCAGGTGGGAACGGCGTAACACGCGGGGAAAGGCGAGGAAGCGTCGCCTGTACTGCAATCTGACCTCCTGGGGCGAACCGGTGTATACCCCATAGAACATAGGTCAGCGCAGGTTCAACTCAGTGCCGTACGCGAGAGTTGGCGGGAAGCCGTACCGCCTCCGGCTGTGCCGGCGGGGCTCACGGCCGGCCACCGGGTGCAGGATCGCGTGATCGCGCAGTGAGTTCTTGGCATCAGAGGGCAAATATCCGCTCCGCCGCCACATGACCGACTAGAAAGTCAACGGCCAGGGTTACGTCGAAGGTGGTGGCCGTCGTGCTGATGCCCGTTTCATTTTCTGTGGTGTACGCGTCCGTGGACGATTACCGGCGCCTCGCCGCGACCATCCGGTCCCGGGCGGCGGAGGCGCGGAGCCTGCCCGGAAGGGCGGGGTCCAGGGAGAGAAGAGTGCACCATCTCCCCGTCCGCATTCAGCACAGAGGTCTGTTCATCGAGCTCTACATCGAGCTCCGCACACGGAATCCGGATCTCAGGATCGCCGGTTTCCGCAACACCTTCGAGAACTGGCAGGCGCCGCCGGAAGCGCATTTCCGTCACGTGCGGGACTCGGTTGCGCCGCCGGGAATCCGCCGGGCGGAAGCCCTCTCGTTCGGCGGAGGGCTCCCCGCCCTCGAAAAGGCGGCCGAAGTGCGGCGAACAGGGCTTTCCCTGGGCCGCCGCCCCATGATCAATGCGGTGATCTGGCTGCATCGCAACAGCGATCCGAAGCACACGGCGCGCGGGATTCTCGTGCTCACGGAGATGCTGTGCGAGGCCGCCCGCTACCCCGTTCTGGCAGAAGAGATGTCCCGCATCTGGATGACCGGCGGACCCGTGCCGGCCGCCGCGGCGAGGTCGGTCGCGTAACAGCGCCGCCGCCGGCCGGGGTGCCCCCCGGCGACCTTCCGAAAAATTTTCCAACCATCCACCAATCCAACGGTGTTGATGCTCCGAAGAAGCAGCGAGACCCGCTCCCGGAGCTCACCTCACCCTCGTACGATCTGCGATTCCCCACTGCGGGAATACGCCGAACAGGAGCGAATGTGATAGTCAAGCGCACTGGTCGCCTCATGGTGTTCGCCGCCGTACCCGCCGCCACGTTCCTGACCCTGGCCGTTTCCGGCCCAGCGCTCGCGGAGAGCGGGAAGGCGTACCAGATCGACCTCGCGCAGCTCAACGATTCCGGGTCCCGGGGTACTGCCATGCTCAGCCTCAAGGGCACCCAGCTGACCGTGCAGATCGAGTCCGAGGGCATGGTTCCCGGACAACCCTCGGCCCAGCACCTGCACGGATCGACCGACGGGCACGACTTCCACTGCCCCGACTCCAGTGACGACACCAACCATGACGGGGTCCTCAGCAACACCGAGGCCACGAAGGACTACGGCAACATCAACATCTCGCTCACCACGTCCGGGGACACCAAGGCGACCAGCGGTCTGGCCGTGGAGCGCATGCCCGTGGCCGACAAGCAGGGGAAGATCTCGTACAAGCGGACGATCACCGTCGGCCAGGACGTGGTCGACCACATCAAGGACCTGCACATCGTGCAGCACGGAATCGACCGCAACAAGAACAAGAAGTACGACTTCGAGGGGGCCGGCAAGAGCGAGCTCGACCCGAAGCTGCCCCAGGAGGCCACGGCTCCGACCAACTGCGGAATGGTCATGGGCGCGTCCGTGGGGGCCATTCCGGTCGGCGGCATCGAGACCGGCGGCGGCTCTGCGCAGAGCGCAGCGGTGCCCGCGGCGACGACGACCGCGACGACGTACGCCGTCTCCGCGGCCGCGGCGGGGGCGATGGCCGGCGCAGTGGTCGGAGCCATGGCACTCGCCCGGAGGCGGGCCGCCCTGGCGCCCGTCCGTACGGAGACCGAGCGGAGCGCCGCGTGAAGCCCGCACGGACCACCGCCGCGGCCGTACGCCCCGCGCCCGCGGCATCCACCGCACGGCTGCGCCGCAGAGCGGTCCCCCTGGCCGCCGCCGCCCTCGCCACGCTGCTCCTCGTGGGGTGCGGCGGCAAGGACTCGGCAGCGCCCGCCGCCGCCCAGGGGGCCCCGCAGAGCGGGGCGCCGGCGAACGGCGGCGGCGCTCCCGGCGGGCCGGCGTCCCCGGGTGGCAGCCAAGCGTCGCCGCCGGCCGGATCGCCGGGCGGTGCGGGCGCCGGCAAGGGGACGGGGGCGGTCCAGCCCGCCCTGGCCCGCTCCGAGCCGCAGAAGATCAGCATTCCGTCCCTCGGCCTCACCAGCTCCCTGGAAACGCTGCGGCAGAACGCGGACGGGACCATGCAGACCCCTAAGGACCCCGGTCTCGCAGGCTGGTACGAGCCCGGGCCCACCCCCGGCTCCCAGGGCCCGGCCGTGATCGCCGGCCATGTCACGTGGAACGGTGCGGCGGCCGTGTTCGAGAAGCTGAAGACGATGAAGGCCGGTGACACCATCCAGGTGACCCGGCAGGACAACAAGACGGCCACGTTCACGGTGGACCGGGTCGCCGAGTACCCGAAGGCCCAGTTCCCCACGCTGGAGGTCTACAAGAATCTCGACTACGCCGGTCTTCGCCTGGTCACCTGCGGCGGCGACTTCGACCCGAAGAAGCACTACTACGACAGCAACGTGGTCGTGTTCGCCCGCCTGACGGGCGCCGCGTAGCGAGGGCCACGGGGCACTGGGTCCGGGGGAAGGCGACAGGGGAACCGGGGAAGCAGACCCGGAATGACCCCGCGCGCCGCGGCCGCCGTCGAGGCGGCCGCGGCGATGCGCGCGGACCGGGCATCCGCCGCCGGCCGTGGCCGGATCGCGCCGCGGAGCCCTCCGTTCGCCCGGATCCAGCGCGAGCGGCTTTCCGAGCTCCGGCTGGCGGTGCTGCTCGAACGCATCGAAGTGGACCTCGCCCGGGGCCGCCACGCACGGCTGGTCCCCGAACTCACGGCGCTGTGCGCCGAGTACCCGCTGCACGAGCGGCTCGCCTCTCTGCTGGCCACGGCGCTGCGGCAGGGCGGGCGGCAGGGCGAGGCCCGCGCGGTGGCACTCGGCGGCGGCCCGGACGCGTCGGCGAAACGCGCCGACGCACCGCCGCCTTACCTGCCCCCGCCTCCACCCGCTCCGCTGACACCTGCACTGACCGGGCTGCCCGTGCCCGCGCAACTGCCCTACGTGACGGGTGACTTCACCGGCCGCGAGCGGGACGCCCGCGAGCTCCTCGACGCCTTGGCGCCGAGCGGCGCCGAGACCGTACTGATCTCGGCCCTCGGCGGGATCGGCGGCGTCGGCAAGACCGCGCTCGCCCTGCACGCGGCCCACCGGCTGCGCGGGCACTTCACCGACGGCCAGCTGTACGCCAACCTGCGCGGCGTACGGGAGGATCCGGCGCAGCCCGATGCCGTACTCGCCGGGTTCCTGCGCGCGCTCGGCGTCGCGGACTCCGCGATTCCGGAGCGGCTGGAGGAGCGCGCGAGCCTGTACCGGTCCCGGCTGGCCGGACTGCGCGTCCTGCTCGTGCTCGACGACGCCCGGGACACCGCCCAGATCGAGCCGCTGCTGCCCGGCTCGTCGGCCTGCGCCGTCCTGGTGACCAGCCGGAGCACCCTGCCCGAGCTGACCGCGACCCTGCGGATCCGGCTCGACGTACTCCCGCCGGCGGACGCCGTGAGCCTGCTCGGCCGGATCGTCGGCGAGGACAGGATCTCGGCGGAACCGGCCGAGGCGGCGGCACTGGCCGAACTCTGCGGCAGGCTGCCGCTCGCCCTGCGCATCGCCGGATCCCGGCTGGCCACCCGGCCGGGCTGGTCCCTCGCGGCGTTCCTCGAACTGCTGGAGGGGCGGCGTTCGCCCTTCTCCGCCGCGACCGGCGGGGAGGACGGGGTCGAGGCGTGCTTCCGGCTGAGCTACGAGCTGCTCGACGAGGCCGAGGCCCGGCTGTTCCGGCTGCTGGCCCTGCCCGACCAGGAGGACACGGACGTGGCCGGCGCGGCGGCACTCGCCGCACTGGAACCGGCGTGCGCCGAGGAGTTCCTGGAGCGGATGACGGGCCTCGGGCTGCTGGAGTCACCTGCCCCCGGGCGCTACCGCTACCACGACCTGCTGCGCGCCTTCGCCCGCGCCCGATCGGCGCAGGAGGACGGTCCGGCGGGCCGGGCGGCCGCACTGACGCGGCTGTCGGACCACCACCTGGCCTCGGCACGCAACGCCTACACGGTCGAACGCCCGGGGCATCCGGTGGCCGGCCTGCTCACCGCGACGGCGTCGCCCGGGACTCCGGTGTCGGCGCCGGGCCAGGGCCACCGCATGTTCACGGCGCAGCACCAGTCCGTTCTGGCGGTCGCCGTACAGACGGTGCAGGCCGATCCCTCGGCCGTCGGCCTGGTGGCGGACCTCGTGCTGGCCCTCGATCCGGTCCTCGACGGCTCCTTCCTGTGGGCCGCGATGATCGAACCGGCCCGTCTCATGCTGCGGACGGCCCGCGAACGCGGCGATCACCGGGCGGCGGGGCGGCTGGGGTACATGCTGGGCGGGGCGCTGTACCAGGTCACCCAACTGGACGAAGCCGAGCAGGTCCTGCGCCGGGCGGAGCTCGACGCGAGGGCCGCGGGGGACGAGGCGGTGCTGACGGAGATCCGGACCTGCCAGGGACTGGTGTGGTTCGGCCGGACGGAATTCGACAGGGCACTGGTGATGCAGCAGCAGGCGATCGCCGCCGGAGAGCGGTGCGGGAACCTGTGGGGCGCCGAGAACGCCCGTACCTGTTCCGCCGTCTCACTCGCCGCTCTCGGCCGGCTGGACGAGGCCCAGGAGGCGGGGCGCAGGAGCCTCGCCTCCGCGCGGGCCTGCGGTGACGCCTTGCGGCAGGTGTACGCCCTGTACGCCATGGGCGCGATCACCCGGCTGATGGGCCGTCCCGACGAGGGGATCCCGGGATTGCGGGAGGGCGCCGAACTGGCCTCGCAGTGCGGCTACTCCGCCTTCGAGGTGTTCCATCAGGTGGAGGAGACCTTCTGCCACCTGGCCGCCGAGCGGCCGGCGGAAGCCCTGGCGACAGGGGAGCGGGTCCTGGAGCTGAGCCGCGCCCAGGGCTGGCGCTTCGCGGAGGCCCGTGCGCTGCGGCTCGTCGGTACGGCCCATGCGGCTCTCGGGGAGAGCGGGCCGGCCCGGGAGCGGCTGACACAGGCCATCGCCCTGCTGGAACCGATCCGCCCGCCCGAGGCGGAGGAGGCACGCGCACTGCTGGCCACCCTGTGAGGGGCGCCTCGCGGGGCACACCCATTGATCGTCGACAGGCTGTTGATCCGCTTCCGTCACGGTGTGCTCCGCAAGACCCTTCAGGGAGAGGAGCACAGGATGCCGGTGCCGACCGATCGCATCACCGTGTCGATCCATGCCGCCGATCCGCTCGGCCGGGCCGGAGTCGTCAGCCATTTACAACGTCAGCCGTCCATGGAGATCGTGCCCGGGTCCCGGGAGCGCGAGGGGCTCGCGCCCGCCGCCACCGTGGCCGTGATGCTGATCGACCGGATCGACGACCGCTCGTCCGCCGAATTGCGCAAGGTGCTGCGCGGAGGCGAACAGCGCGTCGTCCTGGTCGCCCGTGAGCTGCGCGAGCCGGAACTGCTCACGGTGGTCGAATACGGCGTACGGGCCATCGTCTGGCGCCACCAGGCGACCGAGGACAGCCTGGTCAAGGCCGTACGGCAGGCCGCGCACGGAGAAGGGGTGCTGCCGCCGGACCTGATCAGCCGGGTGCTCGGCCAGGTGGGCCGGCTGCGCCGCTCGGAAACTGCCGCGGCCTGCTCGGGCACGGCGAACGCGCCGTTGTTCGGTATGGCCCCGCGCGAGACGGATGTGCTGCGGCTCATCGCGGAGGGTCTGGACACCCGCCAGATCTCCGACAAGCTCGCCTATTCCGAACGCACCGTCAAGAACATCCTGCACGCCCTGATGACGCGGCTGCAGCTCGCCAACCGCGCCCACGCCGTGGCGTACGCGCTGCGCGAGGGCTACATCTGAGCGGCCCGGGCCGCCGTATCCGTCCGACCGCCGTCGGGCCCGTCGCACCGGCGTGCATCGCAGCGGCGTGCATCACACCGAGGAAACCCATCACATGATCCACGAGATAGACGAGGCGCTGCGGCGCCTCCTGCGCCGCGGCGCCCTGCCGGAGGGGTCGGGCGAGATCGCCCTCGAAGCCCCCTCCCGGGAGTGGGCGGCACGGCTCAACACCCCGACCGTCAGCGCGTACCTGTACGACATCCGCGAGGAGGTGGCGCGCCGCGAGCGCGGCGCCTACGCGGAACGGGACGCGCACGGGATCGTGCTGCACAAACGGCAGCCGGCCCGCTGGTTCCGCCTGTCGTACCTGCTCACCGCGTGGACCGCGCGGCCCGAGGACGAGCACCGGATGCTCTCCGGGGTGCTGGCGGCGCTGCTGCCGTACGAAGCGCTGCCCGAGGAGGACGTTCCGCCGTCGGTGCGGGCGCACCGGTCGTCGGTCGCCCTCTCCGTGGGGGTGCCCCCTGCCGAGTCCCGTTCCCTGGCCGAGATCTGGTCCGCGCTCGGCGGCGAGCTGAAGCCGTCGCTGGACGTCGTGATCACGGTCCCGTTCCCGGTCACGCCGGTGTACCCGGTGGGGCCGCCGGTCACGGAGGGCGCGGTGGTCACCGTACGGGGCAGGGACGGCGTACCGGACGATTCCCGGCCCCGTACGCTGCGCACGACGCTGCGCGGGAGGTCCCGTGCGTGAGGCGGCGCAGGTCCTGCTGGAGCGGCTGGCGGCGCTGCGGGCGGAGGTGACGGCCCTGGTCGCCGCGCGGTCGGCGGGCGACCCGACGGCGCACGATCCGCTGCGGGGGCTGTACGTGTCCGGGGAGACGGCGATCCGCGCGGGCAACCGGGACCCGGGTGCGGGTGCAGGTGCGGATGCGGGTGCGGATGCAGGTGCGGATGGCGCCCCGGGCAAGGGCACCGGTCCTGATCCCGTGCCCGTCGAAGCAGCCGACCGGCTCGGCAGGCTCGGCGAGGACTTCGGGCTCTCGGCCCTGGACCTGCGGATCCTCCTCGCGGCCTTGGCCCCCGACGTGGACCGCGGCTTCGAGCCGCTCTACGGCTACCTCAACGACGACGTCGGGCGGCGGCGGGCCTCGGTGGCCCTGGCCCTCGAATTGGCGGGGACCGGACCGCACCTGCCGGGCGCGCGAAGGCGCTTCCACGCGGCGGCGCCGCTCGTCGCCGGCGGGCTCATCACCTTGGAGGACGAGGAACGTCCCTTGCCCGGCAGGGCGTTGAGGGTTCCGGAGCGGGTCGTGGCCCACCTGCTCGGCGACGACGGCCTTGACGGCGAGCTGCACCGGGCGGGAGTCACCCTGCTGGAGCCCGCCGGCGCGCCCACGGCCGCGGAACCGGACGGCGTGCCCGTGGCCGACCCGGCCGTCCTGGTGGCGCGGGCGCCGGGGCCCGTCACCGTCCATCTCCACGAGCGGCGCGGCGAGGACGGCGCCGCCTCGGTCATCGCGGCGCTGCGGGCGGCGGGCCGGGCGGTCCTCGTCCACCGCCCCCGGGCCGGGGACCATCCGATCGGCCCGCTCCTGCGGCGTGAGGCGCGGCTCCGCGGCTCCGGTACGGCCGTGGTGGTCACGGCGCTGCCCGAGGACCCCGGTCCGCTGATCGCATCCGTCGCCGCCCCCGACACCACTTCGGTCTTCGCGGGCCGGGATCCTTTCGATCCGGACTGGGCCCCGGGGCTCCCGCTGATCGCGCTGGAGGCCGGAGCACCCGGGGGCGCGGGCACACCGCGCCGATCGGGACGTTCCGCTCTCGGGGCCGGGCTGGGCGAGGCCGTCGCCGCGTACCGCCTGAGCGACGAGCAGCTCGGCGAAGTGGCCCGCGCGGCGCGGGAACTCGCCGCCTTCGAAGGGGTCGACGTCGCGGCACGCCACGTACGGCTCACGGCCCGTCGCCTGTCGGCGCCCGTACTCGGGCGCCTGGCCCGGCAGGTGCGTCCGGCGGTGGGCTTCGCCGATCTCGTCCTGCCGGCGCAGCAGCGAGCCCAGCTCGCGGAGCTGGTCGGGCGCGCCGGCCATCGGGACGAGGTGCTGGGCGGCTGGCGGCTGCGGACGGGCGGGGGGCGCGGCCGGGGGGTCGTGGCCCTGTTCGCCGGGGCGTCCGGGACGGGCAAGACACTCGCCGCCGAGGTCGTGGCGGGTGAACTCGGCCTGGATCTCTACGTGGTGGACCTGTCATCCGTGGTCGACAAGTACGTCGGGGAGACCGGGAAGAACCTCGAACGGATCTTCGTGGAGGCGGACCGCACCGATGCCGTGCTGCTTTTCGACGAGGCGGACGCGGTGTTCGGCAAGCGTTCCGAGGTCCGGGGAGCGCACGACCGGTACGCGAATCTGGAGAGCGCCTACCTGCTCCAGCGGCTGGAGTCCTTCGACGGGATCGCGGTCCTCACCACCAACCTGCGGGCGAACGTCGACGAGGCGTTCACGCGGCGGCTGGACTTGGTGGTGGACTTCCCCTTCCCGGACGCCCCGCTGCGCGCGAGCCTGTGGCGCGGTGCGCTGGCGGGGGCCCCGACCGCGCCCGGTGTCGAGGAAGAACTCGTCCGGTGTGCCGCCGAGTTCGAGCTCGCGGGAGGGGCGATCAGGTCGGCCGCCGTCACCGCGGCCTACGCGGCGCGCGTACGAGGTGACGGACCCGTGACGGCCGAGGACGTACGGGAGGGGGCTCGCCGGGAGTACGTCAAGGCGGGGCGGCTGGTTCCGGGAGGGTCCGGGCCCTGGTCCCCGTGAGACCGGGGCCCGGCCGGAAGGGGGATCCGCTCCCCGGAGTTCTCCCCGACGGCGCCGCGGGGCCGTCAGCGGCCGGGGCGGCCCGGTCCGTTGACGGAGCCGCCCACCAGGGCGTTGACGGTCCGTGTGTCGACGATGCCCGTCACCGGCAGCTGGACCGCCTGCTGGTAGCCCCGGACCCGGTCGCGCAGGGCGGTGTCGTAGGTACTCGGGGTGGCATTGCGTCCGTCCGACTTGAAGTAGTTCACTCCGAGTTGGGCGAAGGACCGGTCCGCCTGGAGGTCGTTGTCCGAGATGCTGGCCTGGGTGGCCCAGCGCAGGGCCGCATCGAGCTGGGTGACCTCGAAGTTCTTCGATCCCGCCGTCACCCGGTCGGGGGCGACCCCCTGCATCCACAGGGAGGTGAGGGTGGCCCGGCCCAGCGTACCCAGCTGGTCGGTGGCCGTGAGCGCGCGCGTCGTCTTCGTATCGGCCATCACGGCCCGCTGGTAGCAGCTCAGCGCGGCCTCGGTGGGCCCGTCGATCACGCCTTCCTTCCACTGCCCCTTCAGCGTGCACGGATTGTTGCCCAGGGCGGCCAGCCTCCGCTGGGCGTAGTGGACCACCACGTCGGCCTGGTAGCCGGACCGCCAGGGCGGCCCCTGCTTCGCCGCACCGCCGCCCGGGTTCCCCTGCTGCGGCGGTGGCGCTGCTCCCCCGCCACCGCCACCGCCACCCGGCGCGCTTCCGCCACCGGCGCCACCACCACCCGTGCCGGGATCGCCGCCGGGCGCACCGCCGACGGGCGGCATCCCCGCGTCGGGCGGCGGGGCAGGGGCGACGGGCAGCGGGCTCTGGCTGCCGAGCGGCCCCGGCAGGACCGCGCCCGCCTCGGTCTTGGCCTCACCGGCAGCCGAGTTCACCTTGGGCGAGAACCCGAACCAGAACACCGCGAGGGCGGCCCCCGCCGTGGCCAGCAGTCCTCCCGCGACCATCAGCCAGCCCGGGAGGACCGCCCGCTGCTCGAAGTCCCCCGTCAGTTCCAGCGCTGCGGCCTCGCCCGACCGGTGTACGAGGACCGTCGTCCGGTGGACCTCGGGCCGACCGCTCCAGCGGACGCGCTGGGGGCGGATCTCCAGATCGGCGAACGCCGCCCGGCCCGGGGCGACTTGCACGGATCCCGGGCGCATGTCGAAGGTGAGCCGGCCGGACTCGTCGCGGGCGGTGAGGGAGGCGGTGAGAGGAGTGTTGCCGAGGTTGTCCACGGCGACGGCGGCCCTGCCCCGGAACCGGGAGACCAGGCTGGGAGGCACCAGTTCGGCGCGCAGTTCCGTGAACGGGGCTACGGTGACCCGGCCTTCCAGTACGTCGCGCAGTTCCGGGTGCTCACGGGGTTCGACGCGGACCCCGTACGCGGTGGGGCCCGCGAGGGCGTCGGGGGTACGGGGCGGCGCGAACGAGATCTCCGCGGACCCCTCGCTGTCGGGGTAGAGCCGCAGGGTCCCGGGTTCCACCCGGCACCATCCGGCGGGGTCGCCCACGATCGAGAGCCGGTATTCCTCCACCGTGTCACCGGTGTTGCGTACCCGCAGGCGGGCCGTGGCCCGCCCGCCGGGGTCGACGGCCACGGCGGCCGGATCGAGAGTGGTCCACATCGTCATGCGGGAAGGCTAGGCCGCGTGGATGCCCCAGCCGGTGCCCGAAAGTACCCGGCCGGGGGCACTCCTGGCTGCCCGTCCGGGCCACCCCCTCGCGCGGACCGGCGGACGCGCGGACCGGCGGACGCAACCAGCGCTCAGACGGGGCCGGACCCCAGCCGGTGGCGGACGAACGCGCGGACCAGGGGGTGGTAGCGGTAGCGGCCGGAGGTCCCGGGCCGCAGCAGCCCGGAGTCGACGAGCTCCTCGATGGTGTCGGCCGCCTCGGACTCGCAGATGCCGAGCAGCGCGGCGGCCTCCGCCGGGCCGAATCCGCCCGGCGCCGTCGCCGTTGCGCGCAGCGCCCGTACCGCACCCGCCGGGAGGCTCTCGCAGCGACGGCGGAATCCGTCCTCGACGGCTCTGCCGTCCCCCCGCAGCCGCGTCAGCACCCCGGTTCCGCTTCGGGATGCCAGCGCCGCCGCCGTCAGGTCCGGCTCATCGCGCAGCCGCCGTCCCGCCAGATACAGGGCGAGGGGCAAACCGGCGCACTGCCCGGTCAGTTCGCGCAGTCCTGCGGGGTCTTCCCGGACCCGTCGTGGACCCGCGACGGCGCCGAGCAGCTCCAGGGCCGCCGCGTCTTCCAGTTCCGGTACGTCGAGGAGCCGGGCTCCCGGTACGACGAGCCCGCGGCCGGCCGCGGTGACCAACGCCGCGCACCCCGGCGTACCGGGCAGCAGCGGCAGCAGTCCGGCGGTGTCACGGACGTCGTCGAGCAGGACGAGGACACGCCGGCCGGCGAGCAGGGAGCGGTAGAGCGCCGCCCTGGCCTCGATCCCGTCGGGCACCTGGTCCTCGGGTACGCCCAGAGCCTGTACGAGGGCGGCGAGGGGAGCTGCGCTGCCGGCGCCCAGGGCGGCCCTCAGCACACCGTCCGGGAAGTCCGGGCGGGCTTCCCCGGCCGCCCAGGTGGCGAGGGCCGTCTTGCCGATGCCGGGCATCCCGGTGAGCACGGCGACGGGCACACCGCCGGAAGCACCGCGGAGCAGTTCGACGAGCCGGGCGCGCTCGTCCGCCCTGCCCACGAACGGCGCCGCAGGGGCACAGGGTGCGGCTGCCGGGGCGCCGGCGCCGGGTCGGGGCGGTGCGGGCTCGCGGTGGTGACCGGCGTCCGGGGGGCGTCCGGCCCGGGACCGCAGCCTGCGGTGCAGTGCGACGAGTTCGGGCCCGGGGGTGGTGCCCAGTTCGCGGCCCAGGGTCTCGCGGGTGGCCTCGTACACGGCCAGGGCGTCGCCGGAGCGGCCCGCCCGGTGCAGGGCCAGCATGAGCAGCGCCTGGGCCCGTTCCCGCAGGGGATGCTCGGCGGTGAAGGCGCGCAGGGCGGCGACGGCTGCGGTGTCGCGGTCGAGCCCGAGCTCCAGTGCGCCGTGGAAGTGGTCCTCGCGAGCGGTCAGCCATGCTTCCGTGAGCCGGTCGCGCTGAATCTCGGCGTACGGCCCGCAGAGCCCGGCCAGCGGGGTGCCCGCCCAGAGCCCGAGGGTGTCGTCGAGGGTCCGGTACGCCTCCCGGGTCGCCCCGGCGGCGCGCAGCCGGGCGGCTTCGGCGAGTCCGCGCTCGAACTGCTCGATGTCCACCACCGGGGCGGGGAGCCGCAGCGCGTAGCCGTCGGAGGCGGATACCAGCAGCCGGGCGGGCGCCCGCGCGGCGCGCTCCGGTTCGAAGAGGGTGCGCAGCCGGGACACGTAGGTCCGCAGGGTGCCCACGGCGCGCGGTGGCACGCGCTCCCCCCAGAGCGCGCCGAGCAGTTCCGCCATGGTCGCGGCCCGGCCGCGGCGCAGCAGCAGTACGGCGAGCAGGGCCCGTTGCTGGTTCGGCCCCAGGGCGAGCGGGGTTCCGTCGGGAGTCTGCGCGGTCATCGGCCCGAGCATCCGGAAGCGGAGCCCGGCCGCGATGCGGCCCGTGTGCTCGCCCTCCCCCATGCATCATCCTCGCTTTTCGTCGTGAACCCGCCCGAGGTGAACGTTACTTCGGACCCGTCGCCGGTGTACGGGCGGGCAGACCGGGCTGCCCCCGACGCCGTCCGGCCGGACCTGCCCGGAGTGCGCCCGGGTGGGCGAAGGTCGATTCGACCAGTGGAAACCGCTCACGCCTCCCGAGGAGCAGCACCCCGTGCCGAACTACCTGTCCCCCGGCGTCTACGTCGAGGAAGTCGCCGGCGGGTCCCGGCCCATCGAAGGAGTGGGGACCTCGGTCGCCGCCTTCGTGGGTCTGGCGCCCTTCGGGCCGTTGAACGAGCCCACGCTGGTGACCAACTGGTCCCAGTACGGCGCGGAGTTCGGCGACTTCACGGATGGCTGCTACCTCGCGCACTCCGTGTACGGGTTCTTCAACAACGGCGGAACGGCTGCGTACGTCGTACGGGTCGGCGGTGCCCCCGCGCGGTCCGCGGGCTCGGCGAAGGCTCCGGAGGCGGTGGCCGCGGCGCCCTCGGCTCCCGCGTCCCCGGCACTCACGGTCGGCGAGGCCGCCGAACTGGGATCGTTCAAGGTGGCGGCGCTGACGACCGGCCAGGCTGCCGGCGGGTCCCTGACCGTCGAGGTGCAGGACGTCGAGGGCGAGGGCAACGGCGACCGCTTCAAGCTGATCGTCAAGGACGGCGCCGCCGTCGTCGAGGAGTTCGACGTCAGCGCCAGGAAGTCGGCCCGCAACTACGTGGTGACCCAGGTCCGTCAGCGCTCCAAGACCATCGTGGTCGAGGAGGCCTCGGCGGGTGTCCCCTCGGCCCGGCCGGACGCGCAGTCCCTGACGCTCGCCCCGCCCGCACCGCCCTCGGCGGCTTCCGGAGGCACTGCGGGAGGCAGCGGCGCCGCCGGGGCCGCCACCGGCACGCTGGACACCGCGCAGTTCATCGGCGACTCGGCCGACCGCACCGGCTTCGGCGGCCTGGAGGCCCTGGACGAGGTCAACATGGTGGCGGCGCCCGACCTGATGGCCGTGTACCAGCAGGGGCTGATCGACCTGGAGCAGGTCAAGGCCGTCCAACTCGGCATGGTGGCCCACTGCGAGCTGATGGGCGACCGGATGGCCGTCCTCGACCCGCCGCCCGGCCTGAACGCCCGCGACATCCGCAAGTGGCGCATGGACGTGGCCGGCTACGACTCCCGCTACGCCGCCCTCTACTACCCGTGGGTCAAGGTCTTCGACCCGTCGAGCGGCCAGACCAAGGTGGTACCGCCGTCCGGTCACATGGCCGGGGTGTGGGCGCGCAACGACGCCGAGCGCGGCGTGCACAAGGCCCCGGCCAACGAGATCGTGCGGGGTGCCGTCGACCTGGAACTCCAGATCACCCGCGGCGAGCAGGACCTGCTCAACCCGGTGGGCGTCAACTGCATCCGGGCCTTCCCGGGGCGCGGCATCCGCGTTTGGGGCGCACGCACCCTGGCGTCTGATCCGGCATGGCGCTACCTGAACGTACGCCGCTACTTCAACTACCTGGAGGAGTCGATCCTGATCGGCACCCAGTGGGTGGTGTTCGAGCCGAACGACCAGGCCCTGTGGGCGCGGATCCGCCGCAACATCTCCGCGTTCCTCGTCAACGAGTGGCGCTCCGGGGCGCTGTTCGGGCAGCGGCCGGAGGACGCGTTCTACGTGAAGTGCGACGCGGAGACCAACCCGGCCGAGTCGGTGGACCTCGGCCGCGTGGTGTGCGAGATCGGCATCGCGCCGGTGAAGCCGGCGGAGTTCGTGGTGTTCCGGCTGGCCCAGTTCTCCGGAGGCGGCGGGGAGTTGGAGGAGTAGCCCCCGGGCGGAACCGCCGTGGTGACCGCAGTCGACGTCTCCAAGCCCAGCCCCACTCACGTACAAGGAGCAGCCTCGTATGTCCCTTCAGCCCGGTGACGCTCTCACCTCGCACAATTTCGGCCTTCAGATCGACGGCGTCATGGTCGAGTTCCTCCAGGAAGTCAGCAGCCTCTCCATGGAGCAGGACGTCATCGAATACCAGCAGGTCTCGGCAGACGGCAGGCCCGTCATCAAGAAGCTTCCCGGTGTGAAGAAGGCCGGCCAGTGCTCGGTGACCCGCGGGGCGACCCAGTCCAGCGCGTTCACCGAGTGGATCCGGGCCTCCATCAACGGGGACATGGGGTCGGCCCGCAAGAACGCCACGATCATGATGATGGACTACCAGGACAATCCGGTGCGCCGGTACAACCTGCGCAATGCCTGGTGTTCGAAGGTGGAGATCAGCTCGGTGAAGGCGGGCGCCGCGTCGGCGCTCACCGAGCAGGTCACCATCACCTTCGAAGAGATGGTCATCGAGTAATGCGGCGCCAGGGACCGGGAAGAGGCGCGATGGCGGTGCCGTCGCCGGCAGCGGACGCGTCGCTGCCGGCGCCCGGCGCGGGCGGCGTACGGCAGGCGCTGCGAACGGAGTTCGAGTTCGAGCTGCCGCGCGGGTTCGTGGACGAGGCAGGGACGGTGCACCGGAGCGGGGCGATGCGGCTGGCCACGGCACGCGATGAGCTGGTACCGCTGCGGGACGTCCGGGTCCGGGAGAACCCGGCGTACCTGTCCGTGGTCCTGCTGGGCCGGGTGATCACCCGGCTGGGCACGCTGGCCGTGGTGCACGACGGGACGGTGGAGAACATGTTCGCCTCCGATCTCGCGTTCCTCCAGGACTTCTACCGGCGGATCAACGCGGAGGGCCACACCCGCGCGGCGGTCACCTGCCCGCACTGCGAGGGGGCCTTCGAGGTCGAGCTGGCCGGGAGCCGCCTGGGGGAATCGTGACGTACGCGGCCGACCTGATCGAGGAGGAGACCGCGTACCTGGCCTACCACTTCCACTGGGGGATGGACGCGATCCTCGATCTGGAACATGCGGACCGGCAGGCGTACGTGCGGCGGCTCGGGGAGCTGGTCCAGCCGTCGGAGTAACGCTGTGCCGGGCTCCGGCCAAGAACAGAAGAGAAAGACAAGCGACGGAAGGGGGAGGTCATGGGACTGTTCAAGTGGCGCCGCCGCGAGCTGCCGCCGGCTGTGGGCGCGGCGGCCGCGCCGGTGCCCGCGCCGGTGCCCGCGCCGGCGGACGGCGGCTGGGCGGTGACGGCGCCGGTCCAGCGCGTACTGACGGCGCCTCGCCTGACCTCCGAACGGGATTTCGCGGCTTCCCTGGCGACGCACCAGAGGCTGTCGTTCACCGGCGAGCCGGAGCACTCGGTGGCCGCCTCGGCTCCTTCGGGTCTCTTGCCCGACGCCCTCGTCCCGGTGCAGCCGGGCCCGGTCCCGCTTCCCCTTCCGGCCCGCCGTCTGACTCCGACCGCCCCGGTGGCGGGGCACCCTGCGCCGGGCACGCCGAAGGCGGCTGCCCCCTCCGAGGCAGCCCCCCACGTCCAGCGCGCCGCCCGACCCGCCCCGGATCCCGCGGGGCAACGCACCCCCACCACGGCAGCGGCTCAGCCATCCGCAACCCCGCAGGCCGAACCGGCCCAACCGCCGCTGCGCCCGCAGGCCGAACCGGCTCAGCTGCCCGCGGCAGCCCAGCAGGCCGAGCCGGTCCAGCGGTCCGCAGCCCCGATCACCGGACCCACGCCGCCGACCGGCAACGCCGTCCAGCGGTCCGCCGCCACAACGACCGGGCCGGTCCCGGCCTCGCCCGCCATGGCAGGTGGACTGCACGCGCCCCTGCCAACCGAACCGCCCCTGGCCCCGCAGGCCGATTCGGTGCAAGCCTCCTTGGCGCCACCCGCCACGGCGCCGCATGCCAAGCCGGTCCAGCAGCCCTCGGTCGCCACCACCGAGCCGGTCCCGCCGGTCACGGTCCCGGCCGACAACGCCGTTCAGCGGTCCGCAGCTTCGGAGGCCGCGCAGGCCAAGCCGAATCCGCCGTCCCCGGCCCCGAACGCCGAGCCCGTTCAGCGCATCGTGCTTCCGCCCGTCACGGCAGCTCACCGGCCCTTCGCCCTGCAGACCGGGACGGTCCCGCCGGTCCCCGACCCGACCGCCAAGGCCGTACAGCGGGCCGCGGCGGAGCCGGGGTCCGTTGTGACACGTGCCGTGGCTCCGGCGGCGGACGGGACCGGGCAGGTCGCGGCATCCGGATCTGCCGGGACGGGCTCCCGGGCCACGCCCACGGCCACGCCGCCTGCTGTGCAGCGGTCCGCCGAGTCGGTTCCGACCGCGGGTCGGGGGAACGCGGCGGCCACCGGAGCCGTACCTCCCGGCCGGCGCCCTGCACCGACCGCACCGCGCTCGGCCGTTCCGTACCCCCACTCAGCCACCGCGCAGCAGGACGGTACGGCTCCGGCCGGTCCGGCCGGTGCTCTCCCCCGGGTCTCGCAGACAGCCGCATCGGAGACCGCCGTGCCCGTGGTGCGGGCCGGGACGCCCGTTCCCGCCGGCAGCGCCAACGGCCGCCCCGTGCCCGTGATCCCCGTCGCGCGGCGGGCCGCTCGCGTGCCGCCGCCCCTGCTGTCCGCGCCCCGTCCTGCGGCGCCTTCGCGGCAGCTGTGGCCTGTCGGCGCCGTCCCTCCCGTTCCGGGAGCCCCGGACGTCCCCGTACCCGGCGCAACCCCCGCGTCGGATACGGGGATCCAGACCCGGCCCTCACCAGCGGATCCCGCCTCCGCTCAGGGGGTCCCGAACGTCCCCGTGCCCGTGGTTCCCCCAACCACGGGTACGGGGATGCAGCGCCCGCTCGTACGCCGGGTCCAGCGTGCCGCGTCCGCCCGGCCGCAGACCCCGGTGCGGCGGCCGCTGATCGGCGCACCGCTCGCCCCGGCGGGGCCGGTCCCGGCGGCGGTCCCCGGGCTGCCCGCCCCCGCCGCACCGGTCCCGCCCATCCCCTCACGGGTACGGACACCGACGCCGACGACGCCGACGTACGTGCCGGCCGAGCCGCTGCCTTCCGTGCGGATACCCGGGCCCCGGATCCAGCGCGCCGTCGCGCCCGCTCCGGCCGTACCCGTCCCACTGGCCTCCGGACGGCCGCTCACCCCGGCCGGCCCGGCTTCCGGTACCGCGCCTGCCGCACCCCTGGTGACGGCCATCGCGCTGCGGCGGACTGCACCGGCGCCGCCCGGAGCCCCACCGCTGCCGGTGGCGTCCCTCGGCCGGCATACCCCGCCAGGGCCCGCGGCCTCACCTGCGACAGCGCCCGTCACCCTGCCCTCCGCACCGGCGGCCGTCCCACTTCAACGCGCTGCACCCCCCGCACCCGCAGCGGTGCCGCCACCCGTACCCATACCGATCCAGCCCGCGCCGGCACCCGCACCCGCGCCCGCTCCGCCGTCCTCCCCGGAGCAGACGGCCGCTCCCACGGGTGCTCCGGCTCCGGCCGCCCAGGCCGAACTGGACGCCCTGGCCCGGCGGCTGGTGGCCCCGCTGTCCCGGCTGCTGCGCGCTGAACTGCGCGGCGACCGCGAACGGCTGGGCCGGCTCCGCGACCGCTGACCCGCACCCCGCCCCAGAATCCGGAACCCGACGCATCACGAACAGAGAGTCCCGCATGCCCACGCCCCCTGACCCCGGCTCCACCGTCTTCTTCAAGCTCAGCATCGACGGCCAGAACCTCGGGCTGTTCAACGGCTGCGACGGGCTCTCGTCCCAGGTCGAGATCGAGCAGCACCAGGAAGGCGGCAACAACGGGTTCGTCTGGCAGCTGCCCACCCGCGTCACGTTCTCCACCATCCGGCTCACCCGTCCCCTTACCCCCGACACCGCTCGCGTCGCCGCCTGGATCTCCTCCCTCACCACCGGAATCACCCGCCCCACCGCGCAGATCGCCGCCCTGCGCGCCGACGGGTCCGTCGTCGCCCAGTGGGGCCTGGTCGAGGTGCTCCCCGTGCGCTGGACCGGTCCCACGCTGAACCCGGCCAGTCCGTCCGTCGCCACCGAGACGCTGGAGATCGCCCACCACGGGTTCACCGACGCGGGGGGTGCCTGAGATGGCGGCTCCCACGGGCGGCCGCGCCGCCGCCGGGCTGTCCCGGGCCTCTCTGGCCGTCCACCATCCGCCCGCCCGGCTCGGCGGCGCCATGGGCGGGCTGATCGGCGAGGTCCGGTTCCAGTTCAACCCGCGCCAGCTGCAGCTGTCCCGCTCCGCGCACTGGCGCAACGATCCGGCCGTGGCCTACACCCGCGGCGCGCCGTCGAAGTTCACGGGCGTCGCCCCGGCTCAGTTGCGCGTCGACGTATTCCTCGACGCCTCGGGGACCCCCGGCGCGAACACCGTCCAGCGCCAGGTGGAACTCCTGCTCCTCTGCTGCGAGGTGACGGAGCAGAGCGTCACCTCGCAGGCCCCGTCGCCGCCTTGGGTGAAGTTCTCGTGGGGGGCGTTCAGCACCGTCCAGTTCACCGCCTGCGTGACCAACGCGAGCGCCACCTACACCTTGTTCAGCCCCAACGGGACTCCGCTGCGCGCCACCTGCTCCCTGTCCCTCACGGAGATCCCGACGGAGGTCAAGCGCCAGAACCCGACGTCGGGCGCCCTGTCCGCGCGTCGCGTGCACCGCACCGTCGCCGGTGACACCCTCGCCTCGCTGGCATGGCGGGAGTACGGGGACCCGACCCGGTGGAGGGTGATCGCGGAGGCGAACGGCATCGACGACCCGATGCGGCTGCGTCCGGGGACCGAACTGCTGCTGCCCGCCGCCTCGGAGAGTGCCGCATGAGCGAGAACACCTTCACGACCCTCCTGCACGTCACGTTGGGCGGCGCCGTGCTTCCCGACCCGCTCGCCGTCTGCCTCACCGAGGGCTGGGTGGACGCGAGCGTGAACGTCCCTTCCGCGTTCCAGCTGGTCTTCAGCGACGGCGACGGCGCCCTGACCCGGCTCTACCCGCAGCTCGCCGTCGGCTCGAAGGCGGTGCTGAGCCCGTTCACCGACGGGGTCCGCGGTACTCCGCTGATCACCGGCGAGGTCACAGCCGTCGAGGTGGACTCCGAGCCCGGGGACGTCCGGCGGCTGGTGCTGCGGGGCTACGACCCCGGTCACCGGCTGCTGCGCAACCGCCGGGTCGCGGGGTACCCGCAGATGACGGCGTCGGACATCGTGCGCAGGCTGGCCGGGCAGTGCGGGCTCGCCCTGGGCCGCGTCGACCCGACCCCCACGGTGTACGAGCTCGCCACGCAGCCCGGCATCACGGACTGGGACTACCTGTCCCGGCTGGCGGCGGAGAATGACGTCCGGCTGTCCTTCGACGCCGACGGCAAGCTCGATTTCGCCGCGCTCGCGCCCGCCTCGGGTGCGCCCGCCGAGACCACGCCCGCACTGCAGAGCCCGTACGTCCTGGAGTTCGGCCACAACACCCTGCAGAGCAGGATCTCGCTGACCTCGGCCGGGCAGGTCCGCCAGGTGACCGTGCGCGGTTGGGACATGCTGACGAAGCGGCCGCTGGCCGCCCCGGCTCCGGCCGGCAGCAGCCCGGACGTCCTGGCCGACGTTTCGGCCGCGCGGCTGGCAGCGCCGTTCGGGCCCTCGGACCTGGACGCGACCCGGGTTCCGTACACGACGCCGTCCGAGGTCACCCATGCCGCCCGGGCGCTCGCCGACGACGTCGCGGGCTCCTTCGCCGAGCTGGAGGTGGCGGTCACCGGCAACCCGGGCCTGGTGCCGGGCCGGCCGGTCACCGTGAAGGGCGCCGGGTTCCCGTTCGAGGGCAAGTACACGGCGACGGGGGTCCGCCACGTCTTCTCCTCCGGGCGGCCCTACGTCACCTGGCTGACCGTTTCAGGCCGGCAGTTCCGCTCGCTCTACGGCCTGGCTTCGGGCGGCGGCGGGGGCGGGGAGCCGGCGGCGCCGCTGCCCGGTGTGGCGGTGGCCCTGGTGACCAACGTCAAGGACCCGCTGGGGCTGGGCCGGGTGCGGCTGCGCTTCCCCTGGCTGTCGGACACGTACGAGAGCGGCTGGTGCCGGGTCGCCCAGTTCGGCGGCGTCGGGGGCGGCGGACTGCTGCTGCCGGACGTCAACGACGAGGTGCTGTGCGCCTTCGACCGCGGCTCCCTGGAGCACCCGTACGTCCTCGCCGGTCTCTACAACGGCGTGGACAGGGCGACCCGCGAGCCGGACGGGATCGCGCCGGTCGACCCCACCGGCGGGAAGGTCAACTGGCGTTCGCTGACGGCGCGCAGCGGCCACACGGTGGAGTTCCTGGAGCGTTCCGGGGCGGCGCGCCCGGCCAGCGGGATCCGGCTGCGCACCGGCGACGGCGCACTGACGGTGCAGCTCGACGAAGCGCGCACGACGCTGACCATCAGCAGCGACGGAAAGGTCACCATCCACGGCGCCCGCGGGGTCACGGTGGACTCCGGGGGCGACCTGACACTGTCGGCGAAGGGGGCGCTGTCCCTCGACGCAGGTACCGGACTCCATCTGAAGGCCGGCGTCGGCGTGGATCTGGAGACGACCGGCCGGGTCGGCATCAAGGCCCTCGGCAACGTCGGGGTCACGGCCGCGACGGTGTCGCTGATGGGCATCACGACCCGCAACGGACTGCCGTTCTGAACGGGTTGCCGGATCGAAGCGGCGGCGGCCCCGGGAGACCGGGCCGCCGCACCGAAAGACCGCGAGGGACGGAAAACAGGTGAGCGAGCACTTCGTCGGGGCCGGCTGGGCCTTCCCGATGCGGATCGACCCGGGCGGCTCCATCGCGCTGGCCCGCCGCGACCGTGAGGTCGAGGAGGCCATGCGCCTCGTCCTGGCCACGGCTCCCGGCGAGCGGCCGATGCGGCCCGAGTTCGGCTGCGCGGTGCACGACCTGGTCTTCGCCCCGGCCAACGACGCGACGGCCGGGCGGATCCGGTACGAGGTGCGCACCGCCCTCGACCGCTGGGAGCCCCGCATCGAGGTGCACGAGGTGACCGTGACCCCCGCCCCGGACGACCCGGCTGTGCTGCACATCGACGTCCGCTACGCCGTGCGCGGCACGAACAACCCCCGCAGCCTCGTCTTCCCCTTCTACGTGATCCCCGCCGAGGGCGCCGAGGCGGAGCACTCCGGCGGCGCCGCTTCCAGCGAAAGCGAACGACACTGATGGCCCTGCCCGCACCCCGGCTCGACGACCGGCACTTCCAGCAGTTCGTCGACGACGCCAAGCGCTACATCCAGCAGCGCTGCCCCGAGTGGAGCGACCACAACGTCTCCGACCCGGGGGTCACCCTGATCGAGGCCGTGGCCCACATGGCCGACCAGCTCGTCTACCGCCTCAACCGGGTCCCGGAGAAGAACCAGCTGGCTTTCCTGGACCTCCTGGGCATCACGCTCTTCCCGCCGTCGGCGGCCCGCGCCCCCGTCACCTTCTGGCTGGCTGCACCCCAGCCGGAGCCCTTGGTCCTGCCGGCCGGCACCGAGGTGGCCACCGGCCGTACGGAGACCGACGAAGCGGTGGTCTTCGCCACCGAGCGGGACCTGGAGCTCGTCCCCTGCGAGCTCGCGCACCTGCTGCGCCAGGGCGCCGGGGCCCCGCCCGTGGACTGCTCGCGGGAGGTGCGGGCGGGTGCGGACGTGCCGGTGTTCACCGCGCTGCCGCAACCCGGCGACCTGCTGCTGTTCGGGCTGTCGGCGGCCGTGCCCCACTGCGCGGCCGTACTGCGGCTGGACAGCCGGGTGGACGGCGTGGGGGTGGACCCACGGCAGCCGCCGCTGGTGTGGGAGGCGTGGACCGCGGACGGCTGGACGGAGTGCGAGGTGGACTCCGACTCCACGGGCGGCCTCAACCGGCCCGGCGAGGTGGTGCTCCACCTGCCGGGCGGGCACACGGTGTCCCGGCTGGGCGGGCTGGAGGCGGGCTGGGTGCGCTGCCAGGTGACGGCGGCCCGGCCCGGGCAGCCGTTCTACGCCTCCTCGCCGACCGTCCGCGACGCCGCCGCGTTCACCATCGGCGGTACGGTCACCGCCGCGCACGCCGAGTTCGTCCGGGAGGAGCCGCTCGGCGATGCCCCCGGTGTGCCGGGGCACCGGGTGCGGCTGGCGCACGTACCGGTGGTGGGCGACGTACGGCTGGACGTGTCGGACGGCGAGGGCTGGCAGCGGTGGCGGAGCGTGCCCGACTTCTCGGCGTCCGGTCCCGGGGACCGGCACTTCACCCTGGACGCGACGCTCGGTGAGATCGCGTTCGGTCCCGCGGTACGGGAACCCGACGGCTCACTGCGCCGTTTCGGGGCCGTTCCGGCGAAGGGCGCGGCCGTACGGGCCACCCGGTACGGGGTGGGCGGCGGCCGCGGCGGGAACGTGGCCCGGGGCACGATCCAGGTGCTGCGCAGTTCCATCCCGTACATCGCGCGGGTGGAGAACCGGGAGGCCGCACGGGGAGGAGTGGACGGGGAGACGGTCGACCAGGCCCGGGTCCGGGCGCCGATCGCGCTGCGCGCACAGGAGCGGGCCGTGACGGCCCGGGACTACGAGGAACTGACCCGGCGGGCCGCACCGGAGGCGGCCCGGATCCAGTGCCTCGCCGCCGGCACGGACGCGGTGGACGGCGAGAACGCGGTACGGGTGCTCGTGGTCCCGCAGGCCGTGACGGACCGGGGAGGCCGACTGCGCTTCGAGCAGCTGGTCCCGGGTGACGAACTCCTGGCCCGGATCACCGGGTTCCTCGACGAGCGGCGGCCGCTGGGCACCCGGCTGGCCGTCGGGCCGCCGTTCTACCAGGGGGTGACGGTGGTGGCCACCGTTCACTGCTACCGCGCGGCGACGGCGGACCGGGTGCGCGGGGAGGCGCTGGACGCCCTGTACGCGTATCTGGATCCGCTGTCGGGCGGGGCCCACGGCCGGGGCTGGCCGTTCGGCCGGTCGCTGCGTGCGGGCGAGGTGTTCGCCGCGCTGCAGCGGGTTCCGGGGGTGGAGCTGGTCGACGAGGTCCTGCTGCATCCGGCCGACCCGCTGACGGGGCGGCGCGGGGACGCGACCGACCGGGTCGATCTCGGGCCCGCGGCCCTGCTGTTCCCCTTCGACCACCGTGTGCGCGTCATCGAGGCCCGGTGAGCGGGGCAGGCCCGGGCGCGCGCGGTGCGCTGGACGGGCTCCGGTCTCCGTATCCGCTGGGCGAAGCGCTGCCCGCCGTGTACGCCGACGACGAGCTCGCCCAGCGGTTCGTCACCGGGCTCGACGCGATGCTTGCTCCGGTGTTCAACGTACTCGACTGCCTGGAGGCGTACTTCGACCCGGCGCTCGCACCGGCCGACTTCGTCGACTGGCTCGCCGACTGGGTCGGTGCGGAGCTGTCCGGGACCGAGCCGCTGGCGGTGCGCCGCCACGCGGTCGCGACCGCCGCGGCCCTGCACCGGCTGCGCGGCACCCGCCGGGGGCTGGCCGAGGCGGTGCGCCTCTCGTTCGGGGTGCAGCCGGAGATCGCCGAGAGCGGCGGGGCCTGCTGGGCGGCGAAGCCGCTGGGCCCGTTCCCCGGGTCGCCGCGCGCCGCACTGCACGTCCGCGTACGGCTGCGGCATCCGGCCCCCGGCGCCGCGCACCTGCTGCACGCCGTGGTCGCGGCGGCCCGCCCCGCACACCTGCCGTTCACGGCCGAAGTACTGACCGGTGTCTCCACCGACTCCTCCTCCCCTGTTCCGGAAGGGAACTGAACACGATGCCCGAGACCGGGACCGCCCCCTGCCCCGAGTGCGCGGCGCCGTCGCGTACGACCGGCCAGTCCTTCTGCGACTCGTGCGGCGCCTTCCTGCGCTGGGACACCGGCGGCGGCGCGCGCGGCACCCGCGGCGCGCAAGACGCTCCCGCGGGAGCCGCCGCCGGGACCGCCGCGGACCGGGCCGAGGCCGCGACCGCCCCTCTGCCCGCGGTGCCGGAGGCGGCGGAGCGAGCCGGACGAACCGATCGGGAACAGCCGGCCGAACGGCCGGAGCCCGGAACAGGAAGTACCGAGTCCGCCCCGGACCTGTCCTCCGCCGGTGCCGCCCGCGCGCTGCTGGTGCCGGTGCCCGAGGCCTCGGGCGACGAACCGGAGCCGGGCGGTCGCCCCGGTACCGTACTGCCCGGCCGGCCGGAAGCGGCCCGTCCGCGGGTGCGCACGCCGCAGCCCGCCCGAGCGGCGCAAGAAGGCCCTCCCTGCCCTGCCTGCGGTACCCCCAATGCCCCGCAGCGGTCGTTCTGCCGCGACTGCGCCACCGCACTGGGCGAGCGCCGGGCCGATCCGGAGAGCAGCCCGTACGCCGGACAGCGACCGGCCCTGCACCGGGAACGGCGGCGCTGGATCGTCCGGGCCGTGGTGGTGTCGGCCGTCGCCTTGGTCGTGGTGGGCGGGCTGATCGGCGGTCCGCCCGCCGCACGCGCGGTCCAGGACCACTTCGCCAAGCGGGTCGCGGTCCGGCCGACGGGCTGGACGGCCTCGCACTCCGCCGAGGGGCACGGCCCGGAGCAGGCCTTCGACAGCTACTCCAACACCTGGTGGGGTACGGGGTATGCGGGCGATTCCAACGGTCAGCACCTCCAGGCCGATTTCGCCCAGCCGATGGACCTGCTGGCGGTCCTCGTCACGCCGGGCACCTCCAAGCGCCCCGGGAAAGCAGCCGACCAGGCGCGGCCGCAGGAGCTGGACCTCATCGTCACCGACTCGGCCGGGCGTACCCGGACCACGCACAAGACCCTCGACGACGGCGGCGTGCAACGGATCGACATACGCCGCCGGAACACAGTGTCGGTACGGATCGTCCTGCGCTCGGCGTACGGGAGCGGACCGGACCGGCAGGTCGCGGTGGCGGAGATCGAGTTCTTCGGCCGCTCGCGCGGGTGACGCCGCTCGCATCGGCTTTCACCGTACGACTCCCGGTTTCGTCCAGACTGGGGTGGTCCTGCCGAACGACCGTGGGAAGGTGGGATCCTGCGCCTGCCACTCGCCCCGAATGGCCCGATGCGCCTCGCGCGCGCACGCTGGAGAGGTGAAGACCGAGGCGCCTGCCACGGCCCGGGACGCTGCCGCCGGATTGCTGGAGAATCCCGTCGTCGGCATGGCGCCGTGGATCATCTTCTCGCTGCTGGTCGGACCGGGCAGGTTCGAGATCGCGGTCGTACTCGCCCTGGCGAGCACGATCGTGCTCGTGGCGGCGGGGCGGATCATCAACAGGGGCAGCTCGTGGAAGCTGCTGGAACTCGCCGACCTGGTCTTCTTCACCGTCATGGCCGTCATCGGCGCCCTCGCGAGCGAAGGCACCCGCCGGTGGCTCGAAACGTACGCCGGCGAGGTCTCCAACATCGCCCTCGTCCTGATCGCCTTCGGGTCCATGGCGCTCCGCATGCCCTTCACCCTCCAGTACGCGCGTGAGCGGGTCGATCCGGCGTACTGGAACACGCCCGCGTTCCTGCGGACCAACTACCTCATCACCGGGGTGTGGGGGCTGGCGTTCCTGGTCGCCGCCGTCGCGGGCGGGTACGGCGACCTGGTGCTGCACAATCCGAACAACATCTGGACCGGATGGATCATCCAGATCCTGGCCATCACCGCGGCCGTGCGCTTCACCGCCTGGTACCCGGACGTCGCACGCGCCCGGGCCCTGCGCGAGGCGGGCCAACCGGGACCGGAGCCGCCGCACCTGGCCGGGATGTTCCTGCCCCTGGCCGGGCTGCTGGTGCCGATCGGGATCGCCGTGCTGATCTTCGACGACAACGTGTGGTGGCTGGGCGTGGCCCTGATCATCGGCGGCAGCATGCTCACGAAGGCCCTGACGACACTCAACTGACCTCCCCAGCCCCAGGGCTCGGATCAGGCGTCCGTTCGGGGGGTCGGTCGCGTGCGCCGGCCGCCATGGCCGTGACGGGGAAGCCGGGAAGAGGACACTGGGCGGGGCCCTGCCGCCGCGTACGGAACCGGAGCGGCCGAGGAGAGGCGAGGTGGCCGAGGTGGCGGACGCTCCGGCGGACCCCCGGAACAGCGAGAACGGATCGGACGGCGCGGATTCCGTCGAGCTCGGGGGCTACCGCCAGGAGCTGAAGCGGACGCTCGGCTCCTTCCAGGCCGTCCCGCGCGCGATCGTGGGATCGGTCGTGGCGGCTTCGGTCCTGGGCGTGCTGTTCCTGATCGCGCTCACCGTCGCGATCAAGGACATCACGCGGATCTCCGCCAGCGGCTCACCGGTCGCGGCCATCATGCGCGACCAGCTCGGTCCGGTCATGGAGCGGGTGCTGCTGGTCGCGATCACGTTCGCGTTCTTCGGTGCCGGGGTCGTGGCGATGGCGGCGTGCGCGCGCCTCGTCTTCGCGATGGCGCGCGACGGGCGCTTCCCGGCCCGCCGGCTGATGCGGCAGGTCAGCCCGCGGACCCGGACGCCGGTCCCGGCGACCGTCCTGATCTTCGCCCTGGGGGTCGTCCTGATGGTCGCGCTGCCGGGCGACGTGCTGCTGGAGCTGATCACGGCATCGACGATCCTCCCGGCGCTCATCTACGGCGCTCGACGATCTGCCTCTACTTGGCGGTGCGCAGGCGACTGGGCCGCAAGAAGGGGGCGTTCGACCTCGGACGCTTCGAGCTGCCGGTCGCGATCTGCGCGCTGGTGTGGACGCTCGTCGCGCTGTTCGTGCTGGTGTCACCGCGGGAGGCCTTCGACTCCGTCGTGATCGTGGCCGATCTGCTCCTCGTGGGCGGGCTGTTCTTCCTCGGCATGCTGAAACTCGACCGCGAGGCACTGGAGACGGAGCCGGGAGACATGAGCGCCTTCCGTACCTGACGCGGAGGCCGCCGACGCGTTCGTCCGGGCCATGGCAGGGCTGCCTGCGATCAGCGCGGTCCCGACAAAAGCAGCGGACGCCCGTCGAGGTTCCAAGGAGCCGACGCACACGCATGACTGACGCCCCCTCACGTCCGGAGGAAGGGGGCGATGGCACCCGCTGCGGTCGGAGGCAGCCCGGATCCATAGAATCGCCGGTCAAGGCCGGCTTCAAGGATACGGGGAGTTGTGATATGCGCGTGTTGCTGGTGGCGTACGGGTCGCGTGGGGACATCGAGCCGATGGTGGGACTCGCGTTGCAGTTACGGGCACTCGGTGCGGGGGTGCAGATGTGCGCGCCGCCGGACTTCGCAGAGCTGCTGGACGGTTTCGGCCTCCCGCTGGTGCCGCTCGGCCAGTCGGTGCGCGCGATGGCGACCGCGGCCGTGACCGGGAAGACGGCCGGGACGAAGCCTCAGCCGACGAGCATGTCCGAGCGCGCGGCCCGGCTGATCGCCGTGACGTACGAAGCGGTGGCCGCGGTGGCCGAGGGATGCGACGCGGTGGTGGCGACCGGCTTGATCCCGGCCGCGGCCGCGGCGCAGTCGGTGGCCGAGGAACTCGGCGTCCCCTACGCGTTCGTGTCCTACTTCCCGGCCTACCTGCCGTCGCCGCACCACCCTCCGCTCGTGTGGCCGGGGCGGCCGGTCCCGCCGGACGTGACCGACAACCGGGCACTGTGGGACTTGAACAGGGAGAACCTGAACTCGCTGTTCGGCGAGGCGGTCAACACCCACCGGGTGTCGCTCGGCCTCCCCGCGGTGGACAGCGTCCGCGACCACGTCCTCACCGACCGCCCGTGGCTGGCGTCGGATCCGACCCTGAGCCCGTGGCTGCGGCCGGCGGACCTCGACGTGGTGCAGACCGGCGCCTGGATACGGCCGGACGAACGACCGTTCCCCTCCGACCTGGAGGCGTTCCTGGAAGCCGGGGAACCGCCGGTGTACGTGGGCTTCGGCAGCATGCCCGTCCGCGACGCGCAGGACGTCACCCGGGCGGCCGTCGAGGCGGTCCGCGCACAGGGCCGCCGCGCGCTCCTCTCCCGCGGCTGGGCGGACCTGGCCCTGACCGGTGACCAGGGCGACTGCTTCGCCGTCGGCGAGGTCAACCAGCAGGCGCTGTTCCGCCGGGTGGCGGCCATCGTACACCATGGCGGCGCGGGTACGACGACGACCGCCGCCCGGGCCGGCGCGCCCCAGGTGGTGGTGCCCCAGATGGCGGACCAGCCGTACTGGGCCGGCCGGGTGGCCGAGCTGGGCATCGGCGCGGCACACGACGGCCCGAACCCGACCACCGAGTCCCTGTCTGCCGCACTGGAGACGGCCCTGGCTCCGGAGACCCGCGAACGGGCGGCCGCCGTGGCCGCCGCGATCCCCGCCGACGGCGCGGCGGTGGCCGCCAGACAGCTGCTCGACGCGGTCGGCCATCGGCCGCGGTGACGCAGATGTGCACGCGGTCGTGGAGCCTGCCCCGGCAGGCTCCACGTCGTCGAAGATGACTGGATCGTCCCGCGTAAGGTACGAAGTCCCTCGTGAACGAACAGATCCAGCCCGCGACCGTCCGTGTCTTCATCGCCCTCGCCCCGCCCGACGACGCGAAGGACGAACTGGCGCGGGAGCTGCGGCCCGCCTACCGCGCCTACCCGGGCATGCGGTGGAACCGCATCGAGGACTGGCACATCACCCTGGCCTTCCTCGGCGAACTCCCGGTCGCCGCGGTCCCGCTCCTGCAGCCGCCGCTCGCCGCCCTCGCCTCGGCCCACCGGCCCTTGGAGCTGACACTGCGCGGTAGCGGACATTTCGACCAGCGGGTGCTCTGGAGCGGGATCGACGGGGAAATCCAGGGACTGCACCGGCTCACCGCCCAGGTGCGGACCGTCGTCAAGGAATGCGGCATCGCCTTCGAGGACCGCCCGCTGCGTCCGCACCTCACTCTGGCGCGCTCCCGCCGCAGCGACCCCTCCAGCACGCTGGAGGTGGCCGCCACGCTCACCGCGTTCAGCGGCCGCCCCTGGCAGGCCGAGCACCTCCACCTGGTCGGCAGCAACATAGGCCGCGGCCCCGGCCCGATCCATTACCGCGACATCCAGGCCTGGAAGTTCACCGGCAGGGACTGATACCCCCTGGGCCCGCAGCGCAGCCGCCCGCACCAGCTGCCTTCGGCACGCACCTCACTGCCGGTAGCCGCTCAGGAACCGGCCGATCCGGCTGATCGCGGCTTCCAGGTCGTCCGCGTACGGGAGGGTCAGGATCCGGAAGTGGTCGGGCCGGGGCCAGTTGAAGCCGGTGCCCTGGACGACCTGGATCTTCTCCTGGAGCAGCAGGTCGAGCACGAACTTCTCGTCGTCGTGGATCGGGTGCACCTTCGGGTCGATGCGCGGGAACGCGTACAGCGCACCCTTCGGCTTCACGCACGAGACCCCGGGGATCTCGTTCAGCTTCTCCCAGGCCCGGTCACGCTGTTCGAGCAGGCGGCCGCCCGGGGAGGTCAGCTCCCGGATGGACTGGCGGCCGCCGAGGGCGGCCTGGATCGCGTACTGGGCCGGGGCGTTGGCGCACAGCCTCATCGAGGCGAGCATGGCCAGCCCTTCCAGATAGCTCCGCGCATGCTGCTTGGGCCCGGTCACCACCAGCCAGCCGGAGCGGAATCCCGCCACCCGGTACGTCTTCGACAGCCCGCAGAACGTCAGGACGACCAGGTCGGGGGCGAGGGCCGCGGCGGAGTGGTGCACGGCGTCGTCGTACAGGATCTGGTCGTAGATCTCGTCCGCGAACACCATCAGCCGGTGCCGGCGGGCGAGTTCGAGGATTCCCTCGACGATCTCCTTGGGGTAGACCGCGCCCGTCGGGTTGTTGGGGTTGATGATGACCACGGCCTTCGTGCGGTCCGTGATTTTGGACGCCATGTCGTCGAGGTCCGGGTACCAGTCGGCCGACTCGTCGCAGACGTAGTGCACGGCCCTGCCGCCCGCGAGGGTGGTGACGGCCGTCCAGAGCGGGAAGTCGGGGGCGGGGATCAGGACTTCGTCCCCGTCCTCCAGAAGGGCCTGTACGGCCATGGAGACCAGTTCGGAGACCCCGTTGCCGAGGAAGACGTCGTCCACCGTGACATCGGTCAGGCCGATCTCCTGGTACCGCTGGACGACGGCGCGCCGGGCGGAGAGCACACCGCGCGAGTCGGTGTAGCCGTGCGCCCGGGGAAGCATCCGGATCATGTCCTGGACGATCTCCTCGGGCGCCTCGAAGCCGAAGAGGGCCGGGTTCCCCGTGTTGAGGCGCAGCACACTGTGGCCCGCCTCCTCCAGGGCGTCGGCGTGTTCGATCACCGGGCCCCGGATCTCGTAGCAGACCTCGCTGAGCTTGCTCGACTGCCGGAACTCCATGGTGCGCCCTCCCTCGTTCCCGGGGCCCGGATGCCGGACCCGGATCCCGTCGGCCGCGTCTGCAGCACGACCCTCATGCTTGGTTTTACCAAGTACGAGCTTGGAAAGTCCAACATCATGTCTAGACTGCGCTGCATGTCACCACGCCGTCGAAGCTACGACCAGTACTGCGCCTCGGCCCGCGCCCTGGACGCGGTCGGGGACCGCTGGACCCTGCTGATCGTCCGGGAGCTGCTGGCCGGACCACGCCGGTACACCGACCTTCACGCCGATCTCCCCGGCGTCTCCACGGACGTGCTCGCCGCACGGCTCAAGGACATGGAGGCGCAGGGGCTCGCGACGCGCCGCAAGCTGCCGCCGCCCGGGGTCGCGATGGTGTACGAACTGACTCCGCACGGGGCCGGGTTGCTCCCGGTGCTCGCTGCGCTCGCCGAGTGGGGGGCGTCCGACCTCGGCGAGCGCCGGCCCACCGACGCGCTGCGTGCGCACTGGTTCGCCCTGCCCCTCATGCGCCGCCTGCCGGCGGGCGAGGTCCCGGCCGTCGTCGAAGTCGCTCTGGACGAGGGCGTGTTCCACGTCCGCCTCGGGGGTACCGGGCCGGCGTACGGCGACGGGCCCGCGGAAGCACCGGACGCCCGCCTCGCACTCGATGCCGAAACGTGCCGCGCGGTCGGCGCGGGGGTGCTCACTGTGGAGCAGGGCGTCAGGGCGGGCCTGATCGACGTACTCGGTGACGGGCCGGTCGCGACCGCGCTGCGCGGCGACTGATCCCGACGAAATGCAGCTCCGAGGGCCGCGGAACGAGCTTGCGTGCGATACCCGCCGCGGAGAGGATTTCGCGGGACCACTGCTTGCGGATCGCGAATCCGCACCCTGCAGATGAGCAACAGGCAAACCGATCGGGGCACTTCAATGGCTGCCGACCGCCCCTCTACTGCGGGCAGGCCGAGGTTATCCGTACCTGCCGTCGTCGGAGCATTTCGCACTCCGATCTGTTGTTCCGGAATATATTCCATGAATACAAATGCGGGAGATTTTACTCAACCGAGATATTGAAAGGCGTGTCCGATGGGCACGAGTTCGCGGTTATCGGGGAAAACTGGTCCGCCATCGAGAGCCAATGCACAAGTCACCGACGCAGAACCACCCGGAACTGTTTCAGCAACGCAATGCGGAGGTATCACGATTGAGCCACACCGGGACGGACAACCGAAAACCTTCCATCGGCCACCCGACGGCGCGCCGCACCGTCACATCCCTCTCGTTCTTCCTCATAATCTCCCTGGCCAGCTTCACCGGGCCCGTCGCCCAAGCCCAGGCAGCCTCGCCGTACGGTGCCAAGGCTGTCGCCATTGCCGCATCCAAACGGGGCGCGCCCTATGTCTACGGGGCAACGGGGCCGCGGGAATTCGACTGCTCCGGTCTCACCCTCTATGCCTTCCGAGCGGCCGGCCGGACACTCCCCCGCACCGCCGATGAACAATACGCACACACTCACCACATCCGACGCGTTCAACGTGCACCGGGTGACCTTGTCTTCTTCCCCGCAGGCGCAACCATAGGACATGTGGGCATCTATGCCGGTCATGACAAAATCTGGCACGCCCCACGGCCGGGCACACGGGTACGGCTCGAGCGCATCTGGAGCGGAAACGTCCGCTATACCCGCGCCACCTGAGCACCCATGACGAGGTGAAACACGGGGATTTCCCTGAGCCCCCGGCCCACAAGAACGCCCCCTCTTCCGAATTGGCCGACTTCTCGATCACGGCCGTCGGCGGCCGACTCCTGCCCGCCCTGCAGCCCGGTCGGCTCGTGGGGAGGCGCACCCGGTCGTACGGTGGAAGGAGCAGGAGGCGCACCTCCGCACGACTCGGCGGCGGTGTACGTCTCGCCACAGGCCACGAACCGCCCTGCGGCCGCCCCCGGGTGCGGCCGCCCCGGGGCGGGTGCCGTGAGTGGCTCCCCCAGCACCCTGACGAGCGGGAACTGGCGTGTACGCCAAGAACAGGCGGATGCGCCGTGCATGCGCTGCCGCCTGTACGGCCCCGCGGCTCATGCAGGCCGCCGTCGAGTTCTTCGCCGTCATGTCGAGGTAGCCGCACGGCTGCTCCGTGCCGGAACAGGGGAGAGCCCGGACCGCGCGACGATCCAGGGAAGCAGGCATATCCCATGCACACTTCAACCCGTACGGCCGCCGCCCTCACCGGCCTGGTCCTCGCCCTCGGCGGCGCAGCCCTCGCCGCCCCCGCCGCCCGGGCGGACATCCCCGCGTGCACGCAAATGGCCGCGCAGGCGGGTGCCTCCGTCACCGACGCCGTGACGTCGGCGTGCCACCGCGGCGTCTCCGGCGACCTGCAGGGCTGCGTGAGCGGGTTGACCGAGGCCGGAGTGCCGGGTGGCGCGGCGAACGGCGCCTGCCGGGCGGCGGCCCTCGAACCGCGGTAGGCCCGCACGGCTCCGATTCGCGATGGAGCGGACCCGCGGTGATCAGGAGGAATCGGCATGCCCGTGGCAGACGCCGAGGTGGCGGTATTGATCGTCGGGGGTGGGCCGGTCGGGCTCACCGCCCGGGCGCTGCTGGAACGCTGGGGCGTATCGGCCCTGCTGGTCGAGAAGCACGTCGAGCTGTCGCCCTTCCCCCGGTCCCGGCTGGTCAACATTCGCTCGATGGAGATCTTCCGCCGGCTCGGGGTGGACACCCGGATCACGGCCGCCGCGTTCGCGCCGGAGTACGGCCGCATCCGCTTCCGCGACACCCTGTGCGATCACGACTTCGCCACGGCGGCGATGGTCGGGGTCAACGCGCCCGTGCCGGAAAGCCCCGTGACCGGCGTGGTGACCTCGCAGGACCGGCTCGAACCCACCCTGCTCGCCGCAGCAGACGCACCCGTGCGGTTCGGGGTCGAGCTCATCGACCTGACGGAGGAATCCGATGGTGTCGTGGCCTTGCTCGTCGACCGCCGGCGCGGTGAAGAGACCCGCGTCCGTGCCCGCTACGTCATCGCTGCCGACGGCGCGAACTCCACGGTCCGGCAGCGGCTGGCCGTCGACACGACCGGGCCCGGGGCGCTGGGGGACTTCACCACGGTCGTGTTCGACGCCGACCTCGACCGCTGGCGCGCCCGGCAGCCGGCCGGGGTCTACTTCACGGCGCACGGAGGGTTCGGCCCGCTCTACCCCGAAGGCGGCTGGTCCTGGTTCGGCCCCACACCCGAAGACGCCGCGCGCGCCGACTGGCCCGACCTCGTCTCGCGCGCCCTCGGGCCCGGCGCCGGCGTACGGGCCGAGGTGGTGCGGGTTCAGCACTGGGCCCTGAACGCCTTCGTCGCCGAACGCTTCTGCCACGGACGGATCCTGCTCGCCGGCGATGCCGCGCACGCGGTCCCCCCGATCGGCGGCCTGGGCATGAACACCGGGATCGCCGATGTGCACAACCTGTGCTGGAAGCTGGCGGGCGTTCTCCACGGTTGGGCCGGCAGCGGCCTGTTGGCGACCTACGGGGCGGAACGGGAACCCGTCGCCCACCTGACCCTCCGCCAAGCCGTCGCCAACACCCGGCTCATGGTCGAGGTGATGAACCGGCGCCGCGACCAGCTCCGGACGGGCGAAGCAGCATCGGCCGAACTCGAACTGCCCTGGTCGGAAGGGTATTTTGCCCAACTCGGCCTCGTGCTCGGCGTCGCCTACCGCTCCGGCGCCGTCCTCACCGGCGGCGGCGCCCCGCCCGAGCCGTCCCCCGGGAGCACGGACTACGTCCCCACCACGGAGCCGGGGCACCGCATGCCGCACCTTTGGCTCACCCGCAACCGCTCCACGCTCGACGCCGTAGGCGAGTGGTTCACGCTGCTCACCCCGGACCCCGCGCACTGGGACCAGCAGGCGACCGCACCGTGGCCCGTGCGCGTCGAGACCCTGCCCGAGGAGCACACGGACTTCTGCGACCTCGGCCCGGACGGGGCGCTCCTCGTCCGGCCCGACGGCCACATCGGCGCCCGTTGGCGCGAGCGCCCCCCGAGCGGCTCCGCCCTCCGCCACGCCGTCGCCGCCGTCACGGGATCCGCATCCCCCTGATCGGCACCCTGTGCCATCCAGCCGTGGCGCCGCCGTTTCGCCATATGCCGAATGGTTGCGGAGCCTTGGACCACCGTCTCTTCTGCGCCACACGGCAGGCTTCAGCGAGAAAATTCTTGATGGCGCACTAGACTGGCTGGTTGCGTGCCGCCGGACCGGAACAACCCGGGCAGACCCGGGCTCCGCCGGCGACCCGGAGGGTTCCGGGACCGAAACGCGAGGGCCGATGGCAGCCACACCTGAGCGCGGTGAACTGACCCTGCTCGACAACGAGGACGCACGCGGGGACTCCGGCAAATCCGCCCGGTTCTCCGCCGGGCCCGCCGCCCCGACGCGCACCCTCGTGGACATCTTCGAGGCGTCCGTACGGGCGTACCCCGACGAGCCGGCCCTCGACGACGGCACCACCCGGCTGACGTACCGGGCGCTGGCCGCCGAGGTCGAGCGCCGCAGGCGCACCCTGGAGGCCGCCGGGGTGGGTCTCGGCGACCGGGTCGGCGTACGGGTCCCGTCCGGCACCAATGACCTGTACGCGGCCATCCTGGCCGTGCTCTCGGCGGGTGCCGCCTACGTGCCCGTCGACGCCGAGGACCCGGACGAGCGGGCCGAGCTGGTCTTCGGCGAGGCCGGGGTCCGGGCGGTGCTGGGCGCCGGTCAGCGCATCGACGTCAGCGGCCCGGCGGAGGTTCCCGTGTCCGCGGCGCGTCCCGGCCCCGAGCACGACGCATGGATCATCTTCACCTCCGGTTCCACCGGCAGGCCCAAGGGCGTCGCCGTCAGCCATCGCAGCGCCGCCGCGTTCGTGGACGCCGAGGCCGCGCTGTTCCTCGCCGAGGAGCCGATCGGCCCCGGGGACCGGGTCATGGCTGGGCTGTCCGTGGCCTTCGACGCCTCCTGCGAGGAGATGTGGCTGGCCTGGCGCTACGGCGCCTGCCTCGTGCCCGTCCCCCGCTCCCAGGTACGCAGCGGCGCCGACCTCGGCCCCTGGCTGGTGGAGCAGGAGATCACCGTGGTCTCCACGGTGCCGACCCTGGCCGCGCTCTGGGAGCCCGAGGCCCTCGACGAGGTCCGGCTGCTGATCTTCGGCGGCGAGGCCTGCCCGCCCGAGCTGGCCCAGCGCCTGGTCACCGAGGGGCGCGAGGTCTGGAACACGTACGGCCCTACCGAGGCCACCGTCGTGGCCTGCGCCTCGCTGCTGACCGGCGAGGAGCCGATCCGGATCGGCCTCCCGCTCAGCGGCTGGGAACTGGCCGTGGTCGACGAGGCCGGCGAGCCGGTGCCGATGGGCGGCAGCGGCCAGCTCGTCATCGGCGGCGTCGGCCTGGCCCGCTACCTCGACCCGGACAAGGACGCCGAGAAGTACGCCCCGCTGGAATCCCTCGGCTGGCAGCGCGCCTATCGCAGCGGCGACCTCGTACGAGCGGAACCCGAAGGGCTGGTCTTCCTCGGCCGCGGCGACGAGCAGATCAAGCTCGGCGGTCGCCGGATCGAGCTGGGGGAGGTGGACGCCGCGCTGCAGGCCCTGCCCGGCGTCGCCGGGGCGGCCGCGGCCGTGCGCACGGCGCGCAGCGGCAACCAGCTGCTCGTCGGCTACCTGGTCGCCCAGGAGGGCTGGGACCACGCGGCGGCCGTCGAGCGGCTGCGTGCCGAGCTGCCCGCGGCCCTCGTGCCGCTGCTCGCGCCGGTCGACGAACTGCCGACCCGTACCTCCGGCAAGGTGGACCGAGACGCGCTGCCGTGGCCTCTCCCAGCCACCGCTGGAAGGGGCCCCCAGCCCGGACTGGAGACCACGGGCCCCGCCGAACAGCTGTACGGCACCGAGGCCTGGCTCGCCGAGCAGTGGAGCGAGACCCTCGGAGTGGCCGTCACCGGAGCCGCCGACGACTTCTTCGCGATCGGCGGGAACAGCCTCGCCGCCGCCCAGCTCACCACCCGGCTGCGCACCCGCTACCCGCGAGCGGCCGTCCTCGACATCTACCAGCAGCCAGCCCTGCGCAAGCTGGCCCGGCGGCTGGAGAAGTCCGTACGCGACGACGAGGCGGCGCGGGTCGTCAAGCCCGTTCCGCTCCGGTCCAAGGTGGCGCAGTCGCTCCTGCTGCTTCCGCTGTTCACCCTGGTGGGACTGCGCTGGGCGGTGGCGCTGCTTGCGCTGGGCAACGTACTGCACCGGCTCGGGCCCTATCCGTGGGCGCCGACCGCCTCGTGGTGGCTGGTCGCCGCCGGTGCCGTGCTGCTCTTCAGCCCGCCGGGCCGCCTCGTGCTCGCGGCCGGCGGCGCGCGCCTGCTGCTGCGCGGCGTGAAGGCGGGACGCCACCCGCGCGGCGGAAGCGTGCACCTGAGGCTCTGGACGGCCGAGCGGCTGGCCGAGTACGCCGGTGCGACGTCACTGACCGGTTCCTGGCTGGAGCGGTACGCACGGGCTCTGGGAGCCAAGGTGGGCCCCGAGGTGGACCTTCACTCACTGCCTCCGGTGACGGGCATGCTGAAGCTCGGGCGCGGCTGCGCCGTGGAGTCCGAGGTGGACCTCTGCGGGCACTGGCTGGACGGCGACCGGCTGGAGATCGGCCCGGTCAAGGTCGGCGCGGGCGCGGTGGTCGGCACCCGCAGCATGCTCTTCCCCGGTGCTCGCGTCGGCAAGCGGGCCGAGGTGGCGCCCGGCTCGGCCGTGGTCGGGCAGATTCCGACCGGCCAGCGCTGGGCCGGGGCGCCCGCCGTCAAGCTCGGCAAGGCCAAGCACAACTGGCCCAAGGAACGTCCGCCGCGCGGGCTGCCCTGGCGGGCCGCGTACGGGGCGGCCGGCTTCGGGCTCACGGCGCTGCCCGTGCTCGCCACCGTGCCCGCGCTGCTCGTGCTGAGCCGGTTCGTGCCCGCCGGCGCCGGGTTCGCCGAGGCGCTGCGCGGAGCCCTGCTCGCCGTGGTGCCCGGGGCGCTCGCCTACGGGTTCGCGTACGCGCTGCTGCTGCTGGTCTCCGTACGTCTGCTCAGCCTCGGGCTGCGTACCGGAACGCATCCGACGCACAGCCGGGTCGGCTGGCAGGCCTGGACGGTCACCCAGCTGATGGACCTGTCCCGGGAGACGCTCTTCCCGCTGTACGCCGGGCTGATCACGCCGGTGTGGCTGCGGCTGCTCGGCATGAAGATCGGCCGGGGTGCGGAGGTGTCCACGGTGCTCGCGCTGCCCAGTCTCACCACTGTGGGCGAAGGCGCGTTCCTCGCCGACGACACCCTGACCGCCCCCTACGAGCTGGGCGGCGGCTGGATGCGGATCGGCCACTCCGAGATCGGCCGCCGGGCGTTCCTCGGCAACTCCGGCATGACCGCGCCCGGCCGCACCGTGCCGGACGGCGGGCTGGTCGGCGTGCTGTCGGCGACGCCGAAGAAGGCCAAGAAGGGCAGCTCGTACCTGGGCCTGCCGCCGGTCCGGCTGCCCCGGTCCGCCGAATCCTCCGACCAGAGCCGGACGTACGATCCGCCCGCGCGGCTGCTGTGGGCGCGCGGCCTGGTGGAGCTGTGCCGCCTCGTCCCGGTGTTCTGCTCGGCAGCCCTGGCCGTCCTGACGGTGGCGGCGCTCTGCGCGCTGAGCGCGGAGGACGGGTTCGGGGTCCGGGGAGCCGTGCTGCTGTCCGGAGCGGTGCTGCTCACCGCCGGGGTGGCGGCGTGTGCGGTCTCGGTGGCCGCGAAGTGGCTGCTGGTGGGCCGGCACCGGGCGGGAGAGCACCCGCTGTGGAGCGGCTTCGTGTGGCGCAACGAGCTGGCCGACACCTTCGTCGAGGTACTGGCCGTGCCGTGGCTGGCCGGATCGGTGCCCGGTACGCCGCTGCTGGCCCTGTGGCTGCGCGGGCTCGGGGGCCGGATCGGGCGGGGTGTGTGGTGCGAGAGCTACTGGCTGCCGGAGACGGACCTGGTGGTGCTGGGCGACGCGGTCAGTGTGAACCGCGGCTGCGTGTTGCAGACGCACCTCTTCCACGACCGGATCTTGAGGACGGATACTGTGGTTCTCCGCGAGGGCGCCACCCTGGGTCCGGGCGGCATCGTCCTGCCCGGGAGTACGGTCGGGGCCCACAGCACACTGGGGCCCGCCTCTCTCGTGATGGCCGGGGAATCCGTCCCCGCCGGCACCCGGTGGCTGGGCAATCCGATCGAGGCATGGCGGACCTGACAGGGCCCGAGCACAGCGCAGGGAGCGGAAGCGGCGAAATGAACGGCCAGAAGACAGCGGTATCGGACCCGTACTTTCCGGCCAACGGCGATTCCCGTTACCGCGTGCACCGGTACGAACTCGCTCTGGAGTACCGTCCCGGTCCCAACCGGCTGGCCGGGACGGCCCGGCTCAGTGCGATCGCCGGGCGGGCGCCGCTCACGGAGTTCCACCTGAACCTGGCCGAGTTCAAAATAGGCCGGGTCATGGTGAACGGCCGGGCCCCGCACTACACCCACCGGGGCGGCAAGCTCCGTATCCGGCCGGCCAAGCCGCTGCCCGCCGGCGCCGCGTTCACGGTGGAGGTGCACTGGGCGGGCAACCCCAAGCCGGTCCGCAGCCCCTGGGGCGGTCTCGGCTGGGAGGAGCTGACCGACGGCGCGCTGGTGGCCAGCCAGCCGGTCGGCGCACCCTCCTGGTACCCGTGCAACGACCGGCCCGCCGACAAGGCCTCGTACCAGATCTCGGTGAACACGCCGTCCGCCTACACGGTGGTGGCCGGCGGCCGGCTGCTCACCCGGACGACCAAGGCCAGCACGACGACCTGGGTGTACGAACAGCCGGCGCCGACGTCAAGCTACCTGGTCGGCCTGTCCATCGGCCTGTACCAGACGGTGCTGCTCGGCGACCCCGGCCTCGGCGGCGTGCCGCAGAGCGCCCACGTGCCGGCGCACCTGCTGTCGCGGTTCTCCCGTGACTTCGCCCGGCAACCCGCCATGATGCAGCTGTTCGAGGAGCTGTTCGGGCCCTATCCATTCGCGGAATACGCGGTGGTCGTCGCCGACGAGGAGCTGGACGTCCCGGTGGAGGCCCAGGGTCTCTCCCTGTTCGGCGCCAACCACGTCGACGGGGGACGCGGATCGGAGCGCCTCATCGCCCATGAGCTCGCGCACCAGTGGTTCGGCAACAGCGTGACCATCGCCGACTGGCGGCACATCTGGCTGAACGAGGGCTTCGCGAAGTACGCCGAATGGCTCTGGTCGGAGCGCTCCGGCGGCCGCACCGCACACGAGCTGGCGGCCGCCGCACACCGGCTGCTGGCCTCGCAGGCACAGGATCTGCGGCTGGTCGACCCGGGGCGCAAGCTGATGTTCGACGACCGCCTGTACCAGCGCGGGGGTCTCGCCATGCACGCGATCCGCTGCACGCTGGGCGACGACGCCTTCTTCCGCATGCTCCGCGACTGGGCCACCGTGCACCGCCACGGTGTGGTGACCACCGCGGGCTTCCTCACCCATGTGGCCCGCTACGCGGCCGAACCGGTGGACGACCTGTTCTCGGTCTGGCTGTACGAGCCGTCCCTGCCGCCGCTGCCGGTACCGCCGGCGCCGGCCCGGCCCGGATACCCGCCCACGAACGGCCGGCCCGCGGGCCAGGGCCGGACCTCCGCCTGACCGGCCGGTCGGGGTCACCCCGATTCCTCCGCGGTTTCGGCGGCACCGAGCTCGTACGAGAGGTGGTGCGGAGCCAGCGAGCCCAGGAAGCTGTGCGCGTCGAAGATCTCGCCGGGCGCGGCGACCCCGGCGGTCTTGACCTGCCCTGCGAGGACCCGGCCCACCGCCTCGACGACGAGCGGCGCGGTGACGGCGTAGATGTCCTGGCCGCGGGCCACCGCACGACGCCGGGTGCCGCCCGCGCGGACGGTGACGTCGACGAGGAAGGTCTGCGCCGACCGCCCCCGCTCGTCGACCGGCTCGGGCGGTGCGGTGTCCGGGGCCAGGACGTCCTTGACGGCCTCGGCCGTCATGAAGGTGTGGATGTCCGGGGCGGACAGGTGGCGCGGGATGGTCACGCTGTCCGCGGTGGTGAACTCGCCGACCACGGCCCGGTTTCCGACCGGAGCGGGGAAGGACCACCGGCTGGAGGGCGCTTCGTCCGTACGCAGCTCCAGCCGCCCCTTCGCGTAGACGAGCCGCCGGCCCTCACGCCGGCCCCGCGAGACCTTGCCGGACCCGCGGGTCCCGGCCGTGGGCTGCCAGCTGCTGAGGGCGTACGCGATGTGCACCTCGTCGGCCGCCACGGCGTCGCCCAGTGCGGCGGTGGCGAGCAGGTCGCCGAGGCCGCCGTAGAACGCCATCGCGGGCACGACCACGATCCCGGCGTCGCGGGCCCGGTCCGCGAAGTGGGCGAACGTGTCGGCGACGGCCTCCACTTCGGCCGCGACGTCCAGGTAGGCGATCCGTGCGCGCAGCGCCGCCTCGATGACCGGTGCCGACGTCGCGGCGAACGGCCCGGCGCAGTTGACCACGGCTGCCGCGCCGGCCAGGGCGCGGTCGAGCGAGGCCGGGTCGTCGGCCGGTGCCGGCCGGACGTCGAGTCCGGGAAAATCGCCGGCCAGCGCGCGGAGCTTGCCGGCGTCGCGGCCTGACAGGATCGGGGTCAGCCCCCGGTCCAGCAGTTCGGCCACGACGAAGCGCCCGGTGTGCCCGTAGGCGCCGAACACCGTTACCGCCGCCGCCCCTTGACTCGATCCCATGAGGTCCCCCGTTTCGCACGCGAATGATCAACGGCTGCCATCCTGCCCGCGCCGGGCGACGGCCGGGAGTGGCGGCAATGACATGCCCCGTACACTTTCGGACATGACCCTTGTCGCACTGGCCGTCACTCCGGGGGTCCTGCACTTCGAACTCGCCGCGGCGTGCGATGTGTTCGGCGTCGACCGGTCCGATCTCGTCGACCCCTGGTACGAGTTCGCGGTCTGCGGGCCGGACACCGTGCCGGTCGGCGGCCGCTTCCGGCTCGAATCCGACGCGGGACTGGACCGGCTCGTGGACGCGGACACCGTGATCGTCCCGGCGTGCGCCGATCCGGACGCGGACCCGCCCGCCGAACTGGTCGATGCCGTGCGCGCCGCACACGATGCGGGAGCCCGGGTGGCCTCCCTGTGTACGGGCGCGTTCGTGCTGGCCGCCGCGGGTCTGCTGGACGGGCGCCGCGCCACCACCCACTGGCTGCACGCCGCGGCGCTGGCCGCCAAGTACCCCCGGGTGAAGGTGGATCCGGACGTGCTCTACATCGACCACGGCAGCGTGCTCACCTCGGCCGGCAAGGCCGCCGCGATGGACCTGTGCCTTCACCTGGTCCGGATCGACCACGGCTCGGCCGTCGCCAACCAGGTGGCGCGCCGCCTGGTCGTGCCGCCCCACCGGGCCGGGGGCCAGGCCCAGTTCGTCGCCACCCCGGTTCCCGAACCCCGCGACCACCCCCTCGGGGCGCTGCTGGCCTGGGCGGTGGAGCGGCTCGACCAGCCGCTCACCGTGGAGGACCTGGCCCGGCGGGCGAACATGAGCTCACGTCACCTGGCGCGCGTGTTCACCGACATCACGGGCACCACTCCCCTGCGCTGGCTGCTCACCCAGCGCGTCCACCGTGCGCAGGAACTCCTCGAAACCACCGACAACACCATCGGCGCGATCGCCACGGCCACCGGCATGGGCAGCGACACCACGCTGCGGCGCCACTTCAACCGCGCCGTCGGCGTACCCCCGGAGGCCTACCGGCGCACCTTCCGCAGCAGCGCGGCCCACGCCGGCCGGTAACCGTCCTCATTCCGTCGCCGCCTCCCGGTACGGGCGGAAGAACGCGCGCAGCTCCTGCGCGTACAGCTCGGGCTCCTCGAACGGCGCGAAGTGACCGCCCCGCGCGGGCTCGGTCACCCGCACGACGTTCGCCGTGCGTTCGAGCCACGCCCGCGGCGGACGGAGGACGTCGCCCTGGAAGAGCGAGAAGCCGGACGGCACCTCGACCCGGCGGGCATGCTGGGCGGGCGGGATCGCGGCGTTCGCGCGGTACATGCGCATCGACGAGCCGATCGTCCCCGTGAGCCAGTAGAGCGTGACGTCCGTGAGGATCTCGTCCTTCGTGAACCGCCGTTCGACGTCTCCGTCGCAGTCGCTCCACGCCCGGAGCTTCTCGACGATCCACGCGGCGAGGCCGGCCGGCGAATCGGTGAGCCCGAACGCAGCGGTCTGGGGTTTCGTACGGTGCACGGCGGCGTAGGCGCCCTCGGCCGCACCCCAGGCCGCGGCGCGGTCGAGCCAGGCGCGTTCCTCGGGCGCGACGTCGGCCGGGTCCCCGCTGAACAGCGGCAGCCCGGCGTCGGTGCGGTGGACGGCCACCACCCGGTCGGGGTGGTCGAGTGCGAGGTAGCGGCTCACGTGGCTGCCGATGTCCCCGCCCGCCGCACCGAACCGGGCGTAGCCGAGGATCCCCATGAGCTCGGCCCACAGGCCGGCGACGGCAATGGAGTCGAGGGGCGCGCCGCCGGGGCGGTCGGAGTACCCGTAGCCCGGCAGGTCGGGCACCACGACGTCGAACGCGTCGGCGGGATCGGCGCCGTGCGCCCCGGGGTCGGTGAGGAGCGGGATGACCTTCGAGTAGCGCCAGAACGAGTCCGGCCAGCCGTGACTGAGGACCAGCGGAAGGACGGGCCCGGCCGGCGCGGCGGCCCGGGCGTGCACGAAGTGGATGCCGAGGCCGCCCAGGAGCACCCGGAAGTGGGGGAGCCGGGCGAGCGCCACCTCCTGCGCCGGCCAGTCGAACCCGTCCGCCCAGTAGGCCACGAGCTCGCGCAGGTAGCCGCGGTCGGTCCCGAGCGACCAGCCGGCGTCCTCGGGCATGTCCGGCCACCGTGTCGCGCGCAGCCGCGCGCGCAGGTCGTCGAGCGCCGCGGGGGCGGTCTGCGGGGTGAACGGCTCGGGGCGGGGGGAGACGTCCGGCATGGCACACATCCCAGGCCCTGCCGTCCGGGTGGGCCCGGTGTGTCAGCAGCGGGTCGACGGGCCGCTCTGGCGGGTGAGGTTGTCGTTGGACATCCAGCCGGAGGCGTCCGTGTCGGCGACGCGGACGAAGGTCCACTTGTTGCCGTACGCGTTGACGACGTAGCACTGGTACAGGAGTTTCGTGCCGGACTTGGCCATCGTCACGGAAGGACAGGTCTGATAGGGCCCGGTGGTGATGTGGAAGTTGCCCGACATGTAGCCGTAGGTTCCGGGGTTGCGGTCCTGATGGCTCCAACCGGTGCAGCCCGTCGACACGGGAGCGGGATCGGTCGACGGGGAGACCGAGGTCTGCGGCGCCGGGCCGCCGCCCTTGCCGCCCGGCGTCGGCGACTTGCCGGGCTTGCCGCCCTCCTTGGCCGGTTTCGGAGACCGGGAGGTTTCAGGCGCGGAAGGGTTGTGGGGGGCCTGGGAAGCAGCGGCTTGTGCCTGTTGACCGGCCTTGCCGCCGTGCTTGCCCGCCATGGCATACGTGAGACCGCCCGCGGCGAGTACGACGGCGACCGCGGCCGCGATGACGAGGGGTCCGCGAACCGTTCTTCCGGTGCCCGGGTCGTGGGAGGCGGTCGGCACGCCCCTCTGCGCGACGGCGTCCGGCCGGCCGGGGGGCGGGGTGCCGGTATGGGGCTGCGGGAAGGGCCGGGAGTACGGGACCGGAGCGGGGCCGTAGCCGGGCGGCGGCGCCGGGACGCCTGCGGGCACGGCCGCGGGTGCGGGCGCCGATGTCGCGGGTGGGCCGGGCACAGGCGCCGCCCCGATCGCACTCCGGCCCTCGGCCACCGACGCCAGCATCTCGCGTGCCCGGCCGGCGGTGGGCCGGTGCTGTGGTTCCTTGGCCATGAGCGCCTGCAGTACGGGCGCCAGTGCTCCGGCCCGGCGGGCCTCCGGCAGCGGCTCGGTGACGATCGCCGACAGCGTGGACCACGCGGACGTACGGCGGAACGGCGACGTGCCCTCCACGGCGGCGTAGAGCGTCATGCCGAGCGACCAGATGTCCGATGCGGGTCCGGGCTCCGTGCCCTGTGCGCGCTCCGGCGGGAGGTAGTCGAGGGAGCCGATGATGTCGCCGCTGCGGGTCAGCTTGGCCATGTCCTCGTCGCCCGGGGCCTGCAGCGTGGCGATGCCGAAGTCGGTGAGTACGACCCGCCCGTCGCGCTCCAGCAGTACGTTGGCCGGTTTGACGTCGCGGTGCAGGACGCCGGCCCGGTGTGCGGCGTCGAGCGCGTCCATCAGTTCGGCGCCGATCGCGGCGGCCTCGCGGGGATCGAGCGGGCCGCGCTTCTCCAGTACGTCGTCGAGGGAGGGCCCGTCGACGAGCTCCATCACGATGACCGGCAGCCCCTCCTCCTCGGTCACGTCGTGCACGGTGACCACACCGGCGTGGCGGATGCGGGCAGCGGCCTGTGCTTCCCGCTGCATCCGGGTGCGCAGATCGGCCAGTTCGGCCGCGGACGCGTCGGTGTAGGCCCGCATGACCTTGACGGCGACTTCCCTGCCGAGCAGTTCGTCGACCGCGCGGGCGACCACTCCCATGCCGCCGCGTCCGATCACCGCGGTCACCCGGTACCGCCCGCCGAGCATCCTGCCGACCAGCTCCGCGCCGTTCGCCTCCCCCGCCGCCACCACACGCTCCGTCCTTCGCCGTTCGCCAACTCACGTACTGAGCCGGGCCCCAGCGTAGTGGCACGCACATTCGGATCGGGGTCGCGACGCGGCCTCCGGCCGCGGCTGCAGCGTTGCCTGAAACACCTCGGGCGGTCCGACACGGCGGCGCCGTGCCGGACCGCCCGGGGCTGTGGCTGGCGGATGCACCGGTCAGTCGGTGCCGAACTCCATCGCGGCGCGGTCCAGCAGCTCGTCGTCGCCGGACACCTCGCCGCGGGAGGCGATGGCCTCCGCGCCGCCTTCCGGCATGGCACCGATCAGGCCGGTCGCGGCCGCCTGGGCGGCGCCGATCAGCTCGGGGTGGGCGGTGCCGACGATGCCGAGGCCGGCGTACTGCTCCAGCCGGGCGCGCGAGTCGGCGATGTCGAGGTTGCGCATGGTGAGCTGGCCGATCCGGTCCACGGGGCCGAACGCCGAGTCCTCGGTGCGCTCCATCGACAGCTTGTCCGGGTGGTAGCTGAAGGCGGGGCCGGTGGTGTTCAGGATCGAGTAGTCCTCACCGCGCCGCAGCCGCAGGGTCACCTCGCCGGTGACCGCGGAGCCGACCCAGCGCTGCAGCGACTCGCGGACCATCAGCGCCTGCGGGTCCAGCCAGCGGCCCTCGTACATCAGCCGGCCGAGGCGCCGTCCCTCGTTGTGGTAGTGCGCGAGGGTGTCCTCGTTGTGGATCGCATTGACGAGCCGCTCGTACGCGGCGTGCAGCAGCGCCATGCCGGGCGCCTCGTAGATCCCGCGGCTCTTCGCCTCGATGATCCGGTTCTCGATCTGGTCCGACATGCCCATGCCGTGGCGGCCGCCGATCGCGTTGGCCTCCATGACCAGGTCGACCGGGGAGTGGAACTGCTTGCCGTTGATCGTCACCGGGCGGCCCTGGTCGAAGCCGATCGTGACGTCCTCGGCGGCGATCTCGACCGAGGGGTCCCAGAACCGGACGCCCATGATCGGTTCCACGGTCTCCACGCCGGTGTCGAGGTGCTCCAGCGTCTTGGCCTCGTGGGTGGCGCCCCAGATGTTGGCGTCGGTGGAGTACGCCTTCTCGGTGCTGTCGCGGTACGGCAGCCCGTGGGCGACCAGCCACTCCGACATCTCCTTGCGCCCGCCCAGCTCGGAGACGAAGTCGGCGTCGAGCCACGGCTTGTAGATGCGCAGGTGGGGGTTGGCGAGCAGGCCGTAGCGGTAGAACCGCTCGATGTCATTGCCCTTGAACGTCGAGCCGTCGCCCCAGATCTGTACGTCGTCCTCAAGCATCGCGCGGACCAGCAGGGTGCCGGTGACGGCGCGGCCGAGCGGCGTCGTGTTGAAGTAGGCACGGCCGCCCGAGCGGATGTGGAACGCACCGCAGGCGAGCGCGGCCAGGCCCTCCTCGACCAGCGCCGCCCGGCAGTCGACCAGGCGCGCGATCTCGGCACCGTAGGTCTTCGCGCGGCCGGGCACCGAGGCGATGTCGGGCTCGTCGTACTGGCCGATGTCGGCGGTGTAGGTGCAGGGGACGGCCCCCTTGTCGCGCATCCACGCGACCGCGACGGAGGTGTCGAGACCGCCGGAGAAGGCGATGCCGACGCGCTCGCCGGTGGGCAGGGAGGTGAGAACCTTAGACATGGGAAGAGTATGCACTTAAATGCATGTCTATGCAAACGCACCCTCGCTTCCCGGTGAAGATGATCTCTTCCGGGCGACGGGTCGTCCCGGCGGGGTCGCAGCAGCATCGACACGGCGACTCCCACTACGGACGTCACCGTACGTGTTCAGGTGTCACTCACGGTACACAGTCGGGTGCGGCGCCGCACTCGCCCCACGCCCGAGCCCCTGCCGGGCGGGAGTGGAAAGGAGCCAACCAGGTGCGGGTTTGAGCCCGTTGTCCGGAACCGATCGGCCTATGGCCCGGATCACAGGGCCTTTCCGGGGTGCTCCCTCGAATGCGCCCGGGGCCGTGGTGGCTGACAGGTACGGTTTGGCCATGGATGCTTCCACCAGCGCTACCGATGAGAACGCCACGCGACCGGCCGCCATCAAGGCCGCCGCACGCCAACTGCTGGTGAAACTGGGCGCCGGAGGGCTCTCGCTGGAAGCCGCCGCCGAGGACAGCGGTCTTGCCGTCGCCGAGGTGGAGGGCGTCTTCCCCCATCGGGACGACCTGCTGACCGCGCTCGTCATCGACGCGTACAACGACTCCGCCGCCGCGATGGAGCAGGCCGATGCGGCGGCCGGCGCCGCCGGAGCGTCGGCCGGGACGCGACTCCTCGCGGTGACGCGCGCGCTGCGGAAGTGGTCCTTCGACAACTCCGGGGAATTCACGCTGATCTACGGCTCCCCCGTTCCCGGATACCACGCCCCGCAGGACACCGTCCCGGCCGCGTCGCGCACCCCCGCCGTACTGGCCGGCATCGTGCGCTCCGCGCTGGCGGCGGGCGAACTCACCCCGCCCCGGCGGCCGTTGACCGGTCCGACGCTGCTCCTGCCGGAGGCCGTGGAGCTCTTCGGCGGCGCGCCGGAGGCTCCGTTCTCGGACCTCATCGAGCGCGGCATCGTGCTGTGGAGCAATCTGATCGGGCTCCTGGTGTTCCAGGTCTTCAGCCGTACCCACGACAGCGTCCGGGACGAGTCCGCGTACTTCGACTTCGCCATTGCCGTGGCGGCCGAAGCCATCGGGCTGACGGTTCCTCTGGACGAGAACACCCACACCGACTAATCCGTCTGCCGCGCATGCGGCACCGGCGGGGAATCAGGCCGTGAACACCACCCGAACCCTCTGCTTCGTCATCGCGGCGCTCTCGTCGTACGCCGCACTCGTCTACCGGCTGTGCCAAGTGGGACGCAGCCGGGGGGACAGTGCCTACCGCGCCCTGGTGATCACCCTGCTGCTCCAGTGCCTCACCTTCACGATGGGCGCCGTCGCCATGGGGGGCAAGAGCTTCCTCGGCGTCGGGAACCTCGCCATCCTGGTGATGCACGTATCGGCGGTGGCGTTCTGCGTCAGCGCGCAGATCATCCTGCTGCGCTGGGCCACCGCCACCGAGGAGGCGGTACGGAAGGTCCGCTACTGGCTGGTGACGGGGGTCACCCTCAGCGCGCTCCTGACAGCACTCTTCTTCATCGCCGACGGACCCGGCCGGCCGGCAACGGACTTCAACACCGGCAGCGGCCAACCGCTGGTCCTCACCTACCTCCTGGTCTTCATCGTCTCCCAGGCGGTTCCGTGCGTGACCATCTTCCGCCAGTGCGGCCCCTACGCCCGCATGACGGGCAAGGCCTCGCTGCGGCAGGCCCTGCGGCTGCTCTCGGTGGCCGCGGTGGTCCTCTTCCTCTACTGCCTGTGCCGGACGGTCAACATCCTCACCGCCGCGTGGGGGATCGACATCGGCGTGTGGCAGGTCGCCGCCAACATCTTCAGTGCGGCGGGCATCGTCGTGCTCTCGCTGAGCCTGACCATCTCCTCCTGGGAGGCATCGGCCGCCAAACTGCTGGAATGGGTGCGCAGTTACCGTGCGTACCGGGCGCTCTACCCGCTCTGGCGGGACCTGTACGAGTCGTCCCCGGACATCGTGCTGGAGCCGCCGGGGCCGGCTGCGGTATCCGACCTCAACTACCGCCTGCACCGGCGGGTCATCGAAATACGGGACGGGTGGCGGGACTTGCGCCCGTACATCGACCGGTCCGCCTCAGGCACCGGCGAAGCGGAAGCCGACGCCGGAGGCGGCAACGAATCCCGGCAGGCGTTCGCCGAGGCGGCGCAGATCAAGCAGGCCCTGCACGCCAAGCGCACGGGCACCGTTCCCGATCACAGCAAGGACGCGGGGGACTTCGACGACCGCGACACGGACAACTTCACCGCGGAGGTCGCCTGGCTCACGCAGGTCGCATCCGTCTACCGCAAGATCGGTTGAGCGGGTCGAGAACTCCCGCCCGGTCTGCCCGCCCGTCAGGCCGGGCGGGATTCCCCGTTGCAGTCCCCGTTGCCCCCGCGGCTCCCCGCCCCGGTTCGGGCCCGGCGGGTCCGGTCCGGCCGGCCCCCATCCCCCCGAAGGCCGGCCGGGCCGGGCCGATACGACTGGCAACGCACTCAGCTACCCCCGTAAGCAAAGTTAGCTGTCAGCTATCGACGAGGTCCACGGTGGCGGACTCGGGTCAGATTGTCAACTGACCGCTAATCTGCAAAACTTGCGGATAGCTGAGAGCAATGCCAAGGAGGTGAGGAGGGGGATTCGCAATGTCCGAGACTGACGACCGGCCCGTGCTGGCAGTGCGTCTGGACAACCTCTTCAAGACGGTTCGCCCCAAGGGCAGGCACTGGACCAATGCCGAGGTGGCCGAGGAACTGAAGCGGGCCAACCCCGACATCAAGGCCGGCGGCGTGTACCTGTCGCAGCTGCGGACGGGCAAGCGCTCCAACCCCTCGCCGGACCTGCTCGCCGCCCTCGCCCGTTTCTTCGGCGTGTCGGTCGCCTACTTCTTCGACGACAAGGTCGCCGAGTCGGTACTCGGCGAAGTCGCCGCCATCGAGGCCCTGCGGCAGGCAGGCGTCCGCTCCGTGGCGATGCGCGCGGCCGGGATGAAGAAGGAGAACCTCCAGGCCATCACGGCCATCATGGACCAGTACCGGCAGATGCAGGGCCTGCCTCCCGTCACCGATCCCTCGGACCCTCCGGACCCGGAGTGAGGCTCCCCGGGAAGGGGCGGTCGGCCGACCAGGACCGCCGCAGCCAGCTCAAGAAGCTCCGGAAGGACGGAGCCCGGCGCATAGCCGCACTCGATCTTCCGGAGGGAGCCGATGTGGCCGAGCTCTGCCGCTACCTCGGGGAGATCCGCAACCGTCCGATCACCCTGGTCCCCATGCCGATGCCGGCGTCACAGCCGTGCGGCATGTGGGTGGCCGCGCGCGACGAGGACCTCATCTTCTACGACGCCAACACCACCAGCGCGCACCAGGAGCACATCATCTTGCACGAGCTGGGCCACATCATCTGCTGCCACCGCGGTGCGGGCCTGCTGGACGAGGCGAGCTCCCGCATCCTCTTCCCCAACCTCGACCCCGACCTCGTGCGCGACATGCTCCTGCGCGCAACGTACGACGATGTCCAGGAGCAGGAGGCAGAGGTCATCGCCTACCTGCTCTCCCAGCGGCTGGGCGGCGCCGAGGACCGCGGAGAGCGGCCCGCGGCCACCGACGGCGGGGCGTCCGGCAAGACCGCCATGCTCAGCCGCATCGAGCGCACTCTGTTCTGAAACGCCGTTCGGGAACGCGGTTCCGGCGCGCGTCGCTCACCCCTCGGTGGATGCCACCTCCTCGGCCAGGATCGCCACTGCCCGCCGGATGTCGTTATCGGTGTGCTCGCTGGTGATGAAGAACCGGAGCCTGGCGAGCCCTTCCTCCACGGCCGGGTGGAAGATCGGATCGGCGATGACGCCCCGGTCGAACAGCCGGTCCGCCACCCGCAGGGCCCGCGCGGAGTCTCCGAGGACGCACGGCACGATCGGGGTGTGGGCACTGGAGCCCGTCGCCAGACCGGCCGAGGCGGCCAGGCCGAGGAAGAGCCGCGCGTTCCGCTGGAGCGCACGCACCCGCTGCGGTTCCGCGGTGATCAGCTCGGTCGCGGCCAGCGCCGCGGCCGCGTTGGCCGGGGTCAGTCCGACGCTGTAGACGAAGCCGGGCAGCGTGTGCCGCAGCCAGCGCACCATCCGCGCCGAGCCGCCCAGGTAACCGCCGCAGCTGGCAAAGGCCTTGGAGAGGGTGCCCATCCACAGGTCCACGCCGGACCGGTCGACGCCGTAGAACTCGCCGACACCGCGGCCGTGTTCGCCCACGGTGCCGATGCTGTGCGCCTCGTCGACCATCAGCAGGGCGCCGTATCGCTTCTTCAACTCGATGGCCGCGGGAAGGTCGGCCATGTCGCCGTCCATGCTGTAGGCGCCTTCGACGGCGATCAGCACCCGCCGGAAACGCGACCGGTTGGCCCTGAGCATGTGTTCCAGCGCGCCCATGTCGTTGTGGGCGAACGGGCGCCTGGCCGCCCCGGACAGCGCGCAGCCCTGGAGGATGCTGTCGTGGGCGAGCGCATCGTGGATCACGAGGTCCCCCGCGCCGACGAGGTGCCCTATCGCGGTGACATTGGTGGCATGGCCGCTCACCAGCGCCAGGCAGTCCCCGACGCCCAGGAAGCCGGCGAGCGCCCTCTCCAGCCGGACGGTCAGATCCCGTTCGCCGGACAGCATCCGGCTCGCCGAGACCGAGGTCCCGTAGCGGTCCACCGCCCGGTGCGCGGCCTCGTCGACGGCAGGATGGCCGGAGAGCCCCAGGTAGTTGTAGCTGCCGAAGGACAGGTACGCCCGGCCGTCGATCAGGGTCGTGTCGCGGATGTTGCCCTGGTGGACCCGGAAGTACGGGAAGTCCGCACCGGTGGCGGCGATCGCGCTCACGCGCTCCTCGAACTGCCGCACCTCCGGGAAGTCGTCGATGCAGGCGGTCGCCGCGGCCCAGTCCGCCTCCTTCTCCGCCGGCAGGGACCCACCGGCTCGTGCCGGCTCCGTGAGGTGAGGAGCCACCAGCGCGATCAGCTGCTCGATGGTGAGACCGGGCACGTACATCTCCTCGGTGGAGAAGCCCGGTACCCGCCGGCCGAGGATGACGTCCAGTTCCTGGAGCATCAGGGAGTCGAAGCCGAGATCGGTCGTGAGCGCCATCCGCGGACTCAGGTCGGAGAGGGGGAACACGCCCGTCCGCGACACCGCTTCGAGCACGAGGGACGAGGCGGTCGCGCCGTCGGCCCGTACCGCCGGCGTGACCGCCGCGGGCCCCGCTTCGGGCGCCGCCGCGGGCGCGTCCGTCGGCCCGGGACCGTCCGCCACCTCGCGGGCCGACTCGTCCACCACCCAGTGGTGGCGCGGGGCGAGCGGGCTCGGCGGGAGGGTGCACGGGGGTGTCCGCTCCGTCACCGGACGCAGCCCCGGGCCGCTGACCACACGTACCGCGAGCCGGGCCAGGGCCGTCGTGCGTGCCTCGGCCGACAGCGGACCCGGCGCCGGTACGGCAGCCTCCGGCAGCTCGCCCGGGGGCACCGCACCGACCGTGCCGGCCGTCTGCCCGGGCCCGAGATCCCCGGTGCGGCCCGCCGCCACGGCCTCGGCCGCCGCGGTCAGCCGGGTGACGGCGTCGGCTGCGTCCTGCGCCACGACGGCCAGGCGCTCCGCCAGGTGGGCCCGGCGGGCCAGGGTGTCGGCCACCCCGGCCAGCGGCGGCCGGTCACCGGCGATGGTCTGCGCCATTTCCCGGGCGTGGCGGGCCAGCCCCGCCCGGTCCCGCGCGCTGAGCACCAGCAGCTGCGGCTCCCCGTCCGGTGCCGTGCGGGCCGGCTGCGCCTCGCACTCCTCCAGCACCAGATGGACACCTGTGCCTCCGAACCCGAAGGCACTCACCCCGGCCCGGCGCGGCTGCCCGGACCTCGGCCACGGGGTCGCCGTCGTCGGGACGGTGAGCCGCGCGGCGTCGAGCCCGGCCGTATCGGCCAGGTCGAACTCCGGCTGCGGCGGTATCACCCCCCGGTGCAGGGTCAGCACGGTCTTGATGAGGCCTGCCATCCCCGCGGCGTTCAGCGAGTGCCCCACGACCGCCTTCACGGCGCCGAGGAAGGCGGGCGCACTCCCCTCGCCGCGCAGTTCGCGCAGGACCCCGACCTCGACCGGATCGCCGACCCTCGTCCCGGTGCCGTGCGCCTCCAGGTAGCCCACCGAGTCCGGTCGCAGGTCCGCGTCCCGGTAGGCCCGGCGCAGGGCCCGCAGCTGGCCGGCCGCCTCGGGGTGCATACCGCCCTGGACGGTCCCGTCGTTGGCCGTGCCCACACCGCGGATCACCGCGTAGACCCGGTCGCCCGCCGCCAGCGCATCGGCCAGGGGCCGCAGTACGAGGACTCCGGCGCCCTCTCCCAGGACGAAGCCGTCGGCCTGGGCTCCGAACGGCAGGCACCTGCCGCTGCGCGAGATGGCGCCGATCCGGCTCAGTCCCACCAGCAGGTCGGGAGCGAGGATCAACTGGGCGCCGCCCGCGAGGGCGATGCGGCTCCGGCCCGCGCGCAGGGCGAACACCGCGTTGGCGACGGCCATGAGTCCGCCGGAACACGCCGAGTCCAGCGCGTAGCTCTCGCCGTGCAGGTCGAAGACCGAGCTGATCGTGTTCGGCCCCATGTTCAGCAGGAGCCCGGCCACGGACGTGCCGTGCAGCCCGTCCACCGCGCGGACCGTCTCCGTCCAGTCGGAGCCGGCTGCCCGCGCCCCGAATTCACCGCCGGCCAGCTGGCGCATCCGTATCCGCATGGTGCTGAGCTCGCGGTAGCCGCTCTCGGTGAGCGACGTGATGACGGAGGTCTCTTCGCGGTCGAAGCCCTCGGCCTCCCACCCCGCGTCCTGGATCGCCTCGCGCGCGAGGTCGATCAGCAGCCGGTGCTGCGGGTCCATCGACCTGGCCCGCCGGGGCGGGATGCCGTAGTGCACCGCGTCGAAGTGGCCGACGTCCGGCAGCAGGGCCATGGTGTCCGTGTACGTGGAGGACGCATCACGGAAGTCTTCGCTGAGGAAGGCGGCGGAGCGCCACCGCGAGTCGGGGATGGCGGAGAACTGGGCCTGCGCGGCCGTGAGGAGCCGCCAGTACTGGTTGACGTTCCGCGCCCCCGGAAACCGGCAGGCCATCCCCACGATCGCGACGTCGTCGCGCCGCGCTCCCGCCGGGCCCACTGCATCGTCCTGCTCCGTCACGGAGGTCACCGGCCGGTGGCCGGCCGCTCACGCCACCAGTCCACCGTCGCCCTGACCTGCTCGTCGACGGGGGTGGCCCGTACTGTGAACCCGGCTTCGTACGCGCTCGAACCGACGACGAACGGACGGTCGAACTGGTAGCGGATCTCCTTCAGTTCGCGGATCAGCGGCGAGAAGAGCGATGCCACGCCCAGAGCGGCGGACGGCAGCCTGCGCACCGCGACGGGACCCGTTCCCGACTCGGCGGCGAGCAGCCCCACCATCTCCCGCACGGACCGCGCGGGCTCCGTCGGGACGTGCCAGGCCCGTCCCCACGCCCGCTCCTCGCCCGCCACCTCGGCCAGGACCCGGGCCACGTCCGGGAGATAGGTCCAGCTGTGCGGGGCGTCCGGATCCCCGAGGGTGGAGACCGGCTTGCCGCGCAGCAGCGGCGGCATCACCCGGGCGGCCAGGTGCCCGCCGTCGGTCACCCCGGGACCGAAGAAGTCCGAGGCGCGCACTTCGACCGCCCTGATGCGGCCCTCCTCGTGCAGTTTCCGTGCCTCCTCCCAACAGGCGGCGCGGACCCGCCCCTTGGGGCCGGTCGCCGCCAGTGGCAGCTCCTCGGTCAGGGGAACGTCCACGGGACCGTAGCCGTAGAGGTTGCCCAGCATGACCAGGACGGCCCCGGTCGCCTCGGCCGCCGCGCAGACCGACGAGTTCAGTGGCGGCCATTCACTCGCCCAGCGGTGATAGGGCGGTGCGGCGCAGTTGTGGATAGCGGCCGCGCCCCGGGCGGCCTCGGTCAGCCGTCTGCTGTCCGTCGCGTCCAGCGCGACGTGCTCGATGCCGGGCTCCGCTCTGCGGCCCGACTTCGTGACGACCCGTACCGAATGGCCCTGTTCGACCAGCAGTCGGGCGGCGGCGGCCCCTGCGGGCCCGAATCCCATGACGACATGAAGGCTCACAGGCGAACATTAGCGCGGGTACCTGTCGCCCTGGCGGCGGACCGGCCACGGCCACCGTGCCCTGGGCGTACCACGCAGTGGCGGACACCCCGGACAGGAGTGACGCAGCGTCAGGCGCGCGCCTTCTCCGGGCAGCCCTCATGGCCGGGCGCAGGCGTCGCGTCGTCCGCCGCTCTGCGCGGCCGGTACCGGGACACCGCCACTCCGGTCAGGCACAGCACTCCGCCGAGCAGGGTCAGCCAGGCGGGTACCTCTCCCAGGAGGGCCCAGCTCAGCAGCACGACGATGGCCGGGACGGCATAGGTCGTCGCGCCCAGCTTCCCGGCGGGCATCCGTGCCAGGGCGTAGGTCCATGTGGTGAAGGCGAGGGCGGTCGGCACCACTCCCAGGTAGACCATGTTCAGCGTCGCGGACACCGGCGCCCGCGGCAGCTCCACGACCAGCTGCCCCGCGAAGGGCAGGCAGGCCACGGCGCCGGTCAGGCAGCTGTACGCGGTGATCTGGAGGGGCGTCCCGAAGGAGAGCGCGGGCTTCTGCGCGACGACCCCGCTCGCGTAGGCCACCGCCGCGAGCAGGCACAGTACGACCCCCAGCACCGAGGTCGAGCCGTCACCGCCGGACGACATGGACAGCCCGACGACCACGGCGCCGACGAAGGAGACGGCCATGCCCGCCAGCAGCCGCGGCGGCAGCGCCTCGCCGAGCAGGCGGGCCGCGAGCAGTGCCATGAGGATGGGACCGGTGTTCACGAGCAGGGCCGCCGTACCCGCGTCGACCAGACGCTCACCCCAGTTCAGCGCGACGGTGTAGCCGCCGAACCACACCAGCCCGGACACGAGGATCCCGCGCCGGGCTCCGCGGGGCGGCAGGCCCTGGCGGCGGATCACGAGCAGGGTGCCGAGCACCAGCAAGGCGGCCAGCAGCCTGCCGAGGGCCAGGGCCCCGGGTGAGTACGCGGCACCCGCACTGCGGATGGAGACGAAGGCGGACGCCCAGGCGAACACGGTGAAGGAGACGGCGCCGGCCGTGAGGATGCCGGGCGGGATCGAACTCAGGCGGGACTTCATACGCCCACTTTAAGAAGTTAATGCTTCGGCGTCCACCGAAATATTGAGCGATGAGGGCCGCCTAACGCTGCGCCGCCCCAGTTCAGCTCCAGGCCTCCGGGCCGAGCCCCAGCAGGTCCCCGAAGGCCCGCTCCCCCGCCTCGGTCACCAGCAGTCCCCGACCGCCTCCCGCCGGCCGCACCACCCACTTCCCGCCCAGCGCCTTCGCGCACAGCCGCGCCCCGGCCAGGCCGCCCAGGTGCCGACGCCGCTCGGTCCAGTCCAGGCAGGAGCTCGCCAGCGGCCGGCGCCCCTCGCGGGCAAGGCTGACGCCGGCCCGGTGGCACCACTCCCGCCCGGCCTCGGTCAGCTCGAAGACGCCCTCCGTGCGGAGCAGCCCGCGCCGCTCCATCGCATCGGTCACCGCCATGCCGAACCGCCCCGCGAAATGGTCGTAACAGGTCCGGGCGCGGGCCAGCGGGTCCGGCGCGCAGACCACGGGCACCGCGTGCGCCGCGTCCCGGTCCGGGATGGCGTACGAGGCCAGTCCGTCGAGGAGGCGGGCCGTCGCGGCGTCGGCGATGCGCACGTAGCTGTGGCGGCCCTGGCGCTCGGTCACGCAGATGCCCGCGTCGATCAGGCGGGTGAGATGGCCGCTGACGGTGGACGGTGCGACGGCGGTGATCCGGGCCAGCTCCCCCGCGGTCCAGGCACGCCCTTCGAGCAGGGTCATGCAGATGGCGGCCCGGGTCTCGTCGGCGAGCGCCGCGGCGAAGGCGGCCAGGCGCGCCGCGGGGGCGACATCGTCGGCAGGCGTGTCGACAGGGAGCTCGATCATGCTCCCAGGATGCCTCAAGAGTTCGGTGAACGACGAATGGTTGCATCGTCCGGTCCCGGCTGGGCGGTGATCCGTTCCGGCAGGCGGACCGTGCCGGAACTCATCGCTCATCCGCCATCGAGCCGGCGGAGGGCGTCGACTAGGGTCGGGAGGTCAGCACGCCTTGAACCACCATCGACCACGAGGAGCAGCCGTGAGCCGGCCGGCGTCCACCGTTCTGCAGCAGGAGATCGCCCGGGAACTCCAGGTGTCGGAGACCTTCGACGCGCACCGGGAGATCGAGCGCCGGGTGGCCTTCCTGGCGGAACGGCTCACCTCCACCGGTCTGCGCTCCCTGGTGCTCGGGATCAGCGGCGGAGTGGACTCCACCACGGCGGGGCGGCTTTGCCAGCTCGCCGTGGAGCGGGCCCGCGAGAAGGGCCACGAGGCGGTCTTCTACGCGATGCGGCTGCCGTACGGCGTCCAGGCCGATGAGAAGGACGCCCAGCTCGCCCTCGGTTTCATCAAGGCGGACCGGGTGCTGACGGTGGACGTCAAGCCCGCCAGTGACGCTGCACTGGAGGCCGCCCTCGCCAGCGGCACCGTCTTCCGGGACGCGCACCACCAGGACTTCGTGCAGGGCAACGTCAAGGCCCGCCAGCGCATGATCGCCCAGTACGCGGTGGCCGGTGCCCACGACGGCCTCGTCGTCGGCACCGACCACGCGGCGGAGGCGGTCTCCGGCTTCTTCACCAAGTTCGGCGACGGCGCGGCCGACCTGGTCCCGCTGACCGGCCTGACCAAGCGCCGGGTGCGCGCCGTGGCCGACGTCCTGGGCGCCCCGGCGGAGCTGGTCTGGAAGACGCCCACGGCGGACCTGGAGACCCTGGACCCCGGCAAGGCCGACGAGGACGCCCTCGGTGTCACCTACGACGACATCGACGACTTCCTGGAGGGCAAGCCGGTCGACGAGCGCGCGTTCGACACGATCGTGCGCCGTTACCGCCTGACGGAGCACAAGCGCCAGCTCCCGATCGCCCCGTAACCGGTCGGCGCTGATGGTGCAGGAGCGCGGACCCGAGGCGATCATGGTGGAGCCGGCGATGAGGACGGCCCACAGGCCAGTGCCGGTGAGCGGCTCGACGGGCCGGTACGCGAAGCCGGCGTGCCGGAAGACGCCGTGGGCGACGACGCCTCGGCGAGGAGCGCGCCTCCCGGGCCCGGCGCTGCCGGGACCTGTGGGACTCGGGCGCCACGCTCGTCCTCGGTTCCGACTGGCCCATCGCGCCGTACCCGCCGCTCGGCGTCATGGCAAGGGCCCGCCACCGCGCCCCGGGCTGTGACGCGCCCACGCGGACCCGCGCCTCCGCCACGGGACCTCGCGCGAGAGGCCCGTGCGGACCGTGTGACCATGGCCCCCTTAGCACATCCGCACTTCATGGGGGGACCATGCGCACCCGTACCACCACCGTCCCGGCCTGCGTCGCCACCGCGCTCGCGGCACTGCTCGTCCTGACGGGCTGCACCGCGTCCGGCGGGAGCCCGCACGAGAAGGGCAGCAGCGCCGCCGCTCCCGCTCCGGCCGCGCCGGGCGGCGGCTCCGGGTACGAGGGCCCCCGGCCGCAGGACCAGAACCTCCTCGCCTGGACCGGCGACCCGAACGACGCGGGGCACGTCACCGCGCAGTCCCCCGCCGGGGTCGGCGGACGGATCACCCTGGTGCGGATCGTGCTGCGCGAGCAGATCACCTGGTCCAACATCTGGCTGGGGCTGGCCGGCATCGACCCGAACGCCCAGCTCTCCCAGTGCTACCTCGGCGTCTACGACGCGGGCGGCGCCCTGCGCGCGTCCACCGCGGACATCTCGCCCCAGCTCATGACCGACGCGGTGGCCAAGCCGCTGCCGCTCTCCAAGCCCTTCACCGCAGCTCCCGGAACCTACTTCGTCGCCCTCCTCCTCAACGGCAACTGGGCCACCAACGGCCTCACCCTCAAGTCCACGGGCGCCGGGATCTCGGTGAACGCGGGCCTGAACCCGCCGAACCTCCGCTACAGCACCCTCCTGACCGGCCAGACCTCCCTGCCGGCCAGCGTGAACCTCGGCGAGCAGTCGACCAGCACGATCAACACCGGCTGGGCCAGCCAGTGGTACGGCATCTCATGACCCTCCCCGCGGCGGCGCGGCGGCGCGCCGCCGCGGCCCCGCGGCTCAGGCGCCCCTGACCGGTCGGCCCGCCGCAGCGGGTGCGGGGTATGCGCGGATGGGGGAAGCTGGGGACGGCTGTGGCACCACAGGCCGTACCGATGCCGCGAGGAGGGTTTCGTGGACGCTTCAGAAGACGGCGGGCTCGGTCCCGCACGCCGGACCAGGATCAGGACGGCCACCCTGCTGTGCGCGGTCGCAGCGCTCGTGGCAGGCACCGTACCGGCTTCCGCGCAGACCCGGGCCGTCCTGGATCCGGCTCCGGTCGTGGTCGTCGACTGCTTCTCCGAGGCCCAGGTACGCCCTGAGGAGTTCCTGCTGGCCTGCGGCGACGGAAACAACCGCCTCGTGGGACTGGGCTGGGACACCTGGGGGCAGCGGACCGCGACGGCCACGGGCACCGACATGGTGAACGACTGCAAGCCGTACTGCGCGGCAGGCCGCTTCCACGCGTACCCGGTCAAAGTGACGCTGAGCAGACCTCAGCCCTGGCCAGAACAGCCCGACGTCCAGCAGTACACCACCATCCGGCTCGTCTACCCCGGCACCGCACCGTCCCCGGTCCCCAAGGACGTGACGTACAAACTCGTGTACTGAACGGGCCCCGGCGCGGTCGGCGCCACCGTGACCTCGGGGTCTTCCGGTGAGCCGCGGCGCGGCGAGAGGAAGACCCGGGTCAGCCAGTCGGCCGGGATCTGGACCATGAGATCAGTCATATCCGGGAAACGACGGAGCGCCCACACCGTGACTCCCCCTCCCCCGACCGGCTCAGCGGCGTGTGCGCCCGCCGCTGGGGAGGTCACCTGCCCCCCGGCTCCTGGCAGGCGGCGGAGACGGCCGACATCCAGGCGAAGGCCGCCTCGCACTGCTGCGGCAGCCCGGGGAGGCCCTGACCATCATCAGGGTCGCGAACTGGGGCACGGTGAGCCCGTACTCCTCCTACACGCTGGCCTTCGCCGGCCTGATGTTCACCGGGGGCGCGCTCGGCGACCGGTTCGGGCACCGCAACACCCTGCTGGCCGGCATGGCCCTGTTCGGCACCGCCTCGGCCCTCGCCGCCTACGCCTCGCCCCCCGGCCAACTCGTCACGGCACGGGCCGTGATGGGCGCCGGGGCCGCGTTACTCGTCCCCGCGACGATGGCGGTGGTCAGCTGGACGTTCTCGCCCGTGCAACGACCGGCCGCGTTCGGCACGCTGTCGTCCTTCGCCGGGGTCGGCCTCGCCGCGGGGCCGATCCTGGCCGGGGCCCTGCTCTCGCGGTTCTGGTGGGGTTCGGTGTTCCTCGTCAACGTGCCGGTGGTCCTCCTCGGACTCGGCTGCATCGCACGCTACGTGCCGAACTCCCGTAGCCCGCAGGTCCGCCGCCTCGACCCGGCCGGGCTGCTCCTGTCGACTGGCGGCCTGGGCCTGCTCGCGTACGGCCTCATCCGTGCGGGCCAGGACGCGTCCTTCACGCAGCCGCGCGTCTGGGGCTGCACCGCCGCCGGCATCGCGCTGATCGCGGCGTTCGTCGTCGCCGAACTGCGGATCGCCCATCCCGAACCGGCACGCGATCGAGGGCTCGTTGACCGGCCTTCCGGATCCGGTACAGCGCCAGGCCAGGGTCTCGGCCGAGCTCGCCCGGCACGCGGCGGCCGCAACACACGACCCCCACCTGGCCAGAGCAGCCGACAGTGCCTTCATCCACGCCATGCACGTCGGCGCTTTCTGGACGGCGGGGTTCGTGCTGACCGGCGTGGTGGTGCTCGTCATCGGGTTCCGGCCGGAGCGCCGCGAGCGCCCGACGGACGGAGCCCGCCCGGCGCCGGCGCCGGCTTCGGCCGCTCCCTGAAACCGGAACCGGGCCGCGGCCGGTTCGCCGGCCGCGGCGGCTCGGACGGTGGCCGGAGCCGGTCGGGTCAGCTCTTCTTGATCTGGTCGATGCAGAGCACGAACTGCTTGCCCGAGTGGCGCCGGGAGCCCCTGGTCTGCTCCTTGTAGCCGATGTCCGACTTGCCCTGGCACTGGTTGGTGTCGAGGGTGTCGGGTATCACCTTGACCACCTTGAACTCGGCGTTGGCGCCACCGCACTTCACCACCTGGAGGTCAGGGCTCACGGTGGAACCCTTGTTCGTCAGGCAGTCCCCGACCTCCGCCTTGTCCGCGTCGTCCTGGCTGGCCCAGTAGCCCACCGCGCACACGATGACGGCGACGACGGCGACGATGGCCTTGAGGATCTTCTTGACGCCCAGGCCTCCGCTCCGGGCGGGCGGCGCGGGCGGGGCGGCGAACTGCTGCGGCGGGTACGGGTACTGCTGCTGCGGCGGGGCGCCGTACGGGGGCTGAGCCTGCTGCGGGTGCCCGTATCCCGGCTGGGGCGGGTACCCCTGCGGCGGCTGCTGTGCGTACGGGCCGGGCTGACCGTACGGGCCCGGGCCTTGCTGTGGCGGATAGGTCATGCGGGAAATTCCCCCGTGAGCGTGTGCGGAGTACGTCGTTTGACGTGCGCACGCTATATCAACCTGCCGTCACCGGTCGCATTCGCGCCACGCACCACGGGCCGGGCGGCCGGGTCGGGGTCAGGAGCCGGCCGCGCTGAAGGCCGTGGCGCGGACGCTGTTGCCGCAGAGCGCGAACTCGCCGCCGTCGTCGGGCCCCAGCTGGTACTTCCCGCCCCCGACCCCCACCACCACCGAGGGCGCGACGAACGGGTCGGCGCCGGAGGCGCAGTAACCCTCCCCCTCACCGAGGACCGGCGTGAACGAGAGCCACGTCCAGGCCTGGGCGCCGGGTGCCAGTCGCACCGGTCCCGCCGTGCCCCGGCGGATCACTTGGAGGGGCTTGTTCCTGTCCGGCGAGCCTTGCCCCGCGAGGGCCACGGTGGGGAAGCCGTTCAGTACGCACGACTTCGTACCCTTGTTGGTCACCGTGACCAGTACCCGGGCGGCCCCCGTTCGCTGCGCGCTGTCCGCAACCACCTGGTTGCTCGCGCACGGGGCCGCCGGGAGCCGCCGCGCGGCTTCGCCCGCGGCCGCCGTCCCGGAACACAGGCCCCCGGCCGCAAGGCCCGCCACGAGCAGTACGGACGAGACCTTGATCGCGCCACTTCTCGTTGCGCATCTCATGGATTGTGTCCTCCAACGGTTCACGGCACGGCCCACGGCGTCACGAGGGCGGATGACACCTCACCGCTCGGGGCCCGCCTCCTCCCAGCGTCCCACCGAACCGCACAGTCGGCGCGGCGCAGGCAGGAGCGCCGGTACGGCCCAGGCGGCTCATGCTCCGGCATGGAGATGCGCCGCCCACAGGAGCGGGGCTCCTGACGGTGAACGGGTCGTCCTGGTGGCCGTGGAGGAGCAGCCGGACGCAACCGGACGAGGGGGGCTGTGGCGGGGGAAGGAGTCCGGTCAGACCGCTTCCCGGCCCTTGAGGGCTTCCCACGGCCCGAAGGCCTCGGTGTCACCGCCCGCGGGGACGAACACGAGCCGGGCCCCGGATCGCACCGGGGATGCCCAGGCGGCCTCCACCTCGGCCATCGGCACGGCGACCGCCTCGGTGGTCGGCGCCAGGTCGGGCAGCCGCTCCAGCAGGTCGCGCAGGGCCGCATTGCGGCGTGCGCCGGAGATCGAGCCGAGTCCGCTCCCGAAGACGCTCACGTCGGCCTTGCGCAGCCATGCGGACGGCAGGGTCATGTCGGCGCCGGCCGCGGACCCGACCTGCACCCACCGCAGCGTGCGGGTGAGATCGGCGCGGTGGCGGAGGATGCCGTCGAGTGCCAGCTCGGCAGGGCGGTCCCACAGGTAGTCGAGCACGATGTCCGCGCCGGCGGCCGCCGCGCCGAAGGCGGCCGCGACCTCCTCGTCCGGGCCCCCGAGCACCACGGTGCGGTGGGCGCCCAGCTCCGTCGCCGCCCGCAGCGCCCGCTCGTCGCGCCCGGCCGCCACGACGGCGCCCGCTCCCTGGTCGAGGGCCAGCTGGATGGCGGCCCGCCCGGCGTTGCCGGTCGCACCGAGGACGAGTACCGTCTCGCCCCTGAGCAGCCGGGCCCGCTCGCGCAGCGCGATCCATGCGGCGGACGCGGGGTTCATGGCGGCGGCGACAGCGACCGGATCGAGTCCCTCGGGTACGGGCATGAGCGCGGCGGCCGGTACGGCGACACGCTCGGCCATCGTCCCGTGCGGGGGCTCCAGCCCCGGGATGTAGACGAGTTCACCGGCCGTGGTCCGGCCCACCCCGTCGAACCCGGGGACCAGGGGCAGCGCGTCGCCCCCCGTGTAGTGGCCGCCCGAGGCGAACGAGCGGACCAGCGGGTACAGCGCGGCGGCCAGTACCTCGACGACCACCTCGCCGGCCGCGGGCGCGGGCTCGGCTACGGACTCGTACCGAGGCTGCTGCCCCAGGGCGTGGACCACTGCTGCATACATGAACTGGCCCCCAAATGGGTCACAAGGCGGCATGACGGACAGTCCGATTGTGACGGCTGCCCGCCGGGCCCGCCGACTGCGCCACGCGGGCGGAGCGGCAGCGCGGCGCAGTGGTTCATCTGCCTGCCGTGACGAGGCGGCGGGCTCCGGCCGAGTGGACGAACTCGGTCAGGGTGACGGTGTAGTCGTCCTGGTCGGGGCGGTAGGCGGTGCAGTACTGCGTGGGGTACCAGCCGGGGATGCGCCACGCCGCCGGCTGGGGGATCGCCTCACAGGTGCGGTGGGCCGGCGCGGTGCGGTGCCGTTGCAGGAAGTCCCTGGTGAGCATGGGCTCCATGAAGATGAGGTCGCCCGCGTACGCCCCGTAGATGAAGGTCTGACCGGTGAGCGTGCCGGTGGACGGCGGGCGGCTGTCCAGGTGCGCGCCCATGGCGCCTTCCGCGGTCTGCGGGCTGCTCGCCGGGTAGCCCGCCGGCAGGTACGCGGCCGGGACGGGCCGGGCGGCCGCGGCCAGTTGGTCGCAGGCGATGAGCAGTGCGCAGCCACCGGTCTTGATCGCCGCTCGGACCTTGCGGGGGACGAGGTAGAAGTGGACGTCGAAGTGGGCGACGTCGTAGCGGCCGTGCGGGTTGTGGCCGTGCGGGTTCCAGTTGAACAGGACCCATTGGAAGGGCAGGCCTGCCGCGGCGGCCGGGACGGCCGGCAGGGCGAGTTCCAGGCTGTGGCCGCCGACGCATTCGTGGGTGCCGTCGAGCGTCCCGTCGGCGTCCGCGTCGTAGCAGTGCCTGCCGTCGGTGGCGGTGGTGGGCAGCCCGCCGACGGCCGAGGCCGTCAGGGAGATGCCCAGTGCTCTGGGAATCCCGCCCTGGTACTCGCCGTACGAGCGGACCGTGCCGCCGCCGAGCGCGGCGGCGGGGCCGTACGCCGAGCAGACCGCGCCCCCGGCGCCGTCGCCGCAGGCGGGCAGGCGCGCGGCGGAGCCGGCGGGCGCCGCCGGGGCCGGCGGCCGCCCTGCGGCGGACAGGAGCGCCGCCAGCAGCGCGGCGGAGCCGAGCGCGGCAACGGCGGTGAAACGCATGCGGGAGACGTTCATACGGCCACGCTCCAGGAGGAACGCGCATTGAGCGCTGTGGCGTCCACGCCGGTGACCTGGCGCGTACAGGACTTGATGCCGTCCAGGCTGTCCTCCGGCAGGACGTGGCGAATGTCGAGGAAGCCGTCCGGGGCAAGGGATTCCACCTGGCGCAGCACCGGGTCGGGCTCCAGCCGGCGGTGCGCCGCGAGGAGCCGGGTGGTCTGCGGCCGGCGGGCCGCCTCGTAGCGCGACAGGGCCTCGTCCACGTCGTGGTGGGCGAGCTCGTACGCCAGCACGCGGGCGTCGACGACGGCCTGTGAGGCTCCGTTGGACCCGGTCGGGTACAACGGGTGTGCGGCGTCGCCGAGGAGGACGACCCGGTCGTCCGTCCAGCCCGGCAGCGGGTCGCGGTCGATCATCGGGTACCGGCCGATGCGGGGCGCCCCGGCGATGATGCCGTGGAGGTCGAGGAAGTCGCTGCGCCAGCCCCGGAGGTGCGCGAGCACCTCCTCGGGCGGTGCGGCCCGGTCCCAGTCGGCACCGCCGCGCGCGTCCTCTTCATCGAGGCCGTCGCCGGTGCGGCTCTCCACCACCCAGTTGAGCAGGCACCGTCCGCTCCCGTCCGGTGGGGTGACCGGATAGGCCACGGCCTTCACCCTCGCGTTGCAGCCGACGATGACCATCGTGCGCCCGTCGAGGAACGCAGAGCCCTCGGTCACCCCGCGCCACATGCATATCCCGTTGCCGAGGGGCGGCCCTTCGTGCGGGTACATGGTCGCCCGCACGGCCGAGTTGATTCCGTCCGCGCCGATGAGCAGGTCGCAGGAGAACGGGCCGGGTCGGCCCGCCACGTACGCCCGTACGGTGGGCCGGCCCTGCCCGCGGTCCTGCTCGTACCGTACGAGGCGGCCGCCGGTGACGAGCGCCTCGGGGCCGAGCCGCTCCCGGACGGCCGACAGCAGGATGTCCTGAAGGTGTGCCCGGTGCACCGAGTACTGCGGCCAGTTGTAGCCGGCGGCGCGCCCGCGCGGCTCCGACCAGATCAGACCGCCGTAGCGGTGGTGGTATTCCAGCCGGGCGGTCGCCACGGCCACTTTCTCCAGCGCCTCGGCCAGTCCGAGTTCGGTCAGCTCCCGCACGGCGGCGGGCTGCAGATTGATTCCCGCGCCGACGGCACGCAGGTTGGGGCACGCTTCCACGAGGAGCACATCGTCCAGCCCTGCCGCATGAAGACTCAATGCCGTGGTCAATCCGCCAATTCCGGCACCGGCTATCAGGATGCTCGGAGATTTCTTTCGGCCGTACGGAGACATGCCCACTACCTCCTGGGAAAGACGCCTTCCGTTGAAAGTGCGGTACTTCACCGATGAGTACAACCACGGTCGCAAGGAGTCAAGATGCGCAGGTCAAGACCGGCTGTTCACCCGATCAGGCTACGGCCAAGTGCCGCCTGATGGGTGACATGGCTTTAATCAGGTGTCGGCAACAGAAAGGCTGCGACATGCATCCAGTGACGTTCGAACCGTGCGACGTCCAGCGCCTCCAGCATGCTGTTGACTACGCCCTCCACGCCTCCAAAAAGCCACTGGACGCTCTCCTGCCGCCGTGGATACCGGGCGATCTCAAACGGGAAATAAAGAGCGGATGCGTTGTATCGCATTGCGCAACGCTACTGTTCCCGGAAACAGTGGATTCCGCTCTCGCATACTTCGAGGAAAACGGCTGGCCCGCCTCGTCCACCATACCGAGCGTGCTGGTCAAGCGCCGTCTGGTGGAGCGTCACTGGCTCCCGGAGGATGCGGACATACGGGTGACGCGGCTGCGCGTCACGGCCGGGCTGGCTCCGGAGGTCGAGGTCTTCCTCTTCCCGCGGTGCAGCCCCGGGTACACGGAGGTCGTGGGTGCGCAGGAGCGCGTCCACGGTTTCGAGAACCACGTCGGCCTGTTCATGGACAGGCCGGACGCGAGCACCCTCGCCCGTCTGGCGGACCGCCTGGAGACCACCGGCCGGATGGTCTACGAGGGCTCGGCACACAACCCCCACGAGAACACGACGATGCTGTACTTCGCCCCCAGCGCCGCCGTGGCCACGTCCCGCCGCCGCTTCCCCCGCTGGGAGCTGCAGTGCACGGGTGACCTGACGGCCTTCGCGGACCGGCGCCCGGTCCGGACGGAGGCATTGTGCAGGGCGTACGCGGCGCTCAAGGCGAACCACACGGACGGCGCTCTGGTGCAGTCCGCCGATCGGCCTGTCCCGGTGGCGGTGACGGAAGGCTGACCACCGGCTCCGGACTCCCCGCCTCCGTCCGCCGCCGCGGACGGGGCGGGGAGTCCTTTCGCGATAGATGCATGGGGCACTGATCTGGAGCCCGGGCCCTTCTGATACCTCTTCAGGCCATGAAAAAGATCAACCGCAGACAGGCCCTGGGCACGGCTGCCGGCGCGGTCGCCGCTGCCGGACTGACCGCCTGCGCCGCCAAGAACTCCGGCTCGTCCTCGTCGGCCGGCGACCCCAAGGGCGGCGCGGCGTCCTCCTCTCCCGCCCCCATACCCACCGGCACCGTCGACGAGGTCTTCGAGGGCCGCCGCATCCAGATCACGTTCGACGGGGGCGGGAACCACGACGGCCACCACACCCCCGGGCTGCCCACGGTCCGCATAGACGGCAACGAGCTGCACGTGATGCGCAACGCCGACGGCAGCTGGGTCAGCGTCGTCAACCACTACCAGACGTTCCCCGACCCCGTCGCGGTCGTCCGCGCCGCCGTACGGGACCTCCAGGGCGCCGCCCTCGCCCAGTTCGGCCCCACGGGAGGCACGTCGTGACCGTCCGCAAGAACCAGGCGAAGCTCACCCCGGAGGAGAAGCGCGCCTTCGTCAACGCGCTCCTCGAACTCAAGCGGACCGGCGTCTACGACCGCTTCGTCTCCGCCCACAACACGTTCCTCATGACCGACAGCGACTTCGGCGACCGGGTCGGCCACCGCGCTCCCTCCTTCCTGCCCTGGCACCGCCGCTTCCTGCTGGACTTCGAGGCCGAACTGCAGAAGGTGGACCCGAAGGTCTCGCTCCCCTACTGGGACTGGACGGCGGACCGCACGGCAGCCTCCTCGATCTGGGCCGCGGACTTCATGGGCGGTACCGGCCGGGACCGCGACGGCCAGGTCCTCGACGGCCCGTTCGCGTACGGGGCGGGGAAGTGGCCCATCACCGTGGGGGTGGACAAGCGCCCGTACCTGCGGCGCACCCTCGGCGCCGCGGTGCCGGAACTGCCCACGAAGGCCGAGGTGAACGCCGTGCTCGCGATGTCCGTGTACGACGCGGCCCCCTGGAACAGCGCCTCGGACGGCTTCCGCAACCACCTGGAGGGCTGGCGCGGCGCCGGCGTGCACAACAAGGTCCACGTGTGGATCGGCGGCCAGATGGCCAGCGCGGCCTCTCCCAACGACCCGGTGTTCTGGATGCACCACGCCTTCATCGACATGCTGTGGGCCGAGTGGCAGCACCGGAACCCGAAGTCCGCCTACCTGCCCGGCGCGGGCACGCCGCAGGTCGTGGACCTGCACCGCCCGATGCGGCCGTGGAACAACGTGACCCCGGCCGATCTGCTGGACCACCGGAAGTTCTACGCGTTCGACACCGAGTAGGCCCCGGCGCCTGCCCCCACCAGGCGGTGGTGCGGCCCGGGGCGGCCGACCCGGCCGCAGCGGCGCGCCGGCCCCGGCCGGGACCGGCGCGCCGAGCCTTCCGGGAGGCTTCCCGGGGAGTCACGGGACGGCCGTCAGGGGATCCGCCACTGCTGGGCCTTGTTCCCGGAGACGCATGCGACCACGGTCAGCTGGTTGCCCGCACCGTTGTCCGTCAGGCAGCCGCCCTGGAACTGGATGTCCTTGATGTAGTAGGCGCCTGCCGCGGGGGCCTTCTCCAGGTTCCACCACACGTCCGCGGCGAAGGGGCCGGCGAGCTCGACGCGCACGGTGTCCCCGAACTGCGTCAACGCCCGGCTCATCGCGGAACCGGACGGTCCGCACGCCGTGAAGGAGTCGTAGTTGCCCTTCGCGTGGACCCAGCCGTATGCGGTGGTGCCTCCCATGATCACCTTGGCTCCGCCCTGCGGGCCGGCGGTGTTCAGACCGATCTTGAGCCCGTCGCCGACATTGGTGACGGCGCCCCAGCCGGTTCCGCCGCAGCCTTGCGGCGGTGTGGACCCGCCACCGTTGCCCGACCCGCCGTTGCCCGACCCGCCGGGAGCCGGACCACCGGGGGCCGGACCACCGCCGGGAGCGCTGCCGCCTCCGGCGCCGCCGCCCGGGGCCGAACCCGGGCTGCTCCCGCCGTTGCCGGACCCGTTCGCGGCCGGCTGGGGGTCCGGCGCCGGCGCCGCGCCGACGGCGCCGCCCTGCGCAGCCGGGTTCTCGCCCGGAGGAGGGGCCGATCCGTTCGGCGTACCCGCTGCCGCGCTCCCCGAGGGGGTCGCGCCCGGGCTCTGGCCGGCGCCTGCGGACGCCGGCGCGGACACGGATGCGGACGGCCGTTGCCCCGGCCCGGCCGCATCGGTCTGCCGCGCCCTGGGGTCGATGTAGAAGACGGTGACGGCCACCGAGACCGTGATCGTCACCGTGACGCCGATCGCGAGCGGCGCGGAGACGGTCGCGGGGATGCGCAGCCGGTTCCACCACCTGCGCAACGGCTCGGCGCTCCCCGCCGGATCCGGGGCGGTCTCCGCCGCGACCGGCCCCGCCGGCGCGTCGAGCTCACCGAGGGGCCGGCCGGCCGCCGCGCGCCGCGCCGCCGCAGCCATGACCGAGGCGTCGGCGTACCGCTCCTCGGGCCTCTTGGCCAGCGCCCGTGCAACGAACGCGCGCACCGGCGCCGGGAATTCGGCAGGCAGGACCGGCACCGGTTCCCTGATGTGCTTGAGCGCGATCTCGACGACCGACTCACCGGTGAACGGCGGTTCTCCGGTGAGCAGTTCGTAACAGACGACACCCATGGAGTACAGGTCGGACGCCGCGATGGCGCCGAGCCCCTCCGCCTGCTCGGGAGCCATGTAGAGCGCCGTGCCGAGTACCGCGTGCGAGTCGGTGATCCCGGTGCTCGCCGCGCTGGAGCGGGCGATGCCGAAGTCGGTGACCGTCACCCGGCCGTCGTCGCCCAGCATCAGGTTCGACGGCTTGATGTCGCGGTGCGTGACCCCCTGGAGGTGCGCGGCGTGCAGCGCGTCCAGGGCCTGCCCAGCGATGTCCAGCGCCTGCTCGACGGAGAGGGGTCCGGCCTGCACCCGCACCTCGTTCAGCGTCCGCCCCTCGACGAGGTCCATGACGATGTACGCGACCTGCTCACCGGACTCGATCCGGCTCTCGCCGTAGTCGTGCACGTCGACGATGCCCGGGTGGCTGAGCGACGCGAGGACCGTGGCCTCCCGGCGGAAGCGCGCGGCGAACGACAGGTCGTCGAGCAGCGCGGGCAGCAGGACCTTCACGGCGACCTGCCGCCTGAGCACGTCATCGTCGGCCCGCCAGACTTCGCCCATGCCGCCACCGCCGATCCGCTCTGCCAGTGTGTATCGGTCCCCGAGGACCGTCCCCCGCCCCCACATAGCTGCCCCCGCCGTCCCGGTGTTCTGATGATCGGTCACATTGCGTCCGGACGAGGATACTTGGGCGATCGCGACCGTTCACGAGCGGCGGCTTGCACCGCGGGTCAGGCGAGATCCGGAACGGGCCGGGGTGAGCCGGTCAGGGGGTCCGTGGCGCGGAGTGCGGCCAGGGCGGCCGCGGCCAGGGCCGCCTCGGGGAGGCCGAGGGCTCCGAGTTGCTCTACGGCCTGCTCCAGCCGGGCCCCGGCCCGGTCGTGGTCGCCCGCCGCCGCCAGCGCGGTGCCCAGCAGACGCAGGGCCCGTGCCTGCGCGGCGCGCCATCCGAGCCGCCTGGCCGCGGCCAGGGCGCGCTCGCCGCACGCCACGGCCTCCCGGGGGGCGGCGCCCGCGAGATGGGCGGCGGTCTCCGAGATCAGGTTCATCACCTCGAAGGCCGGGTAGCCGCCCCGTACGCCCAGCCCGGTGCTCTCCCGGTGCCGGGCGACGGCCTCGGCCACGCGGCCGGCGTGCCGTGCGACGATCCCGAGGCTGTACAGCGCGTGGGCTTCGCCGTAGCGGTCCCCGCTGTCGCGGGCGGCGCCCAGGCTGAGGCGGCAGGCCTCGGCGGCCTCGTCGAACCGGTGCAGGTTCAGGAGCGTGCTGACGCTGTTCGAGCGCGCATGCGCCGTACCCCACGCGTTGCCGCAGGCCGTACCCAGGGCGATCGCCTCCCGGTAGAGCGCTTCGGCCCCGTGCCAGTCGGCGCATCCCTGCCGGACCACGGCCCGGCAGGTCAGGATCTCGGTGCGCACCGTGTCGTCGGCGACCGCGCCCGCCGCCTGCTCCGCGGCACGGAGGGCGGCTTCCGCCTCCTCCCAGTGCCCCTGGCGCTGGAGGGCCGCCCCCAGCATGTAGCCGATCCGGCCGGCCGCGCGTACGTCCTCCTGCTCCTCGGCGGTACGCAGGATGCGGCGGGCCGGGGCGACGAGCGCAGCCCACAGGAACGAGCCGTCGAGCGGCGGGGCGAGTGCCAGGACCGTGTCGGCGAGCAGGGCGACGGCCGACGGTCTCGCCTCCAGCGTCTGGACGGCGACCGCCAAGGCCGCCTCGATGTCCGGGGCGGCCGCCCGGCCCCCGCCGCCCCGGGGGGCAAGGGGTACCCCGTCGGCGGCCGTCGGGGTCAGCAGACCCGCGAGGGGGTGGCCGGGGCGTTCGAGGGCGTACGCGTGGCGGGCGCAGGCCAGGAGGTGGTCGGCCAGTCGGAAGAGGGCCGCCGTCCGCTCCTGCGGCCCGTCGCACTCCTCGGACCGCGCGGCGGCGAACTCCTTGAGCAGGTCGTGGAACCGGTAGCCGAACGGGGCCGGGGACTCCAGGAGTCCGAGCGCCGTCAGCCGTTCCAGGTACTGCTCCGCCTCCGCATGCCCCAGCCCGGCCAGCGCAGCCGCGGCGGCGAGGTCCACCGTCTGCGCGTGGGGAACGGCCATGAGCCGGAACAGCCGCGCCTCCTGCGCGCCGAGCAGGTCGTAACTGAGGCGGAAGCAGGCTTCCACGCTGCCTTCGCCCGCAGCCCGGCCGGGGAACGCGGGGCGGCGCCCGTCGAGGAGCCGGACGAAGTCCGCCAGCCGCCAGGCCGGCCGGGTCGCCAGCCTGGACCCCGCGATGCGCAGCGCCAGCGGCAGCCCGCCGCACCGCTCGACGAGGGTCGCGGCCGCGGCGGGCTCGGCGGCGATGCGCCCCTCCCCGACGATGCGGCCGAGGAGGGCCAGCGCTTCGGCGGCGGCCAGGACGTCCAGCCGCACGCGCAGGGCGGCGGGCAGTTCGGCCAGGGTGTTGCGGCTGGTGACCAGTACGGCGCAGGTGGGTGACCCCGGGAGGAGGGGCGCTATCTGGGCGGTGTCCCGTGCGTCGTCAAGGACGAGCAGGATCTGCTTTCCCGCGAGGCGGGTCCGGTAGAGGGCGGCGCGTTCCTCCGGCGCCTCGGGGAGGGAGGGGTCGGTCACGCCGAGCGCGCGCAGGAAGCCGGCCAGCACCGCTCCGGGATCCGCCGGGTCCGCCTGCACGCCGCGGAGGTTCGCGTACAGCTGGCCGTCGGTGAAGTGCTTCCTCAGCCGCTGGGCCGCGTGCACGGCGAGGGTGGTCTTGCCGACCCCGCCCATGCCGCCGACGGCCGAGACGACCACCGTCCGCGAGGCCGTCGGCCAGGGTGTCAGGGTGTCCAGGAGCGCCTGCACCTCGTCGCCGCGTCCGATGAAATCACCGGGTACGTAAGGCAGTTGGGCAGGAGGGGGCAGCGGTGAGCCTGTCGTGGCGGACGCAGGCGCCGGGCGGCGCGGGGCGTCGGCGCCGGCCGGCCTCGCCCGCGCCTGACTCCCCCGGCCGCCGCGCTCCAGTACGGCGTCCCGGAGCATGCGGATCCGGTCGTTGCGGGGATACTCCAGACACAGGCCGGTCAGTTCGGCGGCGAGCTGTGCCCGGCGTCCCAGCCTCAGATCGAGCTCGACCCGCTCCACCAGCACCGACAGGCGCAGCTCGGCCAGCCGCTCGCGCTGGATGCGGGCCTGCGGACCCGGCAGCCCCGCCAGAGCGGTCCCCCGCCACATCCCCAGGGCCTGCGCCAGCAACTCCCGCGCCCCGAGCGGATCGTCGGCGGAGCCGGCCGCGCGGGCCCGGGTGACCAGGGCCTCGAAGCGGGACAGGTCGAGTCCGTCGTGGCCGACCTGAAGGCTGTAGCCCTGCCCCTGGGTGGCGAGCGCGCGGCCCAGTGTGCGCCGCAGCCGGTACACGTACGACCTGACGGTGCCCACGGCCGCGCGTGGCGGCTCCTCGCCCCACAGGCCGTCGATCAGCTCGTCCAGGCCCACCACCGCGTTGCGCCGGCACAGGAGCATGGCGAGCAGGGCGCGCTGCTGTGGAGGGCCCAGCGGAAGCGGTGAGTCACCCCGGTGCGCGTGAACGGGCCCGAGCAGGCAGAAGTACGGTTCGGGCCGCGTTCCGCTCATGGTCTCCGCTTCCAACCGTTCCTAATCAGTGGGCAGGAGTGGGTCTTGGACCCGTTCCTGGTCGCTGCGGGCATCCCGAACGGTTTTGGATGTCCTGGTCGCCCGCGTTCGCTCCGCGTCCGGTGACACGCCTCGTGTGCGTGGTCCGGGGATGCGGGG
>NZ_JBEORW010000034.1:0-97437 GCF_040302565.1 Streptomyces sp. NPDC097981
CCGACACGCCGTCAGCGTCCTCGATCAGGTGACCAGTCATCGCGTCCATCAGGGGTCCCTTCACAGCGGGTGTCCACCTGATTCATGACACTCCCCGGCTGCAACATCCACAGCTGAGCCGGCTCCTGAGATCCACCGCATTGCATATCGGACGAACAAGCCCTCGGCTCTGGAAACCGGGGCCACGACCACTGCTGGCGCCGGTCAGCGCGCGCCGTGGTGCTCAGCCTCGGTGGCCCGACGGTCGGGTCGGGCGCCGCGACCACAGGAAGTTGAAGAACAAGCACAGATCGGTGGCGTAGTTCCGCGTGGTGACACTGCCCCGTCGGCCCCCTTCCGGTCCCGGCGAGGTGCACGTCGTCATGCAGGCGGCCTTCGACGTCGATCCCGCCCAGTGGTCCGGTCTGTCTGCCGAGGCGATCCGGGCACGGCTGGAGGAGACCGTCGCCGCAGCCGTGTCGCGCGCGGTTGCGGGCAGCCGCGACGTCGGGGCGCGGTTGGTCTCCTCGCGTCCGGCGCGGGCGCCCCGGGTATGACCGGCGCGATGCGCTGGGAGGGTGTGTCGCTAAGGTTGGCGGGTTGGAAGGCGGGTCCGGGACATCGCTGGCCCGGTCGGCAGGTCATTGCCCTGGTGGAGGGCAGGCAGGCCGGGTACGTGCAGTTCCACGCACACCCGCAGGGCCTGGCCGTGGAGATTTCCATACTGGAGGTGGGCAAGGAGTTCCGGGGCCGGTAATGGCCTCGCCTCGCTGCTGATCGACACGGTCCATGAGGCCCACACTCAGAGGCCGCGAGCACCGGATACCGGGAGCGCTACGACGAAGGCGGAAGGCTGCGGGCCCCGCTGACGCCTCAGGAACGGATGCTCGCCAGCCGGGCCGCAGAGCTCAAAGCCGTCGCGGACCGCCTGCTGGACGACATCGCAGCCCGCACAGCCACCACCCCACCCCGCCTGCCCGCCCCGCGTCCCGCCGCAGCACACAATCCCCAGCAGCAGCCGCCGGCGGCCCCCGCACCCCGGCCCCGCCTGCCACGACCGAAGCCACGGCCAAAACACACCGCGCGCCGGATCACCCGCCGCTGGGTGAATAACGACCGGCTCAACCACGCCAGCGTGTCTCTGGGCCTTCTCCGCGATCACCACCTCACCCGGCGCAAAGGCCCACTACCGGCGACGACACGACAATCATGCAGACTGGCGCGCCGTCCCGGCCCGGGCCAGAGGCTGTGGACTGCGGCGCGCGGCCACGGGCCCGCAGTCGCACCGCCGCATCCCGGCGACCGCAGTCAGCCGGAGGCCGGGTATGCCATGAGCCCATCACCGGAGCGGGAGATGGCCACGCCTGTGTCCGTTCACGAGGTCCGGGATGATGCCGGGGCGCGTCGGCAGGTTTGCTCCCGTCCGGGCATCGAGGGCCAGGGGGCCGTCGGCCGCCGCCATCGGGCCCACGTCCTGCGCCGGAGGGGGCAGCTCTTCCGCGTATAGCTGTGGCGCTCCCGTACTGCCTCGCGCAGCCAGGCACGGACAGCGCCGGCCGCACTTCCAGCCCGTCACACGCTTGGCGCCGTGCGTATCATCGGGCCCGAAGCACGACCCACCCGCCAGAAACCCGCAACGGCTGGCGTTTCGAACGGGCCTTACACGGAGTCGTTGAAACCGTCCAGGTCCACGCCGGCCCAGCCGGCTCCGGCGTCCGCGTCCAGGTCAGGCCAGAGCGCCAACACGTCCAGGAACCTCCCGAGGTCGGCGTCGCCGACGACGCCGTGCCCGCTGCCGCTGTCCCAGCCGCCATTGAGCACCGCTGCTCTGCTAACGGTCTGACTCATCCATAACCGCAGATCCCACCACAACCACCATGCCAGTACACGGCCGACGTCCCCCCGCACCCCAGGCAACCCCACAGACTGCCCAGTGTGTCTCTGGTCACAGGTACCGGCCGGCGCGATGGCGGCCGTGCGTGGCGCTGTCAGCGAGCGATGTGGGCGTACCGGGCCCATAGCTTGTGGCTTCAGGCTCGGGGCTCGTGGGCCCGTGCAGGCCTGCACAGGGAAGACGTCTCAATGCCGGTGTCAAGCCGCAGCGGGTGCTGTCCAGAGGGGGTTGACGCGGATCCCTGATTCGGTTGCGGCTGCTCGTCACCTCACTCGCTCCAGCATTCAACGGCGGCGGAACTTCCACGACTGCTGGGAGATCAGTCGAGCGGTGGCCAGGGACCGGCGAGCAACCGCTCGGCCTCCGCGATGATCGCTCTGGTCAGCTGCTCGCGTGTTCCGCCGCTCCGGATTGCCTCCGAGTCGTTGTACGCATCGACCTTGTCGACCAGAGGCTTGAGCGCCTGCGGCCGGGCCAGCGCGCCCCAGCCCTCGTAGGTGATCACGTCACCGCCGGCCCCGGGGTCCAGACTCCCGTTCACGATCAGCTGGAGCCACCAGCGCACGAGTTCCCAGCGGGCCGCCTCCCAGGGGATGCCGGTGTCATCCACGGGAAGGCCATCGGACAGACCCAGCTCGGTCAGTACCTGGTCGAAAAGCACATCGGCGTTCTCATACTCAGTGCGCGACAGGCCGGCGAGCAGCGGAAGGGACTGCGTCTCGATGTCGAGGGCCAGTGCCGTAAGCCCTGCCTCGATCAGGTGGTGCGGGTGGTGCTGTCGGCCGATCAGGCGCTCCAGTGCCAGCATCCGCAGGTACTCGACAGCCTCCTGCGTGCTGACGGCGTAGGGGGTGTGCGGGGTGGGCGCGGTGACGTCGGTGCCTGGACCGGCCTCGACGAAGTACGACCAGAAGCCGACGGTCGCGTGGGCCGGGAGACTGCTCGCCCGGCCGGTGAACTCGCGTCGTATGTAGTCGGCGAGGTCGTTCCCGTAAAAGATGATGTCGGTCTGGTGGACGGACAGTACGGGGTGGCCCCACTCGCCTGCTGTGCCGGGCAGGTAGCGGTGGCCGTAGACGGGGACCAGCTGCGGTACGGTCGCCAACTCGCACCGTGCGACCTGCAGCACGTCGGACTTCTCTGCGGGCCTCGGGGGCCAGGCAGGGTGCCAGAAGCCGTTGTGCTCAATGTCGAAGAGCACACCCTCGACCGGTTGGGAGAGCCGCCCGGCCAGGTCCTCGGGGTCGCCGTTGCGCCAGTCGGGCCAGCTTCGTGACCCGTGCGGGAGCCCTGCGGCGAGGAATACCCTGTGATCCGCCGAGAAGGTGAAGCCGAACCGTGCCTCGATCGCGTTGAGTTCCCGCTCGCTGAGGCCTGGCCCGATGTCGGCTCCGAGCATGTTCTGAAGGTCCCTGGCGGCTTCCAGGGTCAGCGGTTGGGGCGACTGCGCGGTCATCTCGGCAGCATAGCGACCGGTACGCAGACGTGATGAGGCCGCCCGAGCCCAGGACAGACACCCTCTGAATGAGCAGATCCAGTGAGCGGATTTGGGGTCACAATCGAGTACGGGTGGCCGTTTGCAGGAAGCACCATCAGGGTTACACCGCCGATTCGATGCTCACCGCGATGCCTCGTCCGCGAAGGTGAACCCCCAGGATCTTCATCTCGACGAGCGTGCCGACAAGACCGGTCCCGGCGAGTTCCGCGGCCTGTGCTCGTGCTTCGCCCAGGGACAGTTCCCGTGCACTGCGGAGGGCCTGCAGCACGGGAACAAGGCTCGGCACGTTTCCAGACAGGCGAAGACGCGCGGGCCCGTGCGCTTGCAGCAGAGCTTGTCGAATGTTCTCGGGCGTGACGGGGCCGCTGTCTTGCTCGCACCACCCATGCAGGCAGTCCGCGCATCGCCCTTCGGTGCCCCAACGGAGCATGCCGCGGTCGAAGAACTGACCGACATCGCAGGTCGTCGCGCCTCCGCAGGCACCGCACCGGCCTGTGACCCGTACTCCTTGCGTGATCACAGGGATCTCCTCAGCTCGTGGGGCAGTGGTGATGCGATCCTCCCTGAAAAGTCGGCTTTGAATCGATCAGGTTTGCGGTCGGCGAGCCCTATTGGGCGGTTGCCGATGGTCTCGCAGAAGTGCCTGCAGCACGTTGACTCGTTGTCCACGGACACGGACACGGACACGGACACGGACACGGCCCCGCCGCGCAGCGCCGGGCCGCCGCCGGCGCCCGCAGCGCCCCAGGTCTCACCGCTCAGTGCCCGGACTACTTCGTCGCGTTCGACGTCTTGCAGCTCGACGGCCAAGAGCTGCTGCAACGCCCGTACAACGAGCGGCGCGCTCCTCTGGAGCAGCTGTTCGCCGACCGCGCCCTGACGGCTCTCTGGACGCTCGTCCCGATGACGACGGACCTGGCCAAGGCCCGAGAGTGGCTGGAGACCTGGACCGACGTGTCCGGCGTGGAGGGCCTGTTGTGGACAGGGTTCGCGGCTGCCCGCCTGACCGGGTTCAGCCGATTGCAGCGGGGCCGGGCGGCCGGGCCCTGTCGTCAGCGGGCTCCGGCACCCTCCGGATCCGGAGTGGGCGGCGGGTTGTGGCAGGTCACGTCCTTCGCGGGCAGCTGTCCCGTCGACAGGTACGCGTTGACGGGTATGTTGGCGCAGGCCGTGGGGTTGGAGAGATACACACCATGCCCCTCACCCCCCAGCGCCAGCACCATCCGCGACCCCTTGAGCGCCTGGTGCAGCCCCTGGCCGGTGCCGAGCGGGGTCATCGGATCCCACTCGTTCTGCACGGTCAGGACGTCGGCCCGGGCCTTCATGGACGTGGCGGGCTCCAGCGGCCGCTGCCAGAAGGCGCACGGTTTGATGTTCGACGCGAAGTCCCCGTACAGCGGGTGCTTCACCTTGTCTCGCGCCGCGTCCCGCGCGTACTGCTCCGGATCGCGGGGCCAGCTGTCCGTGTCCCCGCACACCACGGCCCAGTACACGGCGGTGACGTTGCTGGCGGGAATGGCGTCCGGACCCTCCGACGCCCCTCCCGCGTCGATGCCCGGGCCGACGGCCCGGATGCCGCCGAGCGGTGACTGCGCGCCGGGCCCCTTCCTGTCGGCGCCCTTCCCGCTCGTGCCCGGATCGGTGCCACCCGGAGCCATGCCGCCCGGAGCGGTGCCACCCGGCGGCTGGGGCGCCTTGTCGGCCGATGCCTTGATGGACTTGACGACGGCGGAGGCGCCGTGGGGATCGAAGAAGAGCGACGGGTCGGCCCTGATGTCGTCACCCGTCACCTTCTCCCCGTAGTGGATGATCGGGTCCCGGTCGGCCCGCGCCACCAGCGCCCAGAAGGTGGCCGAGACCGCCTCGGGCGTGGCGCCGAGCCCATAAGTGTCCGAGCGCTCCGCCGCCCACCGCGTCCACCGCTCGAAGGCGGGCTCGGCTCCGGTCCCCCACGCCTGGATCATGCCGCGCCAGACGCGCCCCGGGTCCACGCCGCTGTCCAGGACGAACCGGTCGGTGTGCTCCGGGAACATCTGGGAGTACACCGCGCCGAGGTACGTCCCGTACGAGTAGCCCAGGTACGAGACCGTCCGCTCCCCTAGTGCGGCGCGGATGACGTCCATGTCGCGCGCCGTGTTGCGGGTGGTGATGTACGGAATCACATCGCCCGACTTCTCACGGCACTTGTCGGCGATTCCGCGCGCCCAGGACACGTCCGAGGCGAAGGTCTCGGGCCGGTACGCCCCGCCGACGCCCACCTCCGCTTCGCTCAGATCACCACAGCCGATCGGGCTGCTCTCGCCGACGCCGCGCGGGTCGAAGCCGACGAGGTCGTAGCGGTCGCGGACGTCCTTGGGCATTTCGGTATTCGTCCGTATCGGCCGGAAGAGACCCGAGGTCCCGGGGCCGCCGGGGTTGAGGAGGAGGACGCCACGCCGCTTGGCGGGGTTCTCGCTCTTCATCCGGGATATGGCGAGGTTCAAGGTGCGCCCTTCGGGACGCTGGTAGTCGAGCGGCACCTTGAGGGTGGCGCACTCGTACGCCGCCGGCTGATCGGGGCTGCAGCGGTGCCAGGCCGGCGTCTGTCGCAGGTACGCGGGGGTCGGGGCGGCGGAGGCCGATGGCGCCGCCAGCCCGGGAAGGGCGGCGGCGAGGAGTCCGGCGGTGGCGAGCAGCGGTGCGAGACGTTTCATGCGCGTGGTCCCGTTCCTTCGTCCGGTGAAATCACTTGTGCCTCCACTGTGTTGGACGAGCGGGTCAGACCGGATCCCTCCCAAGAGCCGGCCTTGCGTCCCCCACGAGTACCACCTGAAATCCAGACATGTGGCCGAGACTCATCCCCAAGATCCGCGTATCCGCCGGGGCTTCCGGGCCGGACCCGCTCGTCCACTCGTAGCCCCCTCCCCCTTAGGGAGGACAACCGACTACAACTAGCGACAAGGGTGTACGTAATAGGCCCAGACAAGTGGTGCCGGCCACGGATGATCGCGATGTCGCGCTGGTCTGGTACCAAGCTCTCCTGGAGCAGGGAATCGAGGGCCTGGTGGTCAAGCCCCTGACCAGCCGCTATATCACCTCGCACAGAGAGTGGACCAAGATCCGCCGCCGCGACACCACCGGGGCTTGGGGGTTGATGGTGTATCACGTGCGCGAGTTTCACTCATCTATGCCTCTGACCTGCAGTTTTCTCGGACTTGCGCGACTAATCCCTTCGAGTTCGAAAGTGCGGGTCACCCCTCCGGCCGGAGGTGTGACCCGTGGTTTCAGGCAAGGAGTGAGCTGTCATGAGCACGTGAGAATTGGGCGGGGAGTCGATAAGTGAGGAGTCCGGTCGGGAGCCAGCCGGTCCGGCAGGGGAGCCGGCCCCGCGCCGCCGTCGGTCGCGCGGGAGCCGGCTGGTGGGCCGGGTGGTCGGGACGCTTGCTGTTGAGGTGGCGCAGGCCGGGGTGTCGGTGTGGGCGCCGGAGTGGTCGTGAGACGATACAGCCGTTGACCGCGGCTGCACGGGCTGCTGTGCGGCTCCGCCGGCGTCGGGGCGGGCGGCCGTGCGGCAGCTCAGTCCGAACGGCTGGTCGCTGCGGACGGGCGGGAGATCGACGGCCGGTTCTTCGCGATCGTCACCGACCTGATCGGCGCACCGCAGGAGCTCGTCGACGAGGCGGGCGAGATCGCCTGGCGCACGCGCAGCACCGTGTGGGGCGCCACCACGTGGAACACGGACGCCCGCACCTACACCCCTCTCCGCTTTCCCCGGGCAGTACTTCGACCCGGAATCGGGGCTGCACTACAACCGCTTCCGGTACTACGACCCGGAGACCGCCCGCTACTTCTCCGTCGACCCGCTGGGTCTTAGGCCGGTGCCGAACGCGTCGACGTACGTCCCGAACCCGCTGATGTGGACGGACGCGCTGGGACTGGCTCCGGACGACTGCCCGTCTTCGGCGAAGGTGGGCAAGACCAAGGAGTAGCGGAAGGCGAAGGCCCCTGCGTGAAGCGGGAGTGCCCGAGGGCCAGGAGCCGGCGTTCGTGGACGACTGGGCGAAGGCGACGACGCCCGAATGGCAGGGCGGCAAGCAGCTCATCGGGCCGGACGGCCAGCCGATCTTCTACACCGAGGAGTGGTACGAATTGCCCAACGGTGACATCGTCGTCTTCCAGGACCACTGGTTCGGTCACCAGAAGCCGGGCGAGCCCGGATACCAACCGGCCCATGTCCACGTGCGGCCCGGTGACGACCCCCGGAACGGCCAGATACCAGGGGCAGAGGAGCATTACTACATGACTTGGACTGATTTCGTCGTAAATGCGGATTTCACTTCGTATTACGACGATGCTCCCGACCTGACGGGTGTCCGGCTGCGGTCGGTGCACCTGGACGGCTGGGACCCGACCGTCACCCTGAGGCTCGACCTGCCGCGGTTTCCCGACCGTTGGGAGGGGGCGCCGGGCGACACCATGCAGTGCCAGATCCAATTCATGATGGTGCAGGACTTCCTGATGGAGGGATGGCAGCCGCCGGTCACGGCGGACGTCGCGCTGCGTGCACTGCCGGAGCACAGGCTGGCAGTGGAGGTGGCAGCGCCCGGCGTCGCCTTCTCATTCACCGCGAACGCCTCTGTCAAGGCGGGTAAGATCAGCGTCTTCACGCAGGACGCCGACGGCGGCGACAGCGGCTCGCGCGCCTTCAGCCGTGCACTCGAGACCCGGCTCTTCCCGACCCTGCCTCCGGCGTACGCGAACACCTTCTACGAGCGTGTGTGAGATGGCTGCTTCGATCGAACGGCCGGAACTGCGGGACCTGTACGGCACGGCGCCGGTACCCGATCTGGACACCTGCGACTTCTTCCACGTCCACATCGACGAGCGCAGCACTTCGGTGACCTTCGCTTTCGAGACGTCGCAGCTGCCGGCCAACCCGAAGCCGGAGTGGACGGAGTCGGCGTACAACACCCTGCGCTTCTGGATCGAGTTCACCGGGGTGAGCGAGCTGCGCGTGTCGGGCATCCTGGCGGAAGCGAAGCGCGCTGTACGGATCACCGGCGGCGCTGCGCCGGACCGCCTCGACGTGTCCGTCACCAGCGAGACCCGCTCGATCGCCTTCTCTGCGTCCGCATCCCACGTCACGCACACGCGTGTCTACCTGAAGGCCGCCTCACTCTAGCGGTGGCATGCCGACGGGGAATGTTGCGGCGATACGCCGACGCCGCAACAGGTGGCGGATGGCCGTGCTGGAGCAGGACTTGTCGCCCAGGACACGGTCCGGTGTCGTGCGTGGGCGGCCCGCGACGGCCCGGGGAGGGGCTCGGTCGCGCCCTGCCCGCGTACGGGGCCTGAGAAACTGAAACCGGTACACAGGCGTCCTTACGGGTAGCCGGGGTGCGGAGGCCTGCGCGTTGCGCGGGCCGGTCGTGCACCGGGTCCCGCGCCCCCTCTTCCGAACCGAAACAGGTCTCATGTCGCCTTCTTCTGCTCTGTGGATCCTTTCCCTCGCCTTTGCCCTGCCGGGTGCCGTGCTCGGTGCGGCGTCGTACCACAAGGTCCGGGAGGCCCGGCGTCTGCTGCGCGACGGCGTACGGGCCCATGGGGTGGTGATCCGCCTTGAGGCGATGCGGGTGCAGGGCGGGGGCTCGGACGACTCGATCACCTTCCGGAGCACCGGGACCACGGCGTACGCGCCGGTCGTCGCCTGGACCACGGCGGACGGCCGGGCCATGGAGACCAGGTCGGGCATAGCCCGCCCGCTCAACAGGACTCCTGCCGCCGGGACCCGGGTCGCGGTCCGCTACGACCCCGCGAAGCCCTCCCGGTGGATGCTTCCGGCCGGAGGCAACGGCCTGTGGTGGGTCTTCGTCGGAGTCGGCGCGCTCTTCACGGTGCTCGGACTCGGGTTCGGCGTCGGGGCGCTGTACGCGTAGGTGTCCTGACGCCCGGTCAGGGCAGCTCGGCAGGAACACCGGGCGAGGACCTCATGCCCCACGGCTGACCTCGTGTGGGCGGGAGCAGCACCCCGCACACATGCTTCGCCGCGGTGCTGTCGGCGGGGGCCGGCAGCATGTCCGTATGAATCGCGACGATCTTGACACGCTGTTCGCCTCCCCCGCGACCCTGCTCGCCGTCGGCCCCGAAGCCCTTGAGGACCTGCCTGCCACGGGCGGCGGAGCGGGCCGCGAGGCCTACGCCCAAGCCGTCACGATCCTCGACGGAGCCGAGGTACCGCGGGCGGAGTTCGCCTCGTGGCTGCATTTCGGCGCGAAGGTGCTGGGCCACGATGACTACGCCGACCTGGTCGCCGAAGCCGAGCCGTGTCGTGGCGGACCGTCTGGGCCCAGTGGCGCCCGACAGGCGAGTACTGGGCCACGCCGAACCTGAGCGGGGACGCCAACATCGAGGTCCATGAGGCGCCGGACGGCCGTCTCCTGCTGAAGCCGTGGTCGCAGTGGCCCCAGAGCACTGGCTCAATCCGTCCACCGGCGGACGGCTCCCCGCGCCCGCCGAAGGCGAGTTCGCCGAGCGGGCCGTACAACGCCCCCGTCGAGGGGCCTGTCCTCTTCGACCCGGACGACGACGACCACGGCCTCCACCAGCCCGACACCTGGGAGGAACCCACTCCTCTCGGAGGCGGCCGCGTCATGTTCTTCGAGCCGCGAGGCGTCGTGGTCCTGGAGCGGAACGGCGCGGCGGCCGACGGGCCGACCGGCTCCGAGGCCGTCTCCTGGAGCGGGGCCGGGCCGTGGTTCGCGGGGCCGACGGCGGCCGAGGCCCCCTGGACGCCGCCCGCCCGGAGGAGGTGTTCGACGCGGACGGGATGGTGCTGCTGGAGCACGAACAGCTGCCCGCCGCGCTGAGTCACGAGCCCACTCGGGAGCTGGCCGTGACGGCGGGGCTGCCGACGTGGTTCGCCGCCGGGGTCGCCACGTTCACGCTGGCCTGGGCCGGGGGGAAGGCACACGGGCTGGAGCCCGATGAGAACGGCCTGCTGCACCTGGGCACCTTCGACCTGGCGTACGCCGACACCGGCCGGGTGCTCGTCCGTCCCGAGAGGGGCGCTGTGTCGATGGTCCACAACTGCGAGGGGCCGTTCCCGCCACCCGCTGCCGAGCCGCACCGACGTCCACGCCGCCATCGACAGCCTGACCTCCGAGACCGGCCGACGCCCGAGCGTGCTGGCCCTCGCCACCCGCCTCGGCCTCGCCAACACCACCTTCCGCCGCAACTACCCAGACATCTGTGACGAGCTCGCCGCCATCGCGCGTACGCCAAGCGGCACGACCGCAGCCGACGCCTACAGCACAGTCCAGGCCAACAACGCCCGGCTGCGACGGGACAACCGCGACCTCGCCGAACAGCTCGAACTCGCCATCGTCGCAGAACGCAAAGTGCTCGGCTGCAACCAGCAGAGCCTCATGCTCGCTCACTGATGGCGCGGCAACGCTGAGGTGCAACGTGGAAAACCCGACCGCGACGACACGGGCCCCGAATCGGTTTTCCCAATCCCGGACGACCGCGGAAAATTTCGCGGTGTCGTTTCGTAGTTGCAGGGGCCAGCCCAGCCCACGGCTGTCAGCGCTTCGGCACCGGACGGAGCAGCAACCAGTCCAAGACGTGTCCGCGGGCAGTCGGTGAGGAACGCCTCCGCGAACTCTGAGGCCAGTTGCTCAGGGTTCGTTACCGTTTCCCGGCTGGCCGCAAGGCCGGACCATACCTGTCCGAAGGGGGCCGTAACCCGCAGGCGCCTCTTGACGTCGAGGATGTCGTCGTCTTCATCGACGGCCGTGTAGGTCGCCCACCACTGTGCGAGGAGGCCGGCAGGATCATGGCTTGCCGGGGAGGACATCTGCTCAGGGAAGAGCTCCCCGGACCCCCAAGGGCGGAACTCGCCATCGTTCGGGTCCAGCGCGTCGAGGAGCAGCGGCCACAGGCCGGAACGTGCGTGTTCGGTGTACATCCGCGTCCACAGCTCAGGCGCGGCTGGCCCGTCACTGAGCCACAAGGGCGTCGATCTCCGTCGCCTTCATCGGATGTGACCATCCGACCGGGCGGGAGCAGGCCATAAAGGCTCGATCGGGATTCAGGGTGCGTGGGCCGGATGCTAGTGCTGCGACCAGGGGGTATCACTGAGAGGGTCCGAGCGCTCGATCCCGGTACTCCTGGAATTCCTCCCAGCCTGACGTATGCCCAGGGGTTATCAGGTCCCCATGCGCACAGTCGAGCACTTTGCACCGCAGAGCCTCGGCAAGACGGAAGACGTCAGTCACCACGTCGCCGCCGGAGCCCCGGATGTGGAGCCTGATCGAGTCCACCGGATCTTCCGACCCGATGTTGAGTCCGACGGACCAAGTCGGGCCGGAAAGCTCACCCCAGGCTGGGTCCGAGAGGTCAGCTTCGGGGCAAGCCTGAGTGACGGCTGCGCGTACGTCCTCGCGCCGGCCGAGCGGGTCCGGGGTGTAGTCGGCGGGGATCTCGTGCACAGAGGTGACGTCGGCGGGTAGGCGCATGAAAAGGACGTCCCAGCTCATAGTGGCCTTCCGGGGAGGACGGGTGCGGGTCGGGTTGGGTCAGATCAGGCTGAGCTGTTCTCCCAATGGCTGTGGCAGGAGCACGTTCTGCAGGCGGCGGATGTTCGCGCGCCATGGCTCGCCATCCGACTCGGCCCATAGGTCCATCAGTTCGGACGGTTCGGTCATGATGCGGTCGAGGGCCTGAAGGGCGAGATCGCGGGACAGCGCAGCCCTGCTCGACCTGATCCAGGGCCCGGAGGCCGGCGACCCCTACTTCGCGGAGCGCCCCCGTCGCCCGTACAGCGAAGAGATCACCAAGGAACCCGGCCGCCTGCGCGTCGGCCTGGTCACCACGCCCTGGGGCCGGCGCGACGCGGAACCGGCCGTGATCGAGGCTGCTCTGGCCGCCGCCCGGCTCATGGAATCGCTCGGCCACCGGGTCGACGTGACCACCGTGGACCTCGGCGTGCCCTGGGAGGAGTTCGTACTCGCCAACGCCCGCCTGTGGACCGCGAACCTGGTGAGCTGGATCGACGGTCTCGCCGATGCACTCGGACGCCCGGTGGACGAGTCCACGGTCGAGCCCCGCATGCTCGCGAGCTACGAGTGGGGACTCAAGGGGAGCGGCACGGAATTCGTGCACGCCCTCGACGTACGCAACCGGGTCGCCCGCTCGATCGGCGCCCACTTCGAGACCCGGGAACAGTTGCTGCTGACGCCCACCCTCCCCGAGGTGCCACTGCCCCTGGGCACCTACGGCCGGGGCGCCGAGAACGCCGACGGGCCGGGCTGGCTGGAGCACCTGTTCCACCGCTCGCCGTTCACCGCCGTTTTCAATGTCGCCGGCACACCGGCGATGTCGGTGCCGCTCGCGTCCGACCCCGCCACCGGCATGCCGATCGGTGTCCAGTTCGCCGCAGGCTACGGACGCGAGGACGTGCTGTTCCGGCTCGCCGCACAACTCGAGGAGGCCGCGCCCTGGGCGGAGCGCAAGCCCACCGTGTGGGCGGGCACACGCCGGTGTGCCTGATCCCCGCAGCCAATGTCGCCGACACGCCCGCCGCGGGGCCGGACACGGGTCCGGCGCCTGGCGGTGCGCTCACCGGGTGAGGTGGTGCCGGCGGTGTGCGGTGTCTTCGCGGGGTGGGGGTGGTCAGCGGGCGCTGCGGAGGTTGCGGTTGGCGTCGGTCCCCTTGAGCATCAAGGTGGTCTCCTCGATGCGCCGGAAGCGGCCGTCGGGGGGGATTTCGGCGAACGGCCTCGGTCAGGGTGATGTCCTCGTTGAGGAGGAGGTCGGTGCGAGCTCCACGACGGCGACGGGTACGCCGACCGGCACACCTGCCACATCACCAAGAAGGACGGGGCGGGTTCGGGCAGCGGGTTCTCGGTGATGTCTGGCGGGGTGGGGTTCAGGGGCGGGTGTTGGCGAGGGTGTCGTCGAGCCAGTCGTAGATGCGGGCGTTGGCGTGACGCGTGGCGCCGGGGTGACAGTGGGCGCCGGCGCCTTCCTCGGCGGTGAAGAGCATGAGGGTCTTGGGGCAGGTGAGGTGTTCGTAGAGCTGCTCGGGCTGGCCCTTGAAGAACTCGTCCTCCGCGGCGTCGCAGACGAGGGTGGGGCACTGGATCTTTTCGGCGATCCCGCCGGCGAGGGTGTAGTCGAGGTAGGAGGCGTTGAAGGCGCGGGGGGTGTCGACCCCCATGACGTACATGCCGTGGTTGAGTGCCCAGCGGGCGATCGGGTCCTTGGCCATGATCTGATCGAGGGCGGCGTCGAGTTCCGGGGCTGCCTGCGCCCGCAGGAGACGTTCGGCCTCCTCGCGGTCGCCGGGGATGTTGCGGACGGACGTCTGACCGAGGTCGTAGAGGCCGTCTACGGCTATCAGCGCGGCCAGCCGATGCTCGAACGCGGCCGCCCGGGGGGCGAGCACTCCGCCCATGCTGAGACCGAGCAGTCCGATGCGGCTGTTGTCGACCTCCGAGATCGTCTCGGCGAAGTCGATCACCGGGGTGATGACGTTCTCCCAGTCGGGGCGGAAGACCAGGCCCTGGTGGTGGCGCGGCCCAGGCATTCCGGGGCCGTCGAAGACGAGCACGGTGTAGCCCCGCTCGACGGCGGCCAGCGCACCGAAGAAGTGCATCTCCTCGGCGGTGCCGTCGAAGCCGTTGTGCATGATCAGCGTCGGCCGGGGGGTGCCCGAGTCGTCGGGCCGGTAGAGGTAGCCGGGCAGCGTGGTGTTCTCGTAGGGGATCTCGACCGGCTCGATGCGCGGGGTGGTGTAGAGGGCGGCGGCGGCCTTGAAGCACTCCACGGAGCGGTCGTAGGCGTGGTCGTGGCGCGGGTCGCAGTCCTTGCCGTGCAGGAAGAACTCCGCCGACCGGTAGTAGTTCGAGGCCCGCAGGAACCCGTCGCGGGCGCTGACCCGGTGGCCGGCCGCCAGGGCCTTCTCAGCCTCCGCCGACACCCGGCCGGCGGTGGCGAACCACTCGGCGTACCAGCTGTCGTAGTCGCCCTCGGTGATCCGCGCGGCGGTGGAGACGACCTCGCCGAAGTCGGCGCCGCCGTAGGCGATGTGACTCATCGAGCGCAGGGTCTCGTACCAGAACTGGGTGTTGTTCGGGAACAGCAGCTGCTTCATGGCGGTCTCCTTCGACGGCACCACAAGCACAGATTTGTGCTTGTGGGGTCGACTATAGGGCCTCGCCCCGGCCAGAAGCAAACATCTGTGCTTAAGATGGGGGCGTGACTCAGAAACAACCGGCCGCACGCATCCGCAGGAGTCCCGAACAGGTCCGCGCAGCCGTCCACCAAGCCGTTGTCGACCTTCTCTCGGCCCCGGAGGGCGAGGACCTCACCATCCCCGCGATCGCGCAACGCGCCGGCGTCAACCACACCAGCGTCTACCGGCGCTGGGGCAGCCTCGGCGCCCTGCTGGCCGACACGGTCACCACCCGCCTCGAACGCAACTCACCGCTGAACGACACCGGCACCCTGCGCGGTGACCTCATCGCCTGGGCCGAAGCCAGCGTCACCAACATGCGCACACCCGAGGGGCACGCCCTCGTACGCGCCGTCACCCTGTCCATGCCGAGCAGCACCCAGGCACAGAGCGAGCGCGCCCGGCACTTCCGACGCCGCATGCACTCCATCGAACAGATCCGCGAGCGGGCCACGGCCCGGGGCGAGAACCCGCCACCACTGGAGCAGATCCTCGACCAGCTGATCGCGCCCTTCTACATCCGGGCGATCTTCGGCATCGACCTGCCGGCCACCGGCTACCCACAACTCCTCGTGGACAGACTCCTCGGCAGCGCAAGCGGACCAGACTCGGCCTGAGGAACGGCAACGAGGTGGCGTCGGCCGACTCTGGGCTGCCACCTCCCGCACGGTGGCGCCACAACCTCGGGGGCGTCCCGCCCCGCGGTCCGGGTATCCCTGGGCAGGTCCTGCGTACGGCGAGGCTCGCCCACCGGGGCCCGCGACCGGTGGGTGATGGGCCGAGCGTGACCGATCCGTCTCCTGCGATCGGTCAAACAGCACGTCAGCGCCGTGACCGACCCGTGCAACTCACGACCGAGCCGGTGACCGGCCATCGGTCATCGGTCATCGGTCAGCCACGGCCTCGCCGATAAGCTCCGGGCGGACCGTAACCGCCGCCGTGTCCGGCGCGCTCCGGCCAAGGTGGGCAAGCCGCTGTTCGGGGCGGCTTGCCCAGGCTCCTTTTCGGCTTGCCCAGCACGTGCCGCCGGTCAGCGGCCGACCGCTTCGGGGTAGCGGGCACAGCGCCGGTTTGAGTCGTCGACGCGGTGGGCCGAAAGGTCGGCCAGGCCTTCTACGACCAGAACGTCAAGGGCACCCCGACGTGTCGATCAACGACACGAAGCTCACCGCCAACTCCGGCAAGGACATCGACTCGATCACCGCCGGACGAGTTCAAGAAGCTGACAGCCGAGAACGCGAAGTAGCGGGCTCCGCTCCCGGAGGATTGACTGCCGGGCGCCGAACGGGATGTGTGAGACTCCCCTCGGATGATCATTCGGGGGGCTCACGTTGAACGCGTTCTTGAAGAGGGTGTGGATCGGACTGGCCGCGACTTTGATCGTGAGTCTGGCTGCCGTGGTCCTGCCGGACCAGGTACAGATCGACGACGACGGGCGCGTGCACCTGGGCGCGCCCTTGTCCAAACCGTCCGGATCCGCGTCGGCGCCCGCCCCGGAGCCTGAACCCACGTCGCCACCCCTCACGCGGGACGAGGTGGACGAAGTGATCCGGACGGCGGTCCGCACGGCGGGCCTCGACCCAGAGCAGGGCAAGTCGACGGTCCCGGCCGGATCCAACCCGAACAGGACGGGCTGGATGGCCGTCCGGGAGAAGACCGCCGCACAGTCCGAAATGAAGGCGATCTGTGCGGACTTGGAGCGTCAGAGCTGGGTACTGAACCCGAACGGCGACAGCGCCGACGCCTCCCGCAGCTACAAGCGCGGGGGCTGGTACCTGCTGGTGAGCACACGCGGGAAGACCCAGGCACCGTCCAACACCCTGAGCGACTCGCAGACCTACCTGACCATGACCGGGCTCCAGCTCAACCTGTCCGACATACCGCTCCCCGAGGTCACCGTCCGCATGCACTGACCAGCCACAGCACAGCCCACACCGTCCCTGCCTTCGTCGGCGGGGTCACGACAGCCTGAACTGCGGGTCGGTCGGATGCTTCTGCTTCGACGCCGGCGGCTCGCGAAGGCGCGCTACCGGGTACCGGTCCCAGCGGTCGGCACCAGCTGGTAACACTCAGGAACAAGATCCGGCCATACTTCGGGTAAGCGCGCTCCGTGTTGCAGAAGCGAGCGCGCGGAAGTCTTGAGCCGAGTCGCCGACTCGCGAGGAGATCGCAGGTCAGAGGCGCCTGTCACCGCAGACTCGCCGATAGCTCCTCCCCGCAGGTCGGCGCGCTGGACGCGGCGTGGCGGCTGATGGCCGATCGCCTGGAGGAGGCCGGGCAGGACGCGAAGCTCAGCTTCGAGGTCCAGCCGAACGGCCGGTTGAAGCTGAACGTGGACCGGCTCGGCGCGCTCTGCGAGTCGAAGTCGCTGCGGTGGCTGCGCCGGACCACCGCGGCGATGCTCCCTCAGATCGGCCTGCCGGACCTGTTGTTCGAGGTGAACTCTGGACCGGGCTCCTGGACGCCTTCGTGCACCTGGACGGCGGCCGGCCCCGGATGGAGCGGGTGAAGACGTCGCTGGTGGCGCTGCTGGCCGCCGAGGCGTGCAACATCGGCTACACCACGGTCATCGACGGAGGCGACGAGGCACTGACCCGGGCGCGGCTGGCGCACGTTGATCTGTACTACTTGAGGACCGACACGATCGCCACCGCGAAGGCCGGGTGGTGGCGACCCAGGCGCGGGTGCCGATAGTCGCGCACTGGGGCGAGGGCAGATGGTGGTGCCGGGCACCCCGCGCGACCCGCTGCACATCCTTGACACCCTGCTGAATCTGGACGCCGAGGTGCGGCCGGAGATGGTGGCCACCGACAACGCCTCTTACTCCGACATGGTGTTCGGGCTGTTCTCGCTGCTCGGCTACAACTTCTCGCCCCGCTTCCGGGACCCCGGCCGAATGCCGGTGATCAGTTTGCGGGCCGCCGCTTTGGTCAGCCGCTTGACGGCGGTCGCGGCCCGCTCCCGCGGGCGGCGCGGCTCGATGCCGGTCCCCTTGACGGCGTTGGCGAACTCGGCGTCGAACCGATTCTTGCCGACCTTGTCCACGAGGGTGGCCAGGTACTTGAGCTGCGCTTCGGTGGCCGGCTCGGTCTTCGCTTGTACGGCCCGCTCGCGGCGCGGCCCGTAGACGCGCTCGTTCTCGGCCTTGCGGGCGGCCTCGGCCTCCGGGGTGCGGCAGGTGACGTGGACGCTCTCGTACCAGGTCTGTGCGCCGGGCTTGCCTGTCACCGCCTCCCACAGGGCGTTTGCGGTCGGCTTCTCCTCGTCCACGTCCTCCGTCAGGCCGGGTCCGACGAGTCCGTAGTAGCCGGTCCGGCCCCGGGGGATCACGGTGAACCCGCCCGGGACGGCGTGGGCTTCGAGCCAGTCCTGCCCGCACCTGCAGTGCCGGGCGTGGTACCCCGCTCCACTTGCTCTCCAGCGGCTCGTACACCAGCCGGTCGCCGTAGTACTTCGTATCCCTCGCGAATCCCGACACGGCCGCAGTGTGCCCACCGTCGGCGGCCCCGGAAACAACTCGGCGTCAAACCCGGTGGACCCGGGCACGCCGCGCCGCCCCCGGCCGGCCCCGGCGCGAGGATGGCTGGGTGGACTACCTCCTGGAGGGCCTTCCACTCGGGTCGGCGCGACCAAGTGAAAGGTAGCTGTATGTAATTGCTACTGACGGTCGGCTGCCATCGCTGCCTGTTGATCGTGCTGACGCGGCATGCGCATGGCGGTGGCGGGTGAGGGGGTGCTGGCCCTTCTTCGCGCTGGTGGTTGTCTGAAATTGGTCCTGCGGTGATCGTCATGGCGAGGGGTGAGTGTCCCCGGTCAGTAGGCCAGTGCGGTCATGTAGTCGGGGTGGTGGGCGGCGACGTCGTGGGCGGCTTGGACGAAGGCGGCGACGGCCGCGGATCGCGAGGTCTCCGGCCAGGCGACCATGACCGCGCTGGGGCTGAGGCCGGCCGGTATGCGATGTCCGGACGCTGGTGCCGCTCGGTGGTGGAGAGTGACAGGAACGCCACCGCCTGGCCCAGCGCGACCACCTCCAGGAGTTGCTCGACGCTGGCCACGAGCGGCCCCTCAGGAGTGTCGGCCGGCGCCAAGCCTGTGTGGCCATCGTCCCGGCATCGCCTCCCGGCTTGACCGCCACGACGAGCCGGGGTGTCGGCTGACCGGCCCGGCGTGCACGCCGGGCCGCCGCGTGCACCGCGTCGACCGCGATCCGGGCCTGGTCGAGCAGCACCTGACCGGCGTTGGTCAGCCTCACCTGCCGGGTGGTGCGCTCCAGCAGGCGTACCCCGAGCCGGGACTCCATCTGAGTGATCGCCTTCGACAGCGGGGGCTGCGCCATTCCCAGGCGTTGCGCGGCCCGGCTGAAGTTCAGTTCCTCGGCGACCGCGATGAAGTACCTCAGCTCCCGCACCTCTAGCTCACTCATATCTGTGGACTATAGATCCAGAGTCTTCTGGTCTTTCCCTGACGCCCGTGGGTGAGGGGAGGCTGGGTGCCATGACGACTTCGCAGAAGACTGCTCTGATCACCGGCGCGAACAAGGGCATCGGCAAGGAAACGGCGCGCAGGCTCGCAGCCCTCGGCATCACCGTGCTGATCGGCGCCCGCGACGCCGAGCGTGGCGAGGCGGCGGCCGAGGAGCTTCGCATGGGCGGCGCCGACGTACGGTTCGTACCGCTGGACGTCACCGACGAGATCTCGGTCCAGGCCGCCGCCAAGCACATCGACGCCACGTTCGGCCGCCTCGACATCCTCGTCAACAACGCCGCGATCGCCGCCGGACCGCAAAAACCGAGTGAAACCCCCGCCGCTACCGTCCGGCAGGTCTACGAGACCAACGTGTTCGGCGTCATCGCGGTGACCCACGCCATGCTCCCCCTGCTACGCCGCTCCGCCGCCGCGCGCATCGTCAACATGTCCAGCGAACTCGGCTCTCTCACCCACCTGGCCGACCCGGGCAGCCCGTGGTCCGCCTACTACTCGATCCTCCTCCCTTACTGCACCTCGAAGAGCGCGCTGAACGCGATCACCGTGCTCTACGCCAATGAACTGCGCGCCGAAGGGATCCTGGTCAACGCGGTGAGTCCCGGCTACTGCGCGACCGACCTCAACCGCCACACCGGGATACGCACGGCGGAGGAGGGCGCGGCCGTGGCGGTTGACCTGGCAACTGTGGGCGAGGACGGCCCGACGGGCGCCCTTTTGGCCGAGGACGGGCCTATTCCCTGGTGAGACCACGCCGCGCCGTCTCCGCCCGAAGCCTGCCAGGGTGTTTTCAACCCCCGCAGTGACGATCACTGGCCTCATGCGCGGCGCCCATCCCCACGGGCCTTACTGGTAGTTGGTGGGCGCACAAGCCAACACGGGCACGAGGTGATCACTCATCTCGCGGAGTCGGCATCAAGGGCTGGGCCGCGGGTCAGCCGGTGGTTTCCATCGCGGTTGTGTGCTCGTTGTGTTCACGCAGCACGCGCATGACGGTGGCGCGTGAGGGGTGCTGGCCCTTCTTCGTGCCGGTGGTGATGACGAGGCGTTTGGCGAGGTCGCGCAGGCTCATCTCCTGCTCGCCAGGTGGAGGGCCATGGACAGCATCGACTCGTCGGTGACGCCCGCGCCACCGATCGTCTTGCCGCGCTTGCGGGCGGACTCGTGGCCCTCCAGGGTGCGGTCGCGGATGTACTCGCGCTCCATGCCCGACATCGCAGCCAGCACCGTGAACACGATCCCGGACGGGTCGTGCGAGCCCTTGAGTTCGCCTGTGAGGAACTCCAGCCCGACATCGCTCGCCTTCAGCTCTTCGGCGAGCGTGGCGAGCTCGATGCCTCGGCCGAGCCGCTTGTGCTCGTGGACGACGAGGGTGACGGCGACGCCGGAGGAACGGATCTCCCCGGCGAGCTTGATGGCGGCCTCCAACTCGGGGCGCCGGGTGGCGCGGGTGCAGATCTTCTCCGAGAAGATGCGCATCACTCCGGCCTCGGTGAGGGAGTCGAGCTGCGCGTCGAAGGACTGCCGGGCGGTCGAGGCCCGGGCGTAGCCGAGGCGGACGTGCCCGGCCGGTTCGGCGCCGGCGCTCACCGGCCGCGGTAGCTCGGTCCACATCGACCCCGGCTTGCGTACGGCGGGGGTCGGCACGCTGAGCGCCTTGGCGAGTTGGGGTACGAGGCGGAAACGGACGGTGTGGTATTGGATGGCCACCTTGCCCTTCCCAGTCCGGCACGGGGAGCCCGCGGGAGCGGCGCAGGTGGACATCGGGCAGTCCTGCGATTCCACGCGCTTGAAGTCGTCGCTCACGACCCTGGACTGTTTCGTGGGGGCGTTTCAGGCGTCCAGCCGTTTGCAACAACTCATGAAACGTGATCGCTGCAGGTGGGTCGCCGAGCGGTGGGGTGTTTCATGAGCGACCACCCAATGCCGCGAAGTTAAGGATCACGGGGCCGTGTCCATCGCCGGTTGGGGTGGGATCCGGTAGATGCCGGGGACGACTTTGACGAGCCGGCCCCGGCTGGCCCAGGCAGACATCTGAACGTAGAAGCTGTGCAGCTTCTTCTTGCCGGTGATGCCGAGCGCGGCTGCGAGGTCCTCGGCGCGTCGTGCGTGTTCCGGAGCCTGCTGCAGGATGGTCTGCACGGTCTGCCAGCGAGTGCCCGTGGGTGCTGTGTGTCCGGCCTGATCTGGGGATCTCGGTCGGGCAGGTCGCTGACCGGGTGCGAGGGCCTGCGGTTTCCTCTCCGGTCCGGGCGGCGGCTCGTGGACGGTCACCTCCACGGTGGTGATGTTGGTACTGGTCAGTGGCCTGTTGTCGTCCGGGCGGCGGTTCCATGTGTGGTAGCGGGAGGTGCCCGCCTTGACGACACGGGCGCTGAAGCGTGCCCGCCGCGCCGGAAGGAGACCGGCCAGGACAGCTCTTCCGATCCGGCCGACCAGGTCGACCTCATCCTTCGCGGCCGAGGCGAGGACGCCGGTGGCGGTCGTGACGGTGTTCCGGGCGGCTTCGAGCGCGACGGTAAAGGAAGCCCGGTCGGGGTCGACGCCGGGACGGGTCTCTACCGCGGTGACCATGGTGTATCGGATCGCCTGGTAGAGCACCAACAGGGCCCATACCTCCTGCTCGATCCCGAGGGGGTCCTTGGAGCGCAGGACCCGGCCGCGAAGGAGCGTGTAACGCAGCGCCAGGAAGGCCGACTCGATCTCCCAGCGCTCGTGGTAGAGGCGTACCAGCGCAGTGGCGGGATCGGTGCGGTGGTCGGTCAGGGTGGTGATCAGCCGGTACCGGTCGGCGGCGGTGCTTCCGTCGGCGCCAACCGCTCTCACCTCGGCCTCGATCACCCGAAGTCGCAGGCCGGCGATCTGGGTGAGGTAGGAGCCGTCATCCAGTGCCGCGAGGACGGACGGGCGTCGGTAGGAGCGACAGCGGGTCAGGAATTGGCTGCCGGTGGCGGCCACCGCTTCCAGGAAGTAGTTGCTGTCGAAGCCGCGGTCCGCCATCAGCAGCATGTCACGGTCGAGTAGGTGCAGCAGCCGTGCGGCGTAGACGGTCTCGCTGGTCTGAGGTGGGCCGAAGACGGCCCCCAGAACACCACGTGTGCCGGTCTCCACGAGCGCCATCAGCATCATCGTGGGGTAGCCCGCCGGACCCAGCCGGGACTTCAGCTTGCCGAGCCAGTTCCGGTTGCGTTCGTGGTCGGGGACCTTCAACGAGCCGCACCCGTCGAAGGCGACGGTCCGCCATCGACGGTACCGAGCGCCGGGCGTCGACGGCTGCGCTAGCGGAACCGCCAGCGTCTCGAACAGCTCCTTCAACGGGGCCACCCCGATCCGCCGACGCAAGTCCCGCAGCGCCTTCTCCGACGGGACAGGGACCGCAAGCCCGCTCAGACCATGGGTCAGCTTCTGCCAGACCAGGCCAGCGCCGACATGCCCGAACAGGCCCAACGCCAGGACGAAGTACACCCCCACGCGCGACGGCAGTATCCGCAGGCGACGCTCGGTACGGCCCGCCTCTTCCAGTACGGCGTCCACGAGCTCGAACGGAACCACCTGGGTGAGCTCGCCCAGATGCCCAGGGGCGAAGACGTCACCCTCAACCGAGAGAGCAGGGCGGTAGGTGACAGCAGAACGGTCCAACGAGGCCTCGACTCTCGATCCGGACAGAACACCCAGACCTACCCCCGACCTGCCGAACCTACGTCGCGGCGCATGGATTTCGCGCGCCCCCCTCTTGACAGCTGCCCGTGATCCTTAACTTCGCGGCATTGAGCGACCACCTATGAAACAGCGGCCAAGCCCGCACGGCTCAGCCGAGGACCGCGGTCACTTCTCGGCGGGTCGCCTCCGACAGAAGCGGAGTCCAGCGCTTGAAGAGCTCGAGCAGGTGCGCCCCGTTGCGCTCGCGGAAGGACGCGTTCACCTTGGCCAGGTCCAGTTCGTTGGCCACCGTCAGCTCGGCGAAGTCGCAGCGCTGCTGCAGGGACGGCGTGAACTCCTCACCGGTGAAGCGGTCCCGGAAGGTCACCGACGCCTCGTCCGGGGAGGCGAGACTGGGGTAGGAGACCTTGCGGTCGCAGCTGGCGTAGAAGTACACGAGCTCTTCCGCCTCCGCACCGATCGCCTCGGCGAGGCGGGCGCGCTCGGAGAGTTCCAGAAGGCTCAAAGGCAACCCGTCCGTACCGTAGAAGGCGTGGCACAGGGCCGCGATCTGCAGCGCAGGCCGTGCGCCCCAACCGGCGAGCAGCGCCTCGACACGCAGCAGATGGGCAAGCAGCGTACCGCCGGAGTGCTTGGTGGTCTCGGCTCCCAACTCCTTGAGCAGGGCAATCGCCGGAGAATCAGTGTTCTTGTCATCGCTGCGCATCATGCGCACATCATGACGAGGTCCCCGCGCCCGCGTCCGCCGGGACCGACATACGGACACCGGGACCACACCTACGCATCGAGACCCTTCCACCCCTGGCCGGGCACCCGCGTCGGCCTTGGCCTCGTCCTGCCCGGCACCGCCCGCTCCCTCCAGTCCCAGCGCGGCGGCAACCTCCCGGCAGGCCTGCCCGGCCCGGCCCGGCCCGGACGAATCGTGATCCAGTTCCGGAATCGCCGACGCCCGCGGCCGCGTTCCACCCCGCGGCGACGGCACCCTCGCCGCCCACGTCTCCATGCCCGCCCACAGCGCGCACTCCTTCCACTGCCTGGCCGTCGGCGACCACTGGTTCGACGACGAACAAGCCGACCACCATCATGCGCCGCCTCGGCGCCGCCAACCGGTCGAGGCGGCACTCCTCGCGCACGAAAAGGGCTGGCTGAACTGAGGGCCGGCGCGGGAACCGGGGCCCGAAGGCCACTCCGGAGGAGGCGGTTGGCTCGGCGAGGCGCGACCTCGCCGAGCCGGATCCGCCCCTTCGGTCCGGGGACCTGCGCTTCGCTGGCTAGCCTTGACCAGAGTCCGGTCCTGGAGGGGGAGTTGGAAGAAGTGAGCCACACTCGTGACGAAGAGACGGCGCAAGTCGAGCAAGCGCCCTCGCAGTCAGGCCGCCCGGGAAGCAATCCACCCAGATGGGCCTGGTGGGTCATCGGCATCGTGATACCGATCCTGGGCATCGCAGCCACGGTATGGACCACCTCCGCCAAGACGCCGAGCTCCTCCCCTCCACCGGCCCAGACCCCGCGCACCACCCCGCCGGAAACCGCGTCACTCGACCAGGCACCGAACCAGGCGCCCCCGGTGTCCTCTTCTCCCACGGGCGCCGTACCGGCGGTTTTCCTGGGCGTATGGGAGGGATCCATCAGTGACAACACCGGGGAACACCATCGGCGCATGACCATCCGGCAGGGGAACGTCGGTGACGAGATCGTCACCACACGCACCACCAGCAACGCGACCGGAAGCACGATCCAGTGCAGAGGAGCGGGCACCCTCGTGGCCGCCGACTCCAGCACGATCGAACTCGACACGATGGTCACCGAGAGCATCCCCAGCGGCAGGTGCAACAGCGTGGGCGAGCAGACCCTCACCCTTCTGGACGACAACCGGGTTCGCTACCAGACCGGAGAGGCAACCGGGATCCTCACCCGTCAGCGCTGACTGGGCGGCCACCGTCCGTACGTCGGCCGGGCGACGGCGGTGGGACAGACCGTCGCGCAGAACTCGCGGACCGCGGTGGCGAAGCCGTCGGGGTCGGCCTGCTGTCCGAAGGGGTCGGTGCCCTCGGGCAGGACGAAGAGCCGGCGTCGCTTCCGAGGCTGAGCCAGACGACGCCGGCCCGGTCGAACTCCGGATGCACCTCCGTCCCGTCGGTCGGCGCGGGGAAGTCCGGGTGGCGGCGGCGCCAGTTGGCCACCGAAGCCCGCCCCAGCGATCCGGCCCACCTCCGCAATCAGGACCCGGTCCGTGTCCGGCGTGACCGGAGCCAGGGCGGCGAGCAGGGAGCGGCGACCGGCCGGGTCTCCCCCACCGCCAGCCAACCCACCCCGAAGCGGACCACGTCCAGGAGCGCGATGTCGCGGGCGCTTTCCCTCGGGCTCTGGGCCGGCCCGCCCCGCCGACGACACGGAATCCGGACCCGCTCCGGCGTTCGCGCACCGTGTGTTGGGGGCGTCGGCGTGCAGGGCGGCGACGGCGGCCTGGGCTGGTACTCGCCGAGCCGGTCGCGGGCCACCGCGCCCCGCAGGATTCCGATGCCCTCGGCGATGGCCGCCGTGTCCCAGCGGCTTCGGTCCTGGTCCGCGAGCGGGACCAGGCTGCCGTCGGGGGCGGTCCGGGCAGCGCGGCGGGCGTGGTCGAGGAGCATCAGCGCGAGCAGTCCGGCCGGCTCGAGGTGGTTTGCGGGGCCGAGCGGGAGCCGTGGCTTGCCGTGGACCCAAGGGATATGGCGGTGACCCGGCCTACGATCACGCTCGTGCGGAGCCGCTTCGGGGATCTGCTCGCCGCCGATGATCTGAAGGCCGCCACGATGCGTCGGCTGGCCATTTTCTCCGACGCTGCCGAATTGGATCGCGAACGCGTCCGCCGCTGGGCGCAGGCCCACGCGGTGATGGCCGCCCGCTGGGGCCGAGAGCACCGCGATACGGCATGGCTCCTCCAGATCACCAACCACGTTGCCGAGCTGCTGACCTGAACGGCGCCTGCCTGGCCGTTCGGGATTCCTTCGGTTGGCCGCGGACGCCGACCCAGAGGCGTCGCACGGCGCCTGTCAGGACGGGGACGGCGAGCAGCATGCAGGCGACCATCACCAACAGCACTAGAAGGGCCGGCATGGCATTGCCACCCGCCGCAGCGAGGTCCGTGGCGTTGTCCAGGACGGCGTATCCGACGATGTGCGCTGCCCAGCTCCCGCAGGCCAGAAACCAGTACGTCCCCACCCCGATCAGCCAGCCGCGCACCGCACCGAACCCAGAGCGGCTCAACGCACCGCGCGTAACGAGCAGTCCGACCAGCAGACCCCCCAGGACAACGACCGCCAGAACACGCCACCAGTCGTCGAGCGCCCACTCGTAGTCCAGTCCTCTGTCGTCGAACCCGTTGGGATGCGCGAGCGATTGACTCCTGGCCTTCACCTCGCCCGGCCACATCAGGCCCACGGGGAGGAGAGCGAGTAGCATCAGTAGCGGATGGCCGAGGCCCTTCGTGAGCGTGGCAATCTGGTGTTCCCAGGCCGCACGGGCCGCGAGGGGCCCGGGACCCTGCGTGGCGGCGCGGGCCCGCCGCTCGTGGACGGATTGGTGGTCGGCCGGCCGGGCGGGCGCCGTGTCGTCGGATACGGACCGGCCGGGCGAATCGCGGTCGGGGACAGTGAGGACGGCCGTCGGCGTCCGCGGCTGCCGGGCAGGCGGCTCATGGCCTTCGGGTGTCTCCAGATGGAGCACGAACTCGGCGGTGCGGGCGATCGACGCGGTGATCGGGGCGGGCAGCCAGTCACCGGACGCCGGACGCCGCTCCTCGGCTGCAGCACGGAGTGCGGCGGCTGCGGGGCGCCTGCCGGGTTCCTTGGCCAGGCAGGAGCGCAGTACGTCGGCGAAGTCGGGCGGGACGTCGGCGATGTCGGGTTCGTGGTGTACCACCCGGTAGAACACCTGGGCGGCGGAGCCGGTGCCGAACGGGTTGCGTCCGGTGGCAGCGAAGGCCAGTGATGCGCCCAGTGAGAACACATCGGAGGCCGGCCCGACCCGCTGCCCCTCTGCCTGCTCGGGCGACATGTAGCCGGGGGATCCCACCACTGTCCCGGTGCCGGTGAGCACCGTCTCGTCGGCGGAGCGGGCGATCCCGAAGTCGATGAGCAGCGGTCCGTCCTGAGCCAGGAGCACGTTCGACGGCTTGACGTCGCGGTGTATGACCTCGGCTGCATGCACGCCCTCCAAGGCCTGGGCGAGGCCGGCCAGCAGCCGCCACAGCGTCGCCTCGGGCAGGGGACCGTGGACGTCGAGGGCCTCGAACAAGGTGTGGCCTGGGACGTAGGCGGAGGCGAGCCACGGGACGGCGGCCTCGGTGTCCGAGTCCAGCATGGGCACCGTCCCCGGCCCGGTCAGTGCTCGGGAGGCCCGGACCTCCCGGGCGAACCGCGCCCGGAAGCCGGGGTCTGCGGCGAGATCCGCCCGCACCACCTTGACCGCCACGGTCCGCCCGCCGGGCGACCGCCCCAGGTAGACGGCGCCCATCCCGCCCGCTCCCAACCGATACAGCAACCGGTGGTTTCCGAGCCAGCGTGGATCGTCATCGGTCAGCGGCTGCACGCTTCTCCACTCTCCCCCAACTCCCCGTAGAGCAACGGCACATCAGTCGGTGCGGCCACAGGATCGCACAGGCGTCGGCGACCCCGGTACGGATGCCGGGACTCCGTAAGTCAGGACATGTCCGGGACGCTGCCCCGGCCAGAGCACCCCGCAGACCGCCGGTACGGCAAGCTGGTCGCTCTGGGCATCGTCAGCGGAGTCTTTCTGCTCTGGTTCGCCGCAGCCCTCGCATGGGCCTACGCCGACGGGGACCATGGCCGGCACGCCCTTCAGCGTGCGTACAACGTCACTTTCGGATGGGGCGACGGGTTATGAGCACCAAGGCCAAAACAGAGGGGGCAATTTGACGAGCGACGTCGACCCGGTGGGAAGCGGTCCGCGGTACGCCGATGAGCTGACGAACGACGTTGTGTGGGAGATCGGCGCCTTCCTGCTTCCTCGACTGGAGCGAGCAGCAGGTACTCACCCATCAGACAGCGATGAGGGCATCACGGCCTCGGCACTCGCTGAGGCAGTAGCCGCGTTGGTTCTCACCTTGGAGTGGACCATCACCGGCGGAACGCCCGGCCGTGCCCGTATCCCGATCGGGATTCCGCTGCCCCCGATGCCCACTGAGGAGGAACGCCGGGTGCGAGCGGAGATGCGGCTGGATCGCCTCCGGGACGATTGGAACCATCTCTGTGTCCTCGCCGGCTACTGGCGCTCTGCACCTGGCTATCAGGACTCCCGCTGGCGCAAGCTTGAGTTCCGCGAGGCGGACGCTGACCTGGGACCGTGGCCGTGAGATGGCTGGTCATGCCACGCCCCACGGGCCATCATCGGCAACCCGATCTCCAGCTCGTCCAACTCCGCCCACGCCCGAGGCAGCCGGCTTCGGCGCCCTGTCAAAGAGCCGGCTGTTCTGCAACTCGGCTTGATACGGCGGACAGTGACGGTGAGCCGCTCCGGTCAGTGTCCCGGCACCGCAGGTCCGCCGGCCATGCGAAGCTCAGGTCGCGAAGGCTTTGACCGCGCCGTCCAGGACCGCGAGCTCGTCGATACTCACCCGAGCTGGCGGTCGAGGTTGTAAGCGGCGCTGATCAGCGCCAGGTGCGTGAAGGCTTGGGGGAAGTTGCCGAGTTGCTCGCCCGTCGGACCGATCTCTTCCGAGTACAGCCCGACGTGGTTCGCGTAGGTGAGCATCTTCTCGAAGGCCAGCCGCGCCTCGTCGAGCCGGCCGGCCCGGGCGAGCGCCTCCACCCACCAGAAGGAGCACATCGAGAAGGTCGCCTCCTTGCCGGCGAGTCCGTCGGGCGACGCTTCCACGTTGTAGCGGTAGACGAGGCTGTCGGAGACCAGCTCCGCGGTGATGGCATCGAGCGTGGAGATCCAGCGCGGGTCGGTGGGCGCGACGAACTTGCACAGCGGCATGAGCAGCAGGGAGGCGTCGAGCACATCGGTGTCGTAGTGCTGGACGAACGCCCGGCGGGTGGGGTGCCAGCCGCGCTCCATGATCTGGTTGTAGATGCTGTCCCGGACCGCCGTCCAGCGAGGGAGGTCGGCGGGCAGGCCGCGCTGGCGGGCGATCCGGATCGCGCGCTCGACCGCGACCCAGCTCATCAGCCGGGAGTACGTGTAGTCCCGCCGGCCGCCGCGCGTCTCCCAGATCCCCTCGTCGGCCTGGTCCCAGTGGTCCATCAGCCACTCAAGGTTGCGGGTGAGTTCCATCCAGCCGTCGTGGTAGAGGGGCAGCCCGTACTTGTTGCAGAGGTAGACGGAGTCCATCAGCTCGCCGTAGATGTCGAGCTGCAGCTGGGTGGCCGCCTGGTTGCCGATCCGCACCGGCGCCGAACCCCTGTAGCCCTCCAGGTGGGAGAGTTCCTCCTCGGGCAGGTCCTCGCGCCCGTCGATCCCGTACATGATCTGCAGAGGACCCGACTCGCCGTAGTCGGCCGCGTGGCGGAAGCGCCCCTCCAGCCACCCCATGAACGCGCCGGCCTCCTCGGTGAACCCGAGCCTGAGCAGCGCGTACAGCGAGAAGGCGGCATCACGCATCCACGTGTAGCGGTAGTCCCAGTTGCGGGCGCCGCCGATCGCCTCCGGCAGGCTGGTGGTGGGGGCCGCCACGATCGCGCCGGTGGGCGCGTACGTGAGCAGCTTGAGCGTGAGCGCCGAACGGTGCACCGTCTCCCGCCAGCGCCCGCTGTAGCGCGAGCCGCCCAGCCAACGCCGCCAGTACGCCACGGTGGCGTCGAACTCGGCGGCGATGTCGGCATCGGAGTACGGCACCTGCGTCTCGCCGTGCTGGACGCGGTCGAGCACGAAGGTGGCCGTCTCCCCGGCCCTGACGGCGACGTGCGCGCGGACATCGCCGCCTACGATCTCGAGCGGGCGGTGCGTCGAGAGGCTGAGCTCCAGCTCCGGAGAGCGGAAGAGCGCGCCGTGCGGGGTGAGTTCGACCTCGTGGCGGGCGCGTGCATAGTCGAAGCGCGGGGCGACGTCGACAACGAAGCGCATCTGCCCGCGTACGGCGAGTATCCGGCGGATCATGCGGTGGCGGTGCGCCGCCTCGCCGCTGCGCGGCGGCGGCATGAAGTCCTGCACTTCCCCCACACCGTCCGGCATCAGGAAGCGCGTGATGAGGATATTGGTGTCGGGAAGGTAGAGCTGCTTGGAACTCCAGCCATCGCAGTCGGGCGCGATACGGAACAGGCCCCCGCGGTCGGCGTCGAGGATCGCCCCGAAGACGCTCGGCGAGTCGAAGCGCGGGCAGCAGTACCAGTCGATCGTGCCGTCGGTGCCGACGAGCGCGACGGTGTGCAGGTCGCCGATCAGGCCGTGCTCGGCGATGGGCAGGTAGCGCGCCCGTGGTACTCGTCGAGCTGCGTCGGACTCGTCCCCCTCCACTCGACCGGCGGGGCCGTCGCGCACCATCAGCGGGAGTCCTCCTCGTCTCGGCTTATGGCACGAGCACGAGCTTCCCCTTCGCCGCCGAGCGCTCCAGCATCTCGTGCGCGCGACGGGCGTCGGACAGCGGCAGGCGCTCGGCCACGACCGGGTGGATCTTGTGCTCACGGAGCAGCTCCAGCAGTGCGCGGAAGTCCTCCCGGAACCGGTCCGGATCGCGCGGACCTCCACCCACGGGAAGCGCTGGGTGACCTCCGGCCACGGGAAGCACTTGGTGGTGATGGCCGTGCAGTTTCTGGATCCGGTAGGCGAGCGTCTGCCGGCGGGGCGGGAGCAGGCTCCAAAGCCACACGGTCCCGGTCGCCGCGTACCACTCCACCCACGCTCGCCAGTTCTTGTGCCCGTGCGTGAGCGTGGCGTAGTGGCCATACACGACAAGCCGTCCGCCGGGCCGCAGCGCGCGGAAGGAGCGCAGTGACACCGCGCCACCGAGCCCGTCGAGCACGACGTCCACGCCTTTGCCCGGGAGCTTGCGCACGCGCGCCAGGAAGTCCTCGTTGCGATAGTCGATCGCCACCGCGCCAAGCCGTTCGACCGCGGCGCAGTCGCCGGCTGACGCAGTCCCGTAGAGGTGAAGCCCGGCGAGCGCCCCGAGCTCGAGGATCGCGGTTCCCACCCTGCCGGCCGCACCGTGCACGAGCACCGTCTCGCCGTGCTTCACCCTCGCCACGCGGTGAAGCAGCTGGTAGGCGGTCATGTAGGTGAAGACGAGGTTCAAAACCTCCGCCGGGTCGAGATCCTCGGGCACTTCGACCGCCTCCGCCTCCGGCACGCAGACGCGCTCCGCGTCGGCGCCCCACACCGTCAGCGCACCGATGCGGTCCCCCACTCGCAGTCTCGAACAGCCCGGACCGAGCTCCTCGACGACGCCGACGAGCTCGTAGCCGGGCGTGAACGGCGGCTTCGGTACACCGAGATACGTGCCGGCGCGCAGCTGGGCATCGGTGAACGACACGCCCGCGGCCAGCACCCTGACGCACACCTCACCCGGCGCCGGTCGGGGATCGTCGGCCTCCACGACCCGCAAGACCTCGGGACCGCCGAAATGATCAACGACGACGCGCTTCATGCCTTCAGCCTAAACGGACCGCACCGCCGCCGCATCCAATCGATTCCGCAGCTCGATCAGTACAAGACCGCACCGAGCCGCGTTCCGATGCGGTGGCAACGGCCTGCGGCCCCGGATACCGGAGGGGCCGACGTCTGCGGGCTCCTGGGCAGTGAACCTGCCCCCTGCGCGTATCGCACCCCGATGTCATACCGCGGGGATCAAGGTCCGTCAGCACCCGCGACAAGGCGACTTCAACCTGAGTAGTCAGCGTTGAGCAGGGTGTCGAGCAGTTCCTGGATCTCCTGCCGTCCGGCGCCGGGCGGAACGGAGATGCTGTCGGGGCCGGTTTCGACCATGGTGACCGTGGGGGTTCCTGCCGGGAGCAGGCCGAGGAACCAGATGATGGTGTCGGCCCAGAGTCCGGGGGAGCCGCCGCGCAGGATCAGGTGGCTGTGGTCGAAGTAGCTGCCGTGCCGCGTCCCTGGACCGCGGCGGGCGCCGCCCGCGCCCACCGCCCCTACGCTCATGTCGGCGCCGCCGGTCTGCGCCCGGCCCGACTGGACCGTGGCGGAGGCCGCCCGGCTCATGGAGAGCCAGCGGGTCAGGCGACTCCTGGTCGTCTTCACGCGTCTGATCCCGGTGGTCGAACGGCTGTGCCGCACCGTCGACGGCCTCGTCCACGTGGCCGCGCGCCTGGCCTACGAGACCGACGACACGGCACTGCCATAGCCACCGCCGCCGGGTGTGCGCAGCACGAACACGTCCCCGGAGCCCACGGCCACGGAGTCACAGCCTGCCATGGGGACCACGGTGCCGTCGGCCCGCTCGACATGGTGGGTGCCGAGCACGCCCGGGGCCCCGCCCGCCATGCCGTACGGCGGTACACGCCGGTGCCCGGAGAGCACGCTGACCGTCATCGGCTCGCGGAAGCGGATCCGGCGTACCACGCCGTCACCGCCGTGCCAGCGGCCCGAACCGCCGCTGCCATCGCGTACTGAGAACTCCTCGACGAGTACGGGGAGGCGCAGCTCCAGTACCTCGGGGTCGGTGAGGCGGGAGTTCGTCATGTGGGTCTGTACCGCCGAGGCGCCGTGGAAGCCAGGTCCGGCACCAGCGCCGGAGGCGACCGTCTCGTAGTACTGATGATGTTCGTTGCCGAAGGTGACGTTGTTCATGGTGCCGCTGCCCTCCGCCTGGGCCCCCAGCGCCGCGTACAGGGCTCCGGTGACGGCCTGGGAGGTCTCGACGTTCCCGGCGACGATGGCGGCCGGCGGGGCGGGAGCGAGCAAGGAGCCCGGCGGGGCGATGACGCGCAGCGGTCGCAGGCACCCGTCGTTGAGGGGGATGTCCTGGGCGATGAGGGTGCGGAAGACGTACAGCACGGCCGCCATGACCACAGAGGTCGGGGCGTTGAAGTTCGAATCGGTCTGCGGCGAGGTTCCGGTGAAGTCGATGGTGGCGGACCGCTGTTCGCGGTCCATGGTGACGCGTACGGCGATCAGAGCGCCGCAGTCCGTCTCGTAGCGGTACGCGCCGTCGGCGAGGGTGTCCAGGGCCTGACGGACCGCGTCCTCCGCGTTGTCCTGGACGTGCCGCATGTAGGCCTGGACCACGTCGAGGCCGAAGTGGCGGATCATGCGGTCCACTTCCTCGACGCCCTTGGCATTGGCGGCGATCTGGGCGCGCAGGTCGGCGAGGTTGGTGGCGGGGTCACGTGAGGGGAAGCGGGCTGCCGTGAGCAGGGCGAGGGTCTCGGCCTCGCGGAACCGGCCGTCCTGGAGCAGCAGCCAGTTGTCGAAGAGGACCCCTTCCTCGTCGATGTGCCGACTGTCGGCGGGCATGGAGCCGGGGGTCAGCCCACCGATCTCGGCGTGGTGGCCGCGGGAGGCGACGAAGAACAGGATGCGGTCCTCGTGGTCGGTACCGCGGGCTCCGAAGACCGGGGTGATCACGGTGATGTCGGGCAGGTGAGTGCCGCCGTGATAGGGGTCGTTGACGGCGTAGGCGTCGCCCGGGCGCATGGTTGCGGTGCGGCGGCGGACGATCTCGCGGACGGCGGTCCCCATGGAGCCCAGGTGGACGGGGATGTGGGGCGCGTTGGCGACGAGGTTGCCTTCGGGGTCGAACAGGGCGCAGGAGAAGTCCAGTCGCTCCTTGATGTTGACGGACTGGGCGGTGGCCGCGAGGCGGGCGCCCATCTGCTCGGCGATCGAGACGAACTGGCTGTTGAAGATCTCCAGCATGACGGGGTCGGCGCGGGTTTCCATGTCGGCTGCGGCGGGGGCGGTCACCCGCTCCAGGCACAGGTGGCCGAGATCGGTGACGGTGGCCTGCCAGCCGGGGTCGACGACGGTCGTGGCGTTGGCCTCGGTGATCACGGCGGGGCCGGGCAGGACCGTGCCGGGGCGCAGACTCCCGCGCTGCCGGAGCGGTACGGTCCGCCAGCCGCCGTCCGCGTGCAGGCGGGTGGTCTGTTCGGTGTCGTCGGCGTCGGCGGCAGTGTCCGACAGGTGCTGGAGGTCGGGCTGGGGGGTCAGCCCCCGGGCCTCGATGGACAGGGCGTCGACCACGACCGGCCGGTCCAGCAGGAACGAATAGAGCCCACGGTGGTGTTCGGTGAACTCCCGTGCCATCGCGGCGGCTCCGGCGAGCGGAACGGTGACGGGCGTGTCGGTGCCGTCGTAGCGGAGCCGGGCGGTGCGGGTGATGCGTACGAGGTCGTCGGGGACCTCCTCGTCACGCAGCACGGCGCGCGCTGCGGCCTCGAGTTCGGTGGCGGTGGCGGTGACCCGCACCATGTTCGCCTCTGTCAGGGGTAGTTCGACGGATCGTTCGCGTACGGTCGTGGTGTCCGCGAGGCCGATGCCGAGCGCGGACAGGACCCCTGCCAGGGGCGGGACGAGCACGGTGCGGATGCCGAGCGAGTCGGCGACCGCGCAGGCGTGCTGGCCGCCGGCGCCACCGAAGGAGGTCAGCGCGTACCGCCGGATGTCGTGGCCGCGCTGTACGGAGATCCGCTTGACGGCCGCGGCCACGTTCGCGACCGCGACCTGGAGGAAGCCTTCGGCCACCTCCTCCGGGGTCCGGCGATCGCCGGTGGCCTCGTGGATTCGGGCGGCGAGGGCGGTGAACTCCCTTCGTACGACGGCCTCGTCGAGGGGCTCGTCGCCGTCGGGGCCGAAGACGTGCGGGAAGTGTGCGGGTGAGACGCGCCCGAGCATCACGTTGGCGTCGGTCACCGTCAGTGGGCCGCCCGCGCGGTAGCAGGCCGGGCCGGGGTGTGCCCCCGCGGAGTCGGGGCCGACTTGGTAGCGGCCGCCGTCGAAGCGCAGCACGGAGCCGCCGCCGGCGGCGACGGTGTGGATGTCCAGCATCGGCGCCTGGAGGCGCACCCCGGCGACCTGGGCGGTGGACACCCGCTCGTACTCGCCCGCGAAGTGCGAGACGTCGGTGGACGTGCCGCCCATGTCGAAGCCGACGACCCGGTCGTGGCCGGCCTGCTGTGAGAGCCGGGTCATGCCGACGATGCCGCCGGCCGGGCCGGACAGCACGGCGTCCTTGCCGCGGAAGTGGCCTGCGGCGGCCAGGCCTCCGCTGGACTGCATGAACATCAGCCGGACGCCGTCAAGCTCCCGCGCGACGTGGCGCACGTACCGGTCGAGTACTGGGGAGAGGTACGCGTCGACGACGGCGGTGTCGCCGCGCGGGACGAGCCGGGTGAGCGGCCCGGTGGCGGAGGAGAGGGAAATCTGGCGGAAGCCGAGGCGGGCGGCGAGCTCGCCGATCGCCCGCTCGTGCGCCGGGTGCAGGGCGCTGTGCAGGCAGACCACGGCGACGGCGCGAATGCCGTCGTCGTACGCGCGCCGCAGGTCGGCGGCGAGGGGGTCGAGGTCGGGCGGGCGCAGCACCTCGCCCTCGGCGGTGACGCGCTCGTCGACCTCGACGACGCGCTCGTAGAGGGGCTCGGGAAGGATGATCTCGCGGGCGAAGAGGAGCGGGCGGTTCTGGTAGCCGATGCGCAGGGCGTCGCGGAAGCCGCGGGTGATGACGAGGAGGGTGCGTTCGCCGGTGCGCTCCAGCAGGGCGTTGGTCGCGACGGTGGTGCCCATGCGTACGGCCTGCACGGCCGCGGCGGGGACGGGCTCGCCCGGGGGCAGCCCGAGCAGGGTGCGGATGCCTTCGATGGCGGGGTCGGCGTAGCGGGCGGGGTTCTCGGATAGGAGCTTGAGGGTGCGCAGGCGGCCGTCGGGGTCCCTGGCGACGACATCAGTGAAGGTACCGCCCCGGTCGATCCAGAACTGCCAGCCGGACGGCGTACTGGGAGGCATGCCCGCGTCCTCCTTCCCATGCTCTCCCCACCGACGAGCCGCCGTCAGCCTGTGTCCAGCATGGCCGGTGCGGGCGGGGCGTGCGAGCGCGCCGCGCTCCGATGTCCTCACGGCCGGCCGCGTTCCATACTGGACGGACACCTCGATGCCGGGGAGGTGACCGGCCGTGATCCCCCTGACGCTGGGCGTCTGCCGCGAGACCACCCCGGGGGACCGCCGCGTGGCGCTCGTCCCCGGAGCCGCGCACGAAGTGCAGGCCATGGGCCTGGACGTGCTGGTGGAATCCGGCGCAGGCGAGGGGGTCCGGCTGCCGGACCGTGCCTACCGGGCGGTGGGTGCCGGGGTCTGTGCGCGGGACGAGGTCCTCGCGAGGGCGGACATCGTCGTGGGCCTGCGACCCCCTGTCCTCCCTGCCGGGGCCGGGTTCCGGCGAGGGCAGGTGGTGGTGGCGCTCGTCGACCCGCTGAGCACTCCGTTCCAGGTCCGGCGATGGGCCGACGAGGGAGTGACCGTGATCGGACTCGACCTCGTCCCCGAGGGACTGGACCTGGCCCGGGCCGTCGATGCCACCGCCTCCCTGGAGCGGCTGGCCGGCTACAAGGCGGCTCTGCTCGCAGCCGACCTCCTGGACCGGCCGGTGCCGGGCGGGGATGGTCCCGGGTTTCCCGCGGCCGCCGCCCGGGCCCTGGTCATCGGGTGGGGTCCTGCCGCGTGGCAGGCGGCGCGGACCCTGCGCGGCTGCGGGGCGGGGGTGTGCGTCGACGACGGCCGTCCCGGTGGTGGGCTGCCGGGACCCGAGAGCATGGACATCGTCGTGACGGCGGTCCGGCCCCGCCTCCGCGGACGCCCACCCGTCCTGGTGACGGCACGGGCTCTCGCGGCCATGCGCCCCGGCTCCGTGGTCGTCGACGCGGCCGCCGGGCCCGACGGCGGCAACGTGGCAGGGACGCGCTCCGGGACCGTGTCGACGGCGCGACCGGGGGTGACGGTGGCCGGGGCGGGCCCGCTCGCGGAGTGCCTGCCCCGAGCGGCGTCCGCGGCCTTTTCGCGCCATGTCATCGCGCTGCTGGGGCTCATCGTGTCGGAGGGGGTGCTGTGGATCGACCCGCCGGACCCCGTGCTGTCGGCGGTGCTGGTCACGCATGGCGGACTGGTGCGGCAGCAGGACGTCTGGCGCTCGATCCTGGACCAGACCGCGGTGGCGGGACTGCCGTGAGGGACACAGGGCCGGCCGGCAGGGGCTCGGGGCCGTGGATCACCGCCCAGGGGCGCCCTCGCGCAGCAGTGCCGCGATGCGGGCCATCGCGGCGGCCCGGTGGGCGCACTCCTCGTAGCAGCGCCCCAGCACAGCCGCGTCGGCGGCATCGCGCACGGGGCAGACCGTGCCGCCCGTCAGCAGCAGGCGGCTCAGCCCTCGCTGGCGGGCGGTGATGTCCGCCAGGTCCCCGTCCATGGCGGCCGGGGGCGCGTCCAGTTGGAGGACGTCGCGGGCTCGCGCCAGCAGCCGTAGGCAGGCCCCGCCGAGGTCCCCGACCGGTACCAGGACCGGTTCGGCGAGCCGGGGGCCGGAATTCCGGGCCCGGGCGATGTCTCCCATCTGCTCGATCAGGACGCCGATGCGCGCCGTGTCCCCCGCCACATAGAGCGCCGTGAGGACGGACTCGCGGTCTCTCTCTTGTGTGACGGTGCCGAGCACAGTGGCGGCGAGGTCGTCAGCCTCGCCCCGCAGTCCGCAAAGCGTGCTGACGAGGTCCGCCATCCGGCGCTCGGTGTCCGCACCGCCGGCCGTCGTGACCAGGTCCGTGGCGATGCCCAGCGCGGCATGTGTCTCCCGCAACAGGCTCGCCACGCGACCGATATCCCGATCTGTCCGAGTGTGAACCAGGTCACCCACGTCGAACTCCTCATCCCGGCCGACCGGCGCCCGCGCTCTCCCCGGTCGGGCGTGTCCCGGCGTCCCCCTGCCTTCTGGTGGCCGACCACGCATTCTGATGGGTCTGCCATGCCCATCGGCTGCACCGCGCCGGTGCGTCACCCGCGGCGGGCCTCCTGGCCCCCGTCCGACGCGGCCAGGGGCGGGGGGTCAGGCCGCCGGGGTGACCGGCCAGGGGGTGAAGCTCACCGCGCCGCCCGCCCGGACGGCCTCCACGGCGCACTGGTGGACCGAACGGCTCGCCTGTGGATCGGGGCAGGCCACGGGGCTGCCGGCCAGGGCGTACCACTCCCCACCGTCCTGGTACCGGACTGCGACGCGGGCCTGGCCCTGCTCCCACTCGGTGTGCACGGTCAGTTCGCCGGACAGGGGCCCGCCCTGGGCCGTGAGCACCCCGCCGGGCCCGGTGAACACCCCGGGCGTGGTCCACGATGTGGGTTCCATGTCAGCTCACCTCGTCAACTCAGAACGTGTACCGGCTGGTGCCGCCCATGCTCGCGAAGGGGGCCGGAATGGAACAGGGCCGTGCGGTCCCTCGCGGGGGACCACCCGACCCTCCCGTGGCCCGGGACGTACCGCCTACGGTGATCCCCATGCGGCTGCCCTCGAAAGGAGCCGGACGATGAAGGTCTCCGCGTCGATGTCCGCGCCGGTCGTGGCCGTCGCGGCCGGTACTCCTGTCGCCGAGGTCGCTCGCCACATGGACCTGTACGGGGTGGGCTCCGTCGTGGTGACGGAGGACGAGACCCTGCTCGGCATCGTCACCGACCGGGACATCGCCGTACGTGCGGTGGCCGGGGGGCTCGGCGGGGACGAGCCGGTGCGCTCCGTGATGTCGGCACCGGTCGTCACGGTCGGCGCGGGGGACGACATCCATGAGGCGTACCAGGCGTTCCGCCGGTCGGGAGTGCGCCGGCTACCCGTGGTGGACGGTCGGCGCGTGGTGGGCATGCTCTCAGTGGACGACATGCTGATGGACGTGTTCCGGCGGGTCTCGGACCTGCTCGGTCCGGTGGCCTGGAGCGTCCTGGAAGAGCCTCCCGGGCCGCAGGACACAACCGCTCACACACAAGCGGACGGAAAGAATCCACCCGCTTCTCGCGGGTCCTGATCGTGCGGTGCACGGCTGCCGGCCGCTTCTCCGCATCCTGGCTGGACTCTTTCCGTCACCTTCATGACACCACGCCCGGTACGGGGCCGCCAGGGCCGAACGGTCCCACCCGGCCCCCGATCGGCCCTCGCGGCCGGCGGCAGGAGCCCATGCCGGAGGCTCCCGCCGACGCCCGCCGGCGGACCGCTTCCGCCGGTGTGGAGTGGGCGCCGCCCTGCTGGGCCTGCCCTCCGCCGCGACGCTGAGGCCTGCCCGCCACGCACGGCCGCCGCCACGTCCGGGTGTGCACGGCGGCGGCCTGCTTCGCCGCGACCGGCGGGCACCCGCTCGACGCCGTGGAGCGGGAGCTGGGCGTGCACGCGGGTGCCGTCTCCGCGGACGGGGCCGTGTCCCTGCAGTCCGTACGGTGCCCGGGCCACTGCTGCGCGGCCCTCGCCGCACTTAACCTGCACGCGGCCGTGTGCCGGCCCGGACCTGACCGCCCAGCTGGGCGGACGGAGGCCTCCGGCGAGGTACGACGTAGCCGGGCCCCAGGCGCCGGCCTGCGCCCGGTGTCCCGCCCCGGTGGCGGCCCGGTCGGGCGGATCGAGCTGCCTATTGAGACCGGCCGCCGGAGAATGGAAAGGCAGGGTGTCCCCCTATGACCTGCGGCAGAGCAGATTCCGCCGACCTGGCGGAGCCATCCGGACAGTTGCCCCTGGCACGCGAGGCCAGAGGAAGGGCAGTCGTCATGACCAGCATCGCCAACCGCATCGCCACTCTCTTCCGGATCAAGGCAGACAAGGCGCTGGACCGGGCGGAGGATCCCCGTGAAGTCCTGGACTACTCCTACGAGCAGCAGCGGGAGATGCTGCAGCGGGTACGGCGCGGGGTGGCCGACGTCGCGACCAGCCGCAAGCGCGTCGAACTCCAGGCGACCCAGTTGCAGCAGTCCGCGCAGAAGCTCCGGACGCAGGCGCAGCAGGCTCTCGCGGCCGGGCGGGAGGAGCTGGCCCGGGAGGCGCTGACGCGCCGTACGGGTGTCGCCGCGCAGATCACCGACCTGGAGGGCCAGCTGACCTCGCTGCGGGAGCAGGAGGAGAAGCTGACCCTGGCCGCGCAACGGCTTGAGGCGAAAGTGGACGCGTTCCGCACCCGCAAGGAGACGATCAAGGCTGGCTACACGGCTGCCGAGGCCCAGACCCGTATCACCGAGGCCGTCACCGGTATCGGTGAGGAGTTGGGAGATGTGGGCCTGGCCATGCAGCGCGCCCAGGACAAGACCGAGCAGCTTCAGGCCCGAGCCGGTGCACTGGACGAGCTGATCGCCTCCGGTGCACTGGAGGACGCGACCCTGCCGACCGGCCAGGACGACATCCAGGCCGAACTCGACCGGGTGTCCGCAGGCAGTGACGTGGAGGCGGAGCTGGCAAGGATGAAGGCCCGGCTGCCGGCTGCCGCCGCGCCGGCCGCGGTGGAGAGCCCCGCAGCATCGAAGGACCGGCCGGGCCCGGAGGCGACGTCATGATCATGCGGATCCTCGGCGAAGGCCAGTACGAGATCGCCGACGAGCAACTGGACCGGCTGGGCGAGCTCGACTCCACCCTGCAGTCGGCCGTCGACGCAGACGACGAGACCGCCTTCACCGCCGCCCTCTCGGCCCTGCTGGACGCGGTCCGCGCACTCGGCACCCCGCTGCCGGACGACGCCATCACCCCGTCCGACCTCGTGCTGCCGGACGAGGACACCAGCCTGGCGCAGGTACGCGAACTGCTCTCCGACGAGGGCCTGATCCCGAGGTGATGGCCGTGCACAGCCGTTTCGAGCCCGACCGGCAGCTGACCGCCCGCATGGTGGTCACGATGTTCCTGCTCGGGCTGGTGTACGTGGCGTTCATCGCCGCGCTGATCGCGCTGCTCAAGTCCACCGTCCTGGTGGTCGTGATCGCGGCTGGGCTGCTGGGCGCGCAGTTCTGGTATTCGGACCGCATCGCCCTGTACGCCATGCACGGCCGCCTCGTCACGGCCGAGGAGCAGCCCCGGCTGCACGGGGTGATCGACCGTCTGTGCGCCACCGCGGACATGCCCAAACCCCGCGTGGCCATCTCCGACATGGACCTGCCCAACGCCTTCGCCACCGGCCGCAACGCCGACCAGGCCGTCGTCTGCGTGACGACCGGACTGATGCGCCGCCTGGAGACCGAAGAGCTGGAGGGCGTCCTCGCCCACGAACTGTCCCACGTCGCCCACCGCGACGTCGCGGTGATCACCATCGCCTCGTTCCTGGGTGTGATCGCCGGACTGATCGTCCGCTTCGCCTTCTACTCCCAGCTGTTCGGCGGACGCGACCAGCGCGACCAGAACACCGCCGTCGTCTTCATGGCCGTCATGGCGGTCTCCGCCCTCGTGTACGCCATCAGCTTCCTGCTCATCCGGGCCCTGTCCCGCTACCGCGAGCTGGCCGCCGACCGCGCCGGGGCGATGCTGACCGGGAAGCCGTCCGCCCTGGCCTCGGCACTGACGAAAGTCACCGGCGACATCGCCCGCATCCCCACCCAGGACCTGCGCACCGCCCAGGCGTTCAACGCGTTCTTCTTCACCCCCGCCCTCGGGCCCGGCACGGCCGTCGCCAACCTCTTCTCCACCCACCCCAGCCTGGAACGCCGCCTGGAAGCACTCGCGGAGATCTCCGCCGAGCTGGGCGGACCGGGCGGCGAAACACTGTGAAAGGAGCTGAGGCACGGTGGGTTTCTGGGACTCCCTGCTCGGCCGGACCAAACCGGCCAGGCCCGACCTGGACCAGCTCTTCGGCCTGCCCTCGGCGGCGATAACCCTCCAGGCAGCCATCGGCTTCACCCCCACCGGCACGGGCTCGGTCTGCTTCGCCAGCACCGAGGGCGGGGCGTTCGCGCAGGTCCAGCAGGAGGTACGGGCCCTGCTGGACGCGGACTCCGAACGCGGCGGCACGCCGGTGGAGTTCACCCGCGACACCTACGGGTACTCATGGCTGCTCTCCCGACGCGACCCCGACAGCCTGCCCGCCCTGGTGAACGATCTGCACGCCGTCAACACCGCCCTCCAGGACAGCGGCTTCGGACCGCAACTGCTCTGCTCCCTGGTCACCTTCCGCGACGCCGAGCTGCGCCCGCTCGCGCTGGTCTACCTCTACAAGCGCGGCACCTTCTACCCCTTCGCCCCGCTGCCCGGCCACAAGCGCGACAACCCGCTGGAACTCCAGGCCAAGGCCGTGGTCAAGGACGACCTGCGGATCGAACCGGACCTCGGGCGCTGGTTCGCGCTGTGGGGCGCGCCCGGCCTGTGACCTGATCGCGCCCTTGTGGTGCTCGATCATCATGGTCAGGAACAGACTTCGGCTCGGCGGCCCACCTGAAAGCATGGCCGCCGCTCAATGGGCCGCCGCCGACGGCGCCGCCTCTGGCACCGGCCCGCTTCCGCGGGTGAAGATGCGCGAGATTGTTCATCCCTTGACGACCCCAAGCGGTACCAGGCGGGCGACCAGCCGGGCGAGCCCCGCTCCCTCCGTGGCGGCGGCCACGGCGTCGACGTCCTTGTAGGCGTCCGGTGCCTCCTCGGCGAGCGCGCGCCAGGAGGCCGGGCGGACCGCGATGCCGTCGGATTCCAGCTCCGCGTGCAGTTGCTCGCCGCGGACCCGGCGCAGCGCCTGGTGGCGGCTCCAGACGCGTCCGGCGCCGTGGGCGGACGACCAGAAGGCGTCGTTGCCGGCGGCACCGGCCATCACGTACGAGGCCGTGCCCATGGTGCCGGGCACCAGGACCGGCTGCCCGGACTCCGCGAGGTCGTCCGGCAGCTCCGGGTGGCGGGGCGGCAGGGCCCGGGTGGCGCCCTTGCGGTGGACGCACAGTCGACGCCGTACCCCGTCCACGTCGTGGGTCTCGATCTTCGCCATGTTGTGGGAGACGTCGTAGACCAGGTCCAGACCCACCCCGGCGGCGACGGTGAAGGCGTGACGCGCGGCCTCGGTGAGCAACTGCCTGTTGGCGCGCCCGTAGTTGGCGGCGGCCGCCATCGCCCCGAGATAGGCCCGGCCCGGTACGGAGACGGCGGGCGCGCATGCCAGCTGCCGGTCCGGCAGCTGGATGCCGTAGGCGCGCAGGGACTGGTCCATGACCCGGACGTGGTCGCTGCACACCTGGTGGCCCAGGCCGCGCGAGCCGCAGTGGATCATGACGCACACCTGGCCGGGGTGCAGGCCGAAGGCAGTCGCGGTCCGGGCGTCGTACACCCGGTCCACGGCCTGCACCTCCAGGAAGTGGTTGGCCGACCCCAGGCTGCCCACCTGCCGGAGCCCACGGTCCACAGCCCGTTGGCCGACCTGCGTGGGATCCGCCCCCGCCAGCGTCCCGCCGTCCTCACAGCGCTCCAGGTCACGGGCCACTCCCCTGCCGTGCTCGACCGCGTACGCGGCCCCGGCGACCATGAGCTCCTCCAGCTGGGGGCGTCCGGACAGCTTCCACAGCCCGCCGGGTCCCAGGCCGCGCGGCACGGTGTCGCCGAGGATGTCCATCAAGCGCCGCATCCGGGGGGCCAGCGGGTCGCGGTCGATGCCGGCGGCGAGCAGCCGGACGCCGCAGGAGATGTCGAACCCGACACCACCGGGCGAGATCACACCGCCCGCGTCGATGTCGGTGGCAGCCACGCCTCCGATCGGGAAGCCGTATCCCCAGTGCACGTCGGGCATGGCGTACGAGGCACGGACGATACCGGGCAGCGTCGCCACGTTCGCCACCTGTTCGAGCGCTTTGTCCCCGGCCGCCTGCGGCAGGAGCTCCCGCGTCGCGAAGACGACGCCGGGAACGCGCATCGTGCCCTGCGGCTCGATGCGGAACCGGACGGGGGTCTCTTGCACCAGCCTGATGTCCATGCTCGTCACCCTCTCTGCACGCTTTCCCGTCTGCGCGGCGGCCGCCCGCCCCGCGGCGCGGGGTTCACCCCGAAACCGGTGCGGTCAGGAGGCCGCCTGAAGAAGGGCGCCGGCGTCGTGCGGTAGCTGCTGCAAGGCCGCCGTCTCCCTGTGCCACCGTCCGGGGCGGGGGTCACACGTCGAGCGTCACCGAGCACGTCCAGCCGTCTGGCCCGCGGGTCAGAGCCAGCCCGTGCAGTGTGACGGCCTTCGGCGCGGCGCCCGTCACCGGAAGCGACCCGGCGTCGGCCATCCGCAGAACGCCGCGCACGCCGCCGTCGACCGGGATCAGCTCCACATCGACCGGGACCTCGCCCTCGATGTCGAGCCAGTACACGACCTCCTCCAGTAGACCGACCAGCAGATCCTCCTCCCGGTCCGCCTGCACCACGATCTCCCGCCGATGGGCACCGGCCGCCCCCGCCAGGTCCAGGAACGACTCGCAGACACCCCGCACCGCCTGCGTCAGGCACTCCTCGCGCGTGGGGGCCCACGCCTCCACTCGCAGGTCCGCCGTATGCGGAATACCGCGATACCCGCCGCATCCGGCGGCTCCGTACGGTCTCATCGCACCCCGCCTCACCCGCGCGTCGCGTCGTCCGGCGGTCAGGGAACGGCCGTGCCACGGTAGTCCCGCCGATGCGGCAGCCCGGGCAGCACCGTGGGGACCTGTGGCCGCCGGTCTGCGGGCCCCTCCCGCACCGGATGGCCGGCGAGGACCGCGACGATGTCGGCCGCGGTCAGCACCCCGGCAAGACGCCCGTCCTCAGCCAGCACCGGAAGGGCGTCGGCTTCGGTGTACGTCATCAGGTCCACCGCGTGGCGTACGGTCTGCTCCACGCGTACGAGCGCCGGCCCGTGGCCCCGAAGGAGTTCGTCCACCCGCAGGACGGACAACGAGACGGCAGGTGCCGCACAGGCGACCGCCACATCAGCCCTGTCCAGCAAGCCGACACAGCGACCGTCCGGACGCACCACCGGAAGATGACGGGAGCCCGACCGTTGCAGCAGCTCCCACGCCACGAGCACGGTTTCGCCGGCATCGACCGTCACCGCCGCGGGGCGCATCACGGCGGCGACCGTTCGCGCCAAGACTTCCTGCTGGCCTTCCATGACCGCCTCCTCGGTCGCCGGGTCGGGCAGCTGCCGGACTGGTACGACCGGACAGCCACCTCGACGTCGGGGGATGAACCCCCGGCGAGTTGCCTCCCGGACTTCGATGAGGTGCAGGCCGAAAGGCGGACCTCCCACTTACAGGATCGGCGCTTCGCGCACCATCGGCAGGACGGAGCACGCTTTGCGGGGGCAGGCCCCACGACGGCGCACAGAAGACCTGCGAGAACAAGCCCCCGTCCACCGCCAGGGCCAGGCACTACGCGCCCCGGTGCTCACCGCGCCTGCGCGGAGTGGTCGCCATCAGCCACGTGACCGTGCGGCTGACGTCCGACGCGGAGACGATGCCGACCGGTCTGTCCGCGTCGAGCACCAGAACGCGGTGCGCTGCGCCCGGCTCGATGCGGGGCAGCAGGTCAGCCAGGGGATCGTCCACGCCGACGACCGTGACCTGCGACAGCGGCACCACGGCGTGACCGGGTCCGGCGTCATGGCGTGTCGTACCGGAACCCCGGCGAGGGCTTGGCGCCCCCACCGACCTTCACCTCGGGGTGCCGGCGGAGCCATGCGGCCAGGTCCTCGCCCCCACCGCCGTCGAAGAGATGGAGCGGCCGGTGGGTGGCCTCGTCGACCGGCAACATGCCGTAATGGCGGCCCTTGCGGAAGGCGAAGTCGTCGATGCCCAGCACCTCCGCCTCGCCGGCATCTGGCCCAGGCAGGGCTCTGACGAGCCGCAGCAGCGGGGTGCAGCGGCTGTGCGGGGTGGTCACGGCTGTGCGGGGTGGTCAGCCCCGCGAGCTGCTCGGCGAACGTCACCGCCGGACAGGCGGCGGTCGGGCAGCGGAAGCGGCAGCGCCGGCTGACCGGCGTGGACGAGATGTGCACCCCCTTCCCTGCCCGCTCGGTCAGGAAGCCAGGCTCATGGCTCACCGTCTCCGGGCACCACGAGCCCTGACTCGTACGCCACGATCACGAGCTGCGCCCGGTCGCGTACCCCCAACTTCCCGATGATCCGGCTCACATGGGTCTTCGCGGTGAGGGGGCTCAGGGCCAGCGCGTCGGCGATCTCCGTGTTGTTGAGGCCCCGGGCCACGAGGGTGAGGACTTCCCGCTCCCGGTCGGAGAGCGGGTCGAGGGCTGCGGGGGCCGGGGCCGAACTCGGGGTGCGCAGGACCCGGGCGATCAGCCGGGCCGTCGGGCCCGGTGAAAGGAGCGACTCGCCACCGGCCACCGTGCGGATGGCGGCCAGGAGTTCGGCCGGCCTGGTGTCCTTCACGAGGAAGCCGGAGGCCCCGGACCGCAGCGCTTCGACGACGTTCTCGTCGGTGTCGTACGTCGTGAGGACCAGGACCTTCACCCCGGCCAGGTCCTCGGTGGAGGCGATCAGCCGGGTCGCCTCGATGCCGTCGATTCCCGGCATCCTGATGTCCATGACGACCACGTCAGCCCGCTCGGCGTGGGCCAGTTCCACGGCTTCCCGCCCGTTGGCGGCCTGTCCGACGACCGCCATGCCGGGAGCCGATTCGATGAGCATCGCGAAGGCCGCCCGTACGAGCGTCTGGTCGTCGGCGAGCAGCACCCGGATGACGCGGTCCTGACCGTCCGGTGGTGTGGTCACGCGGATGCCTCCGGGGAACGGGGTGGGAGTGGGAGCGGCAGGCTGGCCGCGACTTCGAAGCCGCCGCCGGAGCGGGGGCCCGTCCGCACGGTGCCGCCGACGCTGCGGGCCCGCTCGCCCATGCCGACGATGCCGAAACCCGGGGCGGTGGAACCCGCTCCCGGTCCCCGGCCGTCATCGCTGACAGTGAGCCGCAGAGCCCCGTCCGCCGACGCCACACGCACCCGGACGGTGGCGCCGGGACCCGCGTGGCGGACCGCGTTGGTCAGCGACTCCTGGACGATGCGGTAGGCGGCGGCCCCCACCGCCGACGGGACATGGACTCCGTCGGTGTCCATGACCAGCTCCGCCTCGGCCGTACGGACCAGATCCGGCAGCCCCGCGAGGTCCGGCAGCGGCCCGTGCTCGTCGGCGCGGAGCACGGTCAGGGTGGTACGGAGCTCCGCGCGGGCCTCGCGGCAGGTGTCGGCGATGGAGTCCAGCGCCTCGGCGATCGCCGCCCGGTCGAGCCGGTCCGGGTCCACGGCGAGGACATGGGCGGCGACCGACGTACGGACACCGATCAGCGTGATGCTGTGGGCCAGCAGGTCGTGCAGGTCGCGGGCGATGCGCAGACGCTCCTCCGCGATCCTGCGGTCGTTGGCCTGTCCGACCCGGGTGCGCTCCTCGGCCAGGTACTTGCGGTAGTTGCGGACGGCGACGCCGAGCACGAGGGCCGCCACCAGCCAGCCGGAGGTGCGCAGTACGTCCAGGGCGCGGTGGACGCCGTTGGACGACATGGCGCTCACCGCGAAGCCCACGACGCACACGCCGACCGTCACCGTCCGGCGGACGGTGCCGGTGGCGGCCACGGTGTACAGGGCGAGCATTCCGGCCGGCAAGGGGGCGGCGTGGGCGTTGTCGAGCAGTTGGTACGGGGCGATGCAGGCGACGGTCGCGACCACCACCCCGACCGGGTGGCGCCGCCGCCACGCCAGGACCAGGGCCGAGCAGGCGAGCAGGGCCCACCCGAGCGCGTCCGGCCGCATCGCGGTGTCGGCGTACGCAATGGCCCCGCACAGCAGGGCGACACCGGCCGCGATCACCGCGTCGTTCCGCGTCGGGTGCGCCGCCGCCAGGGGGTCCTGGTGCAGTGCGCGCAGTACGCGCTCGGCCGCGCTCGGAGGGTCGGTCACTTCATCCACCCGGACATCGTCGCTCTCATCGCCGGTCGCCGACCAGTTGCGGCGCGGATCCGGCGACCGGGGCCGGGGCGGCGGAAGGCCGGCCCGGCCACCACATCCTGCGGCCCAGCAGCACGCTGGCGCTCGTCACCAAGTACGTGCGGACGAGGAAGGTGTCCAAGATCACCCCGACCGCGACGACCGTGCCCATCTCCACGAACATCACCAGGGGGAGCGAGGCGAGCACCGCGAAGGTCGCCGCCAGGACGATCCCGGCCGAGGCGATCACTCCACCGGTGGTGCGCAACGCGGTCAGCGCGGCTTGCCCCGGCTCCGCGCCGCCCCGGGTCTCCTCGCGGGTGCGGTGCATCAGGAAGATGCCGTAGTCGACGCCGAGGGCGACCAGGAAGACGAAGGTCAGCAGAGGCAGCCCCGGGTCGACGCCGGTGAAGCCGAACACCGGGCCGAAGACCAGTCCGCCGATACCCAGCGCCGCGCCCCACACCAGCACGACGGCGGCGACCAGCAGCAGCGCGGCGACCAGGCTGCGCAGCAACAGGACGAGGACGAGCAGCACCGAGACGAGGACGAGGGGGATGACGATCAGGCGGTCGTGGGCGTTGGTGGTGGCCAGGTCGAGTTGCCGGGCGCTCGCGCCGCCCACGTGCGCGCCGTCGAGCGTGGCCCGCAGCCGTTCGATGGCGGCGCTCTCCCCTGCGGACTCGGGCGCGGCCTTGGCGGTGACGGCGATCTCGGTCCAGCCGCCGCCGCTGCGGCCCCTCTCGGCGCTCGCGACGCCTTCGACAGACCTGGCTTCGGCGAGAATCCGGTCGGCTGCTCCGGTGGGCGCCATGACCTCGATGGGCCGGCTGCTGCGATCCGGGAAGGCCTTGGCCAGCGTTCCCATGCCGGCGATCGACTCGGGCTTGCTGGTGAAGCTGTCCTCCCTCTTGAGCGCCCCGGGAAGGTGGAACACACCGAGCGCCAGCGCGCCGAGCAGGACGACTCCCGTCACGAGCACGGCGACCGGCCGCTTGCCTGCCGAACTCCCCATCGCAGCGAAGACGTCGAGTCTGCGCTGCTTGGGTTCGCTGCCGTACGCGGGAATCAATGGCCAGAACACACGCCGTCCGAGCAGCACCAGGACCGCCGGCAACAGCGTGACCATCGCGATCAGCGCGCACAGTACGCCCACCGCACCGACCGGGCCGAGGCCGCGGATGTTGTTGAGGTCGGCGGCGAGCAGACAGGCCAACCCCGCCACGACCGTCCCGCAGGAGGCCAGCAGCGCCGGCCCGCAACCGCGCAGCGCGGTGCGCATCGCATCGTACGGAAGGGGGGTACGGCGCAGTTCGTCGCGGTAGCGGGCGACGAGCAGCAGTGCGTAGTCGGTACCCGCACCGAAGACCAGGACCGTCATGATCCCGGCGCTCTGGCTGGTCACGGTGAGCCCGAAGCCCGAGGCGAGCCCGTACACGGCGGCCCGCGCGCAGACCGCACCCGCCCCGACCACCACCAGCGGCACCAGCCAGAGCACCGGGCTCCGGTAGGTGAGGATGAGGAGCAGGGCCACCACCAGGCCGGTTGCCAGCATCAGCGTCCCGTCGATGGAGCCGAACACCTCCTTGGCGTCGACTTCGACGGCGCCGTCGCCGCCGACCCACACGGTCAGCCCGTCGGTACCGCGCGCATGGGCCCGTACACCCTCGACGAAGGCCTTCTTCGCCGCGTCGTCCGTGCCGGGCGCGGCCGTGGACAGCGCGTACATGAGAGTGGTGCCGTCCCCGGACGGAACACCGGGTCCGCGGAGGGTCGCGCCGAAGTCCCGGGGATCCTTCGACCCGGCGAGCAGCGCGGGGGGCTCGGCGGATCCTCTGGCCGTCGTACCCTCCGGGACCGTGACCGCCGCGACTTGCCGTTCGGCGGTGCTCCGGTCGGCGGCGGTCAGCCCGCCGTCGCGGTGGTAGACGAGCAGCACGCCGGTCACCTCGCCGCCGGGCAGCTCCTCCTGGAGCCTGGCCACCTGCGTCGAGTCGGCTCCCGACGGCAGATAGTCCGCCGTCCGGTCACGCTGTACGTCCGCGAGCCTGCCCGCGAACGGCCCGGCGACGGCGATCGCGATCACCCACAACACCAGCACGCCCCAAGGAATCACCCTGCGGTACACGCCCGCCCGCCCCGTCTGCCCCATCTCGGGCCCTCCGCATGAACTCAGCCCGGTGGCCCCGATGGCCCGCCCGGTCACCTCCAGAGTCCCGCCCCCGAAGGTCCGTTCCCTCACGCCAACGCAGGAGATCGCCCCTACTCCCCCGGGCGTCGCGGACCCTCCCGTACTCCCCCGGGAGTAGCGCCACTACTGCGCCGGACCTGACCTGCGGACCGGGTCCTGCGCGTCCACGGATCGTCGGCTGCCACGCTCGCCCATTGCATGCGCAGCATCCGGTCGCCGATACCGTGAGCACCACTACGAGGCCCCGGCCCGCCCGAGCGGAGAACCCCTCATCCCGACCTCGGTCGAGAGCGTGCCCCAACCGTGCCCTTCAGAGCGGTGAACAGCGGTCACCACGGGCGCCAGGCGTGCCCTCGGACGGCGACTCCGGTCAGCCTTGAGCCCGTTCCCGACGGGCCGCTGAGCCGCTCAGGTAGGGCCGGTCCCGCTCGGCGACCGCGGCGATCGGGCCGGCGGCGCGGAGCACCACGTCGAGGACGCGGTCCGGTTCGGCGGCGTAACAGTGGGCGAACCAGGCCATGTTCGCCTCGACCACCGCCCAGCCGCCATCGGCGAGCCGGCCGATGTCCAGGCACACCGCGCTGGGCAGACCGGCGGCCGTGGCGTCGAGGACGGTGCGGCCGAAGGCACGGCTTTCGGCGTCCAGCGGCGCCGGGTCGAGACGTCCGTGGAGGGCGTAGCGGCTTCCGGTGACGGCTTCGCCGTCGAGGACGAACAGCCGGTACTCGGCGGTGAACTCCACCACCCCGCTCACCAGGACCGGCGTGGAGCCATCGAGCCCGCCGGGCAGGCTGGTCCCGTCCTCGTGGACGGCGGCGGGCAGCAGGTCGATCTTGGCCGAGGGCGGCTTCACGAAGGCCCGTTCCCGCAGCGCCCGGGCCTCGGCGAGGGTGGTGAGCCGTACGCAGCGCCGCAGGAGGGGGCGCGGTACGTGCGTCAGCCAGTCGTCGGCCGGTTCGAGCAGCCCGAGGCCCAGCGGGCCGGCAAGGCGTGCGGCCGCACGGGGGCCTCCGTACCAGTGCACCCGGCGTCCTTCGGCACGCGCCGCCCGGTCGGCCACCTCGTAGCCGCGCCAGGCTGCTGCCCGGGCAATGAGTTCGGCGGTCGAGGTGCGGGGTGCGGGCAGGAGAAGGACGGGCGGGGTGCGGGCTTCCATTCCGGCGAGCCTAACGAACCCGGCCACCGACCGAACAAGCGCCCGAAGACTCCGGCCTGAGGGGCGAGCAGCGGGAGGAAACCAGCCCAGGCGCCACGAGCCCGTATCTTGCGCCCACACCATCCCGCCCCCGCCGGCACGGCACAGGGGCAGACGGTCGCGACGGAAAGAACCGCGGCGCCTGCGTCGGGCCGGGTGTGTACGTGACGGTGTCGCCTCCGCAGCCCGCGGCTACGTCGAGGAGCCCCGGGCTCCGGCGGCGAGGGCAGGTGAACGCATCCGAAACCGCGAATACAGCTGAAGGCGGGGTCGTCGTAGGGGGTGACGATCGGTGATCATCACGGTATGCGGAGTGTGTGAGGCATCCGCAGGGTGGGGATCTCACTGCGAAGAGGCAGGCGTTCCGCGAGCGGGTCCGGCCGCAGCGACATCATCGACGGATGCCTCACTGCGACCGGACTCACACTGACGACACCACGCCGGCAGCCTCGTCAACCGCAGTCACCGAGGACCGACCCCGACCCGTCGGGGGTCTGCATGGCCCACACCATGAACAACTCCAGCAGGATCGCCGGCACATTGATCGACACGCTGATGAGGGCCAGGAGCCCCGGCCAGGTGTCCCAGAGCCGGACACCATGGCGTCGCCGGAGCCGCCTGGCGAGCAGCACGCAGACGACCACCGCCGACAGACCGAGGGCCAGCCCTGCCCAACCGGCGACGTGTTCCGTTTTCGGGAAGGGCATGTGCCGACAAGCTGCCTGTTGCCGGTCGATCCAATCCCCGTGGATGACCTGCACGTAGTACGAACTGACCACGCCGAGAGCGGCTGTGGCCGGGACGATGAGCGCGGAGATCACGATGCCGGGAGTGACCGGACGCTGCCGCGTGATGTCGCCGGACGCGGTGGTGGAGGGAGGAGTGTCCATCAGTACCAATTCGGGTGGGGTCGGACGATGCGGATGCGCTGATCGCCGTGGTTCCTGGTGGCGACGTGTTCGCGCCTGTCCAGGCTCACGCTCTGGAACGAGCTCGTGTGCTGGGTCAGTTTGATGTCGCCGCCAGGGGTCACAGAGGTGACGACGGCAGCGTGATAGATCTCGCCCTGAGGCTCCGCTGGTCCAGCCAGAGCCACCCCAGGCCGCTCTCCCGTCCCCAGGTGTTGTCCCCGCGGGGCCCCAGCCAGAAGTCGAACTTCTCCTGCATGCCTCCGGCCTCAAGGGACGAAGATACGAAATTGGCGCAGTTCAACGCCGCGGCCGGAGGCCCAGCCGTGGTGGCCGTCGGCTGCCGTATCACTCGAATCGAGGGACTGGCGAAGGTTCTCCAGTGCCTCTTCAGCGACCGTGCGCGCTCCCCCTGCACTTTGCCGCACATAGTGGGTCTTGATGTCTATGTCCACGAAATCCCCCGTGAATGGTGCGAGGGACACCCTAACCTCGACTGCGCGTTCGGTTCGTCAGGGTCACGTTGGGTTCAAGGACAATCAACCGTGAGGTCAGCAGGAACGGCGGCCGGCGTGCCTGTCGAGCGGACTCGCGGATCAACAGGAGTGCGGCCTTCAGGCGGAGCTTCCGACGGCGCCGGACGCATCGTCGCACCCCCCCCGTTCGGGATCGGCGTCGGCGGCGGCGTGGTGAGCGCGCGCCTGGTGGAGTCGATACTGACCATCACCCCGCTTCGCGGCGTCCGCGATCAGGCCCTCCAGCAGGGCCTCGAACACGCCGACGTCGCGCCACTGCCGGAAGCGGTTGGAGACGGTCGGCAAGGCGCCGGTCCCCTTCGGCATCTCCCGCTGCTGCCCGCCCGTCCTGAAGAGCCACATCACCCCCTCGAACTGCTGCCGCAGGAGTTCGGGGTACGGGCCGTACCACGCCTTGGTACACGCCAGTCCTGGACCTCACCCGTCGAAGCGGGACCAGCGGCAGTCGTGTTCGAGCAGCGGCGTCAGGGTCCCGCGGTGGAGCGAGCCGAAGCAGACGACCGCCTCGTCCTCGTCGCCGCTGACCTGCACGAGCAGTCCCAGAGCCACGAAGAACTTCTCGGCGGTGTAGTTCGGCAGGAACGGACTCAGGGGACGGCGCGCAGCATGTCCCACAGCGCGTCGAAGCGCGCGGTCGGACCGGGCACGCGGACAAGGCGGTGCAGGCTCTGAGCCTCGCCGGGTTCGACCGGCGCCTGCCGACGGTGTACTTCACCGGCGGCGCGCAGGGCGCGCAGCAGATCAACGGGGTTGTCCGGAACGTGCTCCCTTGGCTGTTGAGCCATGCAAACGTGATCCACCAATGCGGACCGGCGAACGTGGACGAGTTCCGCGCTGCCGCCGCAGGGCTGGATCCGGTCCTTGCGGGCCGGTACCACCTGACCGGGTTCGTCGGGGCCGAGCCGCCCGATGTGCAGGCACTGGCCGATGTCGTGGTGTCCCGGAGCGGGACCGTCCCGCTCACCGAAATACAGGCCGGCCTGCCGACGGGTTCGCCGGAAATCACTGATCGCTGCTGCAGCAGCGCAGAAGGGGTGCCCTCGGCGAACGGCTGACACCATGGCCGTCGGCGGCCAGGATGGTGTCCATGCTCAGACAGAGCCCAGATCATCACGCCTGGAACACCGCTCCCGACCCGCTGCTCGCCCTCGCTCAGCGCGAGCTCGCGTTCTACCAGGGCATCTGCGACTCCTCGCGGCGCTGGCACCGCACCATCGAACTGGGCGCGCTGGCCAGCGCCTCCGCCACGGTGGTGGCGGCCGGCCTGCACGCCCCTGCCTGGGTCACGGCTCTCATTGCCGGTGGCGCACTGTTCTTCACCGGGTTCCGCCAGGTCTTCGCACCGGGACCGCGCTGGGTACTGGCCGCCCAGGCCCGGGAATCCCTGCGCCGCGCGGTCAACCGGTACCAGCTGCTCCCCGAAGGCGACCGCGACGCACAGGCCCGAGCCCAACTGCTCGCCGCCATCGAGCAGGTAGGCGAGCATCAGGTCAGCCGATGGTCGGAACAACGGCAGCGCACGTCCGCCGAGGGGGCTGCCCAGCAAACGGGATGACTCGGTGAGGTGGAGTGGGCGCCAGCCCATGGAAGGGCCTCCATCCAGCGGATCGTCAAGCCCTGGCGGTCGGCCAGGGCCTCGCCACGGGTCACAGGGCTGCGGCATCCTTGGGCACGGCGCCTCCGACCGGGCCCGCGACTACCACCACACGCAGGTACCTGTTGACCACGGTCCTACGACCGAACCGGCCGACTGCCGTCGCAGCCGCCCGGTTCGGTGAAGGATCGTCACTACCGTCGGCCGCCGAACTCCCAGTCGTGCACCTCGACGTCGGCGTACCGGTCCGCGGTCAGGACGGAGCGGGCCCTCTCCGGGTCCGGCGCCTCGACCAACGCCGCGGTACCCAGCCACGCGGCGCCGTCGTCGGAGAGCAGCGGCCCGTACGCGATCAACGCCTTTCGGTCCGGCGGCACCTCCAGGTCGACCGGTTCCCCCGCGCCCAGCCCGAGCACCAGATATCGGTTGCCGCCGCTGACGCCGCGAGGGAAGTCCCACATCGTGCGCCCCAGGGCATTGCGCCACCGGCGCAGCAGCACGTCCCGGTAGGCGCCGGCCTGGTAACCCGGCTCGTCGAAGGCGAAAGCCCGCGCCGCGGCCGGACCTGGCAGATCGACGATGTGCACGCTGCCGGAGAGGGTCTCGCCGTCGTCGGCGAAGGTCGGCCCCCGGGCGATCATCTCCTTGGCGTACCGGTCCATGTACGACCAGTGCTCCTCCAGCAGCTCTTCACGCAGGGGCAGGGAACCGGGCCGGTCCCGGTGGTAAACGAGGAATTCCATGCCCAGAGGATGCGTACTCGGCGGTGATCATGTCGAGCGCGCGGCCCGTGCTGGACTCCCGGGCCGCTCGCTGTCGGTCTGTAGGCATCCAGGGCTACACCGCTGCGCGCTACGGGCGAAGGAACGCGCCCGCCGGCCCCGTGGGCCCCGTGGCCGGCGCGGGTGGCGCTTCATGACCATCGACCTGCTCGTCATCTACACGACCCGGCTGGAGGCGTGCCGCGACTTCTACGTCGGCCTCGGCCTCGACCTCGTACCGGAGCGGCACGGCACGGCAACGGGCCGGACCACTACGCCGTGGTCCTCGCCGACGGAGGTGTCCTGGAGCTGTACCCGGCCATGCGCCGACCGGAAACCGGGACCGTATTCCCCGCCCCGTGGGCAGCAACCGGGGTCCGTCCCGAGCGGAGGAGCAGCCGTCAGCCGGCCGGTCCCATGGGCGGGTCACCGTGCCGCGCCTCGCCGCGCACGACGTGACCAGCCCCGCCGTGGCCGTGCTCTGCCACCAGGTTACGGCCGCTTGCGGGTCACTCGCTCGTGGTGTGGCTTGCGCCCAGGGCCGGTGGGCCGGTCCGGACGATGTGACGGGCTTCGAGCCCATCGGATTCCCGTGCGTTCTCGGCAATGACCGTCACGCCCTCGTCGACGTTCTCCTGCCACAGGATGAGCGGGCCGAACACCGGGTTCGTCGGCAGTTCGTACCCGGGCGGAGCCTGCGTCTCCACCCAGTAGTACGTGCCGAAGTCCACGGTACGGGAGCACACACCGTTGGCCCCGGTGGTGCAGGGACCGCCGATGTCGGTGTCCGGGTCGGCGCCGGTGGTCTGGAGGCCCGGGATGCCATTGGTCTCCTCCCACATCTGGAAGACGGCGCCGGCCAGCGGATTGCCCGTGTCGAAGTCCTCCTTGACCACCGTGACCGCACCGGTGGCGGGCAGGCTGGGCCCGTCACAGTCGGTCGAGCCGTCGGGGCAGTGGCGCGGTGGGCGGCAAGGGCCGCTCCGGAAGGACAGAACGCTGTGGGGAGTGAACCAGCCGCCGTAACCCGGTGGGCACACGGCGCCCGCGCCGCCGTCGTCGTCGCCGCCGACCGGAGCCCTGTTCGGGTACGGCTCTGCCGCCGCAGCGTACGAGGGGGTCGCGGCCAGCAGCGCAGCCGTCGCCATCCCGAGGATCCAAGGACGCCACGAGGCCCATGTCCAGCGCAGTTCACGAGGTGCCATGGCACGACATGATCGAGCCGGGTGGGCGCAGCGCGAGATGACGACACTCCCGCACTACGGCATTCCGTCCGTACAACCACTCGGACGGGTTCGGGGCGAACGCAGCGGAGAGCAACGGAACGCAAGGGCCGGTACCGGGGAGACCGGTACCGGCCATTGCCGCCGGCCGGAGATGGCACCGCCGTACCAGTCGTTGCCCACGGGGGCGCCGAAGGCGGTGCAGCTGAAGCATCCGGACCCGCCAGGCACGCCGCGCGGCTTCAGTCGTCGCTTCCGACACCGCGATCGGGTGCGCTCATGTCGCCCGTGGCGGGCGTACCGTCGGCGAGCCCGTAGCGCAGGTACACGGTGCCCTTCGGGCTGGCTGCCGGGGGTTCGAGGAGCGTGACGTTGGTGGGCACCGCGCCATCGTCGAACACCTTCTTCCCGACGCCGAGCACGATCGGGTGCAGCCAGAGGTCGAGACGGTCGAAGAGCTTCTCGCGCAGGAGGGTCTGCACGAGGTTCAGGCTTCCGACGACCTTCACGTGCTCGTGCCGGTCCCGGATCTCGCGCACCGCGTCGGCCAGGTCCGGGCCGAGCTGCGTGGACCCGGCCCACGAGAGGTCGGGCCTGCCGCGGGAGGCCACGTACTTCGGGACGCTGTTGAAGAGCGTGGCGATCTCGCCGTCCTCGCCGCCCTTCTGGTGCGGCCAGTAGGCGGCGAAGATGTCGTACGTCCGGCGGCCGAGCAGGAGGGCGTCCGTGCCCTCGTACGCAGCTCCGATCTGCGCCCCGGCGACCTCGTCCAGCAGGGGCGCCTGCCAGCCGCCGAACGGGAACCCCACCGGGTCCTCGTCCGGACCGCCGGGCGCCTGCCCGACGAGGTCGAGGGTCGCGAACATCTCGATGTGGATGAGGCCCATGGCTTGCTCCCGATGAGTCGGTTGTCTGCGTCAAGAGATAGACCTGCGGATGCCCGCAGACTCATCGCCGCGCCGGAACCCGGCTTCACCGCACAGCACGACAAGTCCGGTGCTCGTCGGACAGGTCCAGCACCGACGATCCGGAAGGGCGAGGACGACGTCCGCGCCGCGGCCGTCGGGCAGAGGGCAGAGGGCGCTCATGAACTGCTCGCCCGCCACGATGCGCTGCACAACGGCGAGTTCGGTGTCCTGGCCGGTGACCGGGGGTAGCGGAGCGCCAGGGCGGCCAGGGCAGCGGGGGCACGCAGACAGGGGTTCACGGGGTGGGACCTCCCTGATCGGGCCGGGTCCGTACGGCCGAGGTGGCGCGGAACACCTTTCCCTCTCCGCTGAGCCGGAGCGTGTCGCCGGCGGGAGCGTAGACAGCGCGGCCCGGGCTGAGACCCACCGAGCGTCCTTCCGAGGCGACGGTGGCTTCACCGCGGACACACAGCACGATCTGGGGTGCGTCTGCCGTGAGCGTGCGCGGCGCGTCCGTTCGTACGAGGTCGAACCGCGAGAGCCTGAAGTCTTCGACAGGGGCCGGGTAGAGGTGCTCCCCGGTCGCGGCGTCCCACCGCGCGGCGAGGGTTCGGACCGGGAACGCGGTGAAACGAACGATCTCCAGCAGCTCAGCCGCATCCACGTGTTTCGACGTCAGGCCGCAGCGCAGGACGTTGTCGGAACTCGCCATGATTTCCACGCCGAGGCCGGACAGGTAGGCGTGCGCGATGCCCGCGCCGAGGAACAGCGCCTCCCCGGGCTCCAGCTCCACATGATTCAGCATCAGGGCGGGCAGCAGGCCGGGGTCGTCGGGATGGGCGTAGGTGATGGCTGCGTACGCGGCGAGGTCCGCCTCGTACGGTCCGCCGTCCGCGGAGGCGCGCCGGACGGCCTCGGTGACGGCGGTGAGCAGACCGGCCGGCGGTGTGAGGAACGCGGTGAAGACCTGTCGGAGGGCGGCGTCGCCCGGGCGGGCGTGAAGCGCCGCGGCATGCGGTCTGAGACCGGGGACACCGAGGAGTTCCAGGAGGTCGGCGCACCGCCTGGGAGATCGGAAGCCGCACAGGGCCTGGAACCGGGTCAGGGCGACGATCATCTCGGGCTTGTGCTGGTCGTCGCGGTACGTGCGGTGCGGAGCGTCGAGTGGGATCCCCAGGGCGTTCTCCCGCGCGAAGCCGGCGGCGGCCTGGGCGAGGTCGGGATGGACTTGGACCGACAGGGGGGTGTCGACGGCCAGCACCTTCAGCAGGAACGGCAGTCGCGGGCCGAACCGGCGCGCGAGGGCGGGTCCCAGTTCGGCCGTCGGGCTGGCGGCGAGCAGCTTGTCCAGTGCGAGCGGCCCTTGTCCCCGGTCGACGTGGGACGGGGCGGCGGGGTGGGCGCCCAGCCACAGTTCGGCCTGGGGTTCGCCGGTGGGCGGTATGCCCATCAACTCGGCGAGGGCGGTGGCGGAGCCCCAGGCGTAAGGTCGGATGGTGGTGGTGAGCAGGTCCACGGTCGCTTGGCTCCGGTCGGTTACGGGTGGGCGGTGGGCAGCCGATGCGTTCCGCGGCCCGAGTGCGACAGCCCGGCTACGGCGGCCGCTCCGATGAGGCCGGCGTCCGTCGCAAGCTTGGCGGGCACGACGGACAGGTCGCGGGTGAAGTCGAGGACGGCGTAGTCGGCGAGGTGGCGCCGGAGCGGCGCGAAAAGTGTTTCGCCGGCCTGGGCGACACCGCCGCCGATGACGACCAGGTCGAGTTCGACGAGCGCCGCCGTGGCGGCGATCGCGGCGGCGAGGGCCCGTCCGGCACGGTCGTATGCCGCAGCGGCTCGCGGATCACCGGCGCGGGCGGCGTCCGCAACCGCTGCGGCCGTCGGTTGGACACCGGCGGGCGGGACCCAGCCGGATTCCACGGCGTGGGCGGCGATGGCGGTGCCGCTGGCGAGCCGCTCCACGCAGCCGCGTGCTCCGCACGGGCACTCGGGTCCCCCGGTGTGGTCGACGGTGAGATGGCCGATGTGCCCGGCGTTGCCCGACGGGCCGGCGTACAGTGCCCCGCCCAGGATCAAGCCGCCGCCGATGCCGGTGGAGACCACCATGCCCAGGACGTTGTCCACTCCTCTGGCGGCGCCCGTCCAGTGCTCGGCGGCGGTCATCGCGACCGCGTCCCCCACCAGGACGGGCTCGACGCCGGGCGGGACGCTCGCGAGCGCCCGGATCCGGTCGGCCAGGGGAAAGGCACGCCAGGCCGGGATGTTGACCGGGCTGACCGTCCCGGCCACGGTGTCGACCGGGCCTGCGCTGCCGATCCCCAGGTGGGTGAGCGTTTTCCACTCAGGGTGGGCAGCCATGTCGTCCAGGACCGCCGCGACCGCGGCCATCATCTCCTCGGCCGTGCCGTGGGCCGGCGTGGCGCACTGCGACCGGGCCACCAGGTGGCCGTCGGCGTCGACGATCCCTCCGGCGATCTTGGTACCACCGATGTCGAGTGCTCCGTACACGAGCGCATCCGTTCTTTCTCTGGGGCGTCTCGCAGGCAGGCGTCACCCCGTCGCCGGGGTCGATCGCGTTGTCTCTCGCCTGTCCGCATGGCAGCCGTGTCGTCGCGCCCCGGGCGTACCGCCGGGGCGCGACGTTGCGGGTGGGTGTGTTACTTGGTGAGCGGGGACAGCTTGGGGTCGTTGGCGTAGGCCTCGGCCGCGTTCTCCTTGGTCACGATGACCGGCGGGAGGAGGTAGGCCGGGACGACCTTGGAGCCGTTGCCGTACGACTTGGTGTCGTTGATCTGCGGCTTGTCGCCCTTCTGGAGGGACTTGACCATGTTGATGGTCTCGGCGACGAGCTTGCGCGTGTCCTTGTTGATGGTGGAGTACTGCGCGCCGGCCATGATCGACTTCACCGACTCGGCCTCGGAGTCCTGCCCGGTGACGACCGGAACCGGCTTGCCGGCGCCCTTCACGGAGGTGAGGATCGCGCGGGCGAGGGTGTCGTTCGGCGACAGGACGCCGTCGAGCTGCTTGCCGCCGTTGTAGGTCGAGGTCAGCAGAGAGTCCATGCGCTGCTGGGCGTTCTCGGCCTTCCAGCCCTGGATCGCGGTCTGCTTGATGTCCTTCTGATCGGATCCGACAACGATGTCACCCTTGTCGATCAAGGGCTTGAGGACGGACATCGCGCCGTCGAAGAAGACCTTCGAGTTGTTGTCGTCGGGCGAGCCGGAGAACAGCTCGATCGTCCACGGCCCCTGCGGCTTCTTGGCCTTCATACCGTCGACGAGAGCCTGCCCCTGCAGCTGGCCGACCTTGAAGTTGTCGAAGGCGATGTAGTAGTCGACGTCGCGTGTGTTGGTGATGAGGCGGTCGTAGGCGATGACAGCCGCGCCGGCCTGCTTGGCCTGCGCCACCTGCGTGGCGAGCTGCGAGGCGTCGGTGGCGCCGACGACGATCACCTTGGCGCCCTTGGTGACCATGGCGGAGATCTGCGACTGCTGGTCCGCGACGGTGGTCGAGGCACCCGCGTACTGCACATCGGCCTTGAAGCCCGCCGCCTTCAGGCCGTCGGTGAACAGGTCGCCGGCGAGCACCCAGTTTTCCGAGGTCTTCGACGGCAGCGCGACACCGACGAGGGAGTCCTGTGCGAAGCCCTTGGCGTCGGTGCTCCCGGTGCCGGTGGACCCTTCGCGTTCGTTGGAGCAAGCCGTGCCCATGGTGAGCAGGGCGACGGCGCCGACCGCGGCGATGCCTCTGGCGATGATTCTGCGCATGGTGAGTTGAGCCCTTCGTGCAGTGTTGCTGTTACCGGGGGGACGTGACACGGGCCGCGGCCCGCGAGTGAGTGGCGGTCAGCCTGCGACCGGCGCTTTGTCGGGTTCGGAAGCCGGGGCGGCCGCGGCGGCCGTTTCCTCCCGGCGGAAGGGGCGCATGAGCGAGCCGATGATCGAGAAGCGGCCCTGGCGCTTGTTGTAGACGTCGAACGCGACGGCGAAGAGGAGGACGAACCCCTTGATGATCTGGACCATGTCGGAGCCGACGCCCTCCAGCTGGAGGCCGTTGTTGAGCAGTGCCATGACCAGGCCGCCGACGATCGAGCCGCTGATGGTGCCGAGGCCGCCGGAGACCGCCGCGCCACCGATGAAGACGGCCGCGATGGCGTCGAGCTCCCAGCTCAGGCCGTCTTGCGGGCCGGATGCGGCGGACCGCGCCACGAAGATCATGCCGGCCAGGGCGGCCAGTACGGACATGTTCGTCATGACGAGGAAGTTGACCCGCCTGAGCTTGACACCGGACAGCTCGGCCGCGCGGGCGTTGCCGCCGACCGCGTAGATGTGCCGGCCGCCGATGGTGTTGCGGGTGTAGTACGAGTACGCGAGCACCAGGGCGATCAGGATGATGCCGGAGATCGGCAGGCTGGTGCCGACGCGGCCGCCCGCGAAGCGCAGCGTCGCGAAGACGATGACCCCCAGCATCACCGCGAGGCGGATGCCCGTGATCCACAGGGGTGCCACGTCGGCGTTCATCTCGCGGCGGGTCTGCCTCGCCTTCCACTCGCGCCACACCATGCCCGCGCAGGCCGCCAGCCCGAGCAGCAGGGTCAGGTTGTTGTATCCGGTGTCCGGCCCGACCTCGGGCAGGAAGCCCGCTCCGATCTCCCGGAAGTCCTCGGGGACCGGCACCGTGTCGGCGTTGCCGATGTACTGGTTGCCGCCGCGGAACAGCATCATCCCGGCCAGGGTGACGATGAACGCGGGCACTCCCACGTAGGCGACCCAGAAGCCCTGCCAAGCGCCGATCAGCGCGCCGACGAGAAGGCCGAGTGCGATGCCGAGGGGCCACGGGAGCGCGTACGCCTCCATCGCCTTGGCGACCACGATGCCGGTGAACGCGGCGACGGAGCCGACCGAGAGGTCGATGTGCCCGGCGACGATCACCATGAGCATGCCGATGGCGAGGATCAGGATGTAGGAGTACTGGCTGACGACCGCGATGAGGTTTCCGGAGGTCAGGGTCAGTCCCCCGGTCCAGATCTGGAACAGCAGGACGATCGCCACGAGGGTGAAGATCATCCCGAACTGGCGGGCGTTGGAGGCCGTGCCTCCGAAGAGGTTCTTGTGCAGGTCTTTGACTCGGTTCATGAGGTCGCGCTCTTCTTCGTGGAGGTCATCTGCTTCATCAGCACTTCGGGGTCGGCGTCGCGGCGCGGGACCTCGCCGGTGATGGTGCCTTCGAAGACCGTGTAGATGCGGTCGCACAGTCCGATGAGTTCGGGCAGCTCCGAGGAGATGCCGATGACTCCCTTGCCCTGGCTCACGAGCCGCTGGATGATCCCGTAGATCTCGTACTTGGCACCCACGTCGATGCCGCGGGTCGGCTCGTCGAGGATCAGCAGGTCCGGGTCGGTGAACATCCACTTCGCCAGGACGACCTTCTGCTGGTTGCCGCCGGAGAGCTTGACGACGCCCTCGTCGACGCCGGGCGTCTTGATCCTGAGGCTCGTGCGGTAGTCCTCGGCGACGCGGTACTCGCGCACCGGATCGATGACACCGCGCTTGGCGATCTTCGACGGTTTGGCGGCCGCCACCGAGGTCTTGATGTCGTCCAGCAGGTTGAGGCCGATGGACTTGCGGTCCTCGCTGACGTAGGCGAGGCCGTGGCGGATGGCGTCCGACACCGACTTCAGCCGGATCTCCTCGCCGTCCTTGAAGACCCGGCCGGACAGGTAGGTGCCGTAGGAGCGCCCGAACAGGCTCATCGCGAGTTCGGTGCGCCCGGCGCCCATGAGGCCGGCGAAACCGACGATCTCGCCGCGCCGGACGTGGAAGGTCGACCCCTTGCACACGAGCCGTTCGCCGGAGCTCGGGTGCTGCACCGTCCAGTCACGGACCTCGAAGAAGACCTCGCCGATGTCGGGCGTGTGGTCGGGGAACCGGCTGCTGAGCTCGCGGCCGACCATGCCGCGCACGATGCGGTCCTCGTTGACGCCGTCCGCCTTGACGTCGAGCGTCTCGATGGTGCGGCCGTCGCGCAGGATCGTGATGCTGTCGGCGACCGCCTCGATCTCGCCCAGTTTGTGCGAAATGATGATGGAGGTGATGCCCCGCTGCCGGAAGCCGCGCAGCAGGTCGAGCAGGTGCTGGGAGTCGTCCTCGTTGAGAGCCGCGGTCGGCTCGTCGAGGATGAGCAGCTTCACGTCCTTCGCGAACGCCTTGGCGATCTCCACGAGCTGCTGCTTGCCGACGCCGATGTCCTTGACCAGCGTGTCGGGATCCTCCCGTAGCCCGACCTGTTCCATCAGCTCCAGCGCCCGGCGCCGGGCGGCCTTCCAGTCGATCCCGCCCCGCCTGCGCGGCTCGTTGCCGAGGAAGATGTTCTCGGCGATCGACATGCCCGGCACCAGCGCGAGCTCCTGGTGGATGATCACGATCCCGGCCTGCTCACTGGCCCGGATGTCATGGAACCGCATGTGCTCGCCGCGGTAGACGATCTCGCCCGAGTAGCTGCCGTACGGGTGAACGCCGCTCAGCACCTTCATGAGGGTGGACTTGCCGGCGCCGTTCTCCCCGCAGATCGCGTGGATCTCGCCCTCTCGGACGACCAGGTTGACGTCGGCGAGCGCTGTGACGCCGGGGAAGGTCTTGGTGATCGACCGCATCTCCAGCACGGCCGGAACCTTGGTCATGGGCAGACCTCCGCACTGCTCGGGCCGCGCAGAGTGCTCGGGGCCGAGCCTTGGCGGATGCGGGGTTTCGTGGACATCAGCTTGCCTCCGATGGCACTGCGTGGTGCCTCGAGTCCGGGTTGCTACGACTACGTGCCGGGACAGTAAATCCATTTGTTTTATTAAGTCAATGCCCCGGAGAATGTCCGTACGGAGCCACAGAGAGGACCGGTGCGTGCGGCAGGCAGGAACGAACCTCCCCAAGGTGGGGCGGTACAACCAGGCGGTGGTGCTGGACCAGATCCAGCTGGCCGACGGCATCAGCCGGGTGGAGATCGCCCAGCGGACCGGCCTCACCCCACAGACGGTGTCCGGCATCGTGCGCCGCCTGCTGGACGAGGGCATCGTCCGGGAGGACGGGGCCAGCAGGGTGGCCAGCGGCGGGAAGCCCCGCACCACGCTGCGGCTCAACGCGGAGTCGGGCAGTGCGGTCGGACTGCACTTCGACCCGGTCGAGCTGACCTGTTCCGTGGTCGACCTGGGCGGACGTCCTCTGGTCGTCAAGAGGCGCCCCACCCCGCCCAGCACCGACCCGTCCCATGTGGTGACGGCCATGGCCGAGCTGGTCGCCGAAGTGCTCGACGAAGCGGATGTCCCGCGCGACAAGGTGCTCGGCCTGGGCCTCGCCACCCCGGGACCGATCGACCAGGAGCTCGGCATGGTCGTCGCTCCGCCTCAGCTCGCCCACTGGACCCGGGTGCCCCTGAAAAGCATGCTGAGCAATGCCACCGGACTGCCGGTGACGCTGGACAACGACGCCACCGCCGCCGCGGTCGGCGAACGCTGGTCCGGCGCCGGCAAGGGCGTGGCGAACTTCGCGTACTTCCTCTTCGGTACCGGCATCGGCGGTGGTCTGATCCTCAACCACCAGGTGTTCAGGGGCGGTTCGCTGAACGCGGGAGAGTTCGGGCACTCGTCCGTGCTGCCCGACGGGCCGGAATGCTACTGCGGCAACCGGGGCTGCCTGGAGCGGCTGGTCAATCCCTCGGCGATCGTGGCCGAGGTGCATCGCCGGCTCGCCGCCCGCCCCCGGGGCGAGAGCGAGCTGTCGGATGCCTTCGACCGGGATCCGGCCTCGGTCGACCACGCCTCGATCCGGCTCGCCGCCGCGGCCGGCGACCCTGTCGCCGCCGCCGTCATCGACGAGGCCGCGGAACACGTCGCCTCGGTCGCGGTCAGCATCGCCAACTTCATCGACGTGGATCTCATCGTTCTCGGCGGTCACGGCATCCAGCACGTGGAATCGCGCTACGTCGACGTCGTCGCCTCGGCGCTCGCCACCAGACCGCTGTCCCGCAGCATCCGGGTCGTCGAAGTCAAGGCGTCCCCGCTCGGCACGGACGCCGCCGTGGTGGGCGGCGCCTCCCTCGTGCTGCACTCGACGTACTCGCCCCAGCTGTCCGCGCTCCTCGCCGACTGAACACACCCCGGAACGCCGCCCACGGTTTGTCAGTGAGTGCGAATCCTGAAGGATGGACGAGCCCGCTCGGCGGGCTGGCGGCGGGTGGGCACAGCGGACCACCACGCCTCGCCAGGTGCGGGCGAGCCTCACGGCCCGCCCGCACCAGTCAGCTGAAGCTGCGCGAGTAGACCCTCACATGCCGCCCGGCACGGCGCGGGACACCAGTCCGCCGACGGGGCGCTGTTTCGTCTGTCTGTCCGACTTCGGCCCCGAACGCATCGTGCCGCCTGAGCAGGCCCTCACCCAGGCGGGCGATCTGCCGCGAGCCCGGCAACCGCCACGGCGAGGGCTCGGCGCTGAGGAACGAGGCGGTCGCGCATATCGGGCGCCGGCTGTCGCAGGTCCGACGCAAGACCGACTGTCAGTCGGGGCGTCTACGGTTCTGCTGTGCCGAACTCCTATACGACCCTGTGGACCAACGGTCTCTGCCGAGAGCTTGAGCGATCCGGCTACGCCGGCCGGCGTCTGACGATGATGTTCGGCGGCCCACACCAATCGCTTCCGAGCTTCGTGCGTGCAGGCGTTCAGCCCGGTGACACGATCCATCCCGTCCGGGCCTTTCGCACCCGCCTCCACGTGCTGGGCGCGATGGAGGTGTCCCGGATCATCCCGTACGCGGATGCCGGGGCGGAGCTCCACGACGACGACTACACGAAGCTTCTGGACTGGCGGCCGCTGAAGGCAGGCTGCGTGACCGAGGTGGTTCTCGGGCCGCCCGGCTCTCCCCTGGCGTTCAACACAGTGGTCCCTGCCGACCTTCTGGAGCGCCTGACTTTCACGTCTCGTCGGGGTGAGCGCACGCTCAAGTACGTTGAGGAAGGGCGGCTGATCCGGTCAGTGAGCCTTCAGGGCATCTACCGGCTCGCTGCCGACTCCGCTGCCGAGCTCCACGAGCTCGTACTGGACGCGCAGCCAACGACTGCTGCTGCAACCGGCTCGGGCTGAAGCCGGCCGGCGTCGCGCCTTCGGCCACATCTCCGAGCGGCGCACCCGCATGGAGGGCCTGCTCGCCTCCGTCGACGGCCTGCGCTTCGTCGTTTCCGTCAAGTGCATCAACACCGGCCCCTCACCCAAGTACTACGGCTACAAACGCGGCATGACCTGGCTGAATGCACTAAATGACCAGGTCGCGGGGATCGCCGCGATGGTCGTACGCGGCTCGCCTCTCCCGCCCAAGGACCGGCACGTCAACTTCCTGGGCCGCTATCTGTTCAACATCAAGGCCGGCGGCTCCGGTCAGGGCCTGCGCCCCTTCCGGGACCCGGAAGCTGTCGAGGACGACGAGGATTGACGGCGGCGCACCCGGCCCGCTGGGCCACTCGTTGCATCCTGTGGAGGCCAGGCAGCGCCCGACGCTCCGGGCCGGGGCGAGGAACGCCGATCTGGGCTTGGCACTGGCTCAACGACCTCGCAGAACCCTAAACGGCACCCTGCTGGACGGGATCCCGGGATTCCGGGTGATCTGGATCAACGGCCGGGGCGGCGGCACGCAGCGCCGCCTCGACCCGGCGGTTGGTGGTCATGGTCGAGGTGACGGCGGTCATGGTGAGGAGGAGGCCGGCGGCGGTGCAGAGCGGGGTGCGTACGTCGTAGGCGGTGGCCAGCCAGCCGCCGAGGAAGGCGCCGAACGGGGCGGCGCACATGCCGAGCATGCGGGAGGTGGAGGCGACCCGGCCCATCAGGTGGGCGGGGACGATCGCCTGTCGGAGGGAGGGGCCGAGCACCATCGTGGCGCCCATGCCCGCGCCGCAGACGGCGAGCGCGAGGCCGGCGACGTACGGGTTCGGGGCGGCGGCAAGGCCCAGGATGGCGACTCCCTCGACCGCGGCCGTGCAGGTCAGTGCTGTGCCGGTGCCGAGTCGTCGGCCGAGGAAGGAGGCGATGCCCGCGCCGAGCAGACCGCCGGTGGCCTCCGCCGTGAGGAGCAGGCCGAAACCGAAGGTGTCGATGCCGAGCCGGTCGTGCGCGAAGAGGGCGAGTACGGTCTCCACGGCGAGGAAGGCGATGTTCCCGACCGCCGGACGCAGCGCGAGCCCGAGCAGCAACCGATCCCGGAATACGTACGAGGCGCCGGCCCGCGCCTGCCGCAGCAGCGACTCACGGGCCTGCGGTACGGGCCGGGGTGCGGCAGGCAGCGACCGTACGAGCAGTGCGGAGAGCGCGAACGACACCGCGTCGGCGAGCAGCGGAACCGCGCGCCCGAGCGCGAGCAGGGCACTGCCCGCAGGCGGTCCCGCGAAGCCGGACGCGGCGGTCTGGGTGCCGCGCAGGCGGGAGTTGGCGCGCTCCAGGAGTGCGGGGTCGCGGCGGAGCAGATCCGGTAGGTAGGCCGTGGCTGCCGTGTCGAAGAAGAGTCCGCCGAGGCCGAGGAGGAAGGCGACGGCCGCGAGCAGTGGAATGCCCAGCACGTCGAGCGCGGCCGCTGTCGCCGGTATCGCGAGCAGCACCGCACGCGCCGCGTCCGTGACCCACATCGTGCGGCGGCGGTCCCAGCGGTCCACCAGCGCACCGCCGAGCACCCCGAAGAGCAGCCACGGCAGCGTTCCGGCGGCCGTGACGACGGCGAGCGCCATCGGATCCCGCGTCAACGTCAACGCGAGCAGCGGCAGCGCGGCATGCGTCACCCCGTCACCGAGCGAGGACACCGTCTGCGCAGTCCACAGCCGTCCGAACCCGGTCGGCAACTTCCCAACGTCTGAGGTCACTTGGCGTCCCCTTCGGCCTGCGCGCGCTGCGCCGGGTGGAACAGTGCGAAGACGAGTGAGGCGTCCGGCAGCGACGGATCGGACAGCTCCCGGTACTCGTCCGCCAGAGCCTGCAGCCGCGCCCCCAGCTGTGCGAACTGCTCCTCGGTGAGCCGCAGATGCGCCATCCGTACGTGCCGCTCGCCCTCCGCCGGCGCTGCCTCCAGGTCCGCCACCGCATGCCGCATCAGCACATCCGGGCCTCCCTCGCCCGGATCCGGCAGCACGATCGCCCGCGCGGCCATCGCGTAGTACCGCTCGGTGACCCCCCGGACCTTCCGCGTTCGTACCACCTTGACCAGGCCGGCCCGCTCCAGCAGCCGTACGTGGTAGCTGGAACTCCCCTTCGCGAGGCCCACTCGCTCGGCGATCTGCGTGATCGTCGCAGGCTCGAAGCGGAGCACGGCCATGATCCGGTGACGCGTGAGATTGGAGACGGCGCGCAGCTGCTCGTCAGTGGTGACGTGGAACGTCTCGGGAAGATCATCGGTAGGCATGCGTCAAATGGTCAACGTTTCTTGACCATTTGGCAAGGGGGTTTGTTCGGGCTTCCGGAATCGGCTGTCCAACACGCGCGGCCTTCGCTCCTGCCCCTCCCGGCACACCACCGTGGCCACCGCCCTGCTGCTCGCGACGGCCTGTCTCGCCGCCCGCCGCACCCGCTCCCGTAAGACGGCCGCCCTGTGGCGGGTTGCGGCGCCCGCCCTGTCCGGCCTGGTCGCCTCCAGCCGCGTGTACCTCGGCGTGCACTGGGCCACGGACGTCACCGCCGGCTTCGCGCTCGGCGCCGCGGCCGCCCTCACGTTCGTCACCGCCGACCTGGGGTATGGCATGTTCCTGCGAGCGCGCGGCAAGGACAGCGGCTTCGGCGGCGGCCCCGTTGTCGCTGTGCAGTCCCGCCGGCGCCGACGCTGACACCGGCGCGCCGCACGGCCCGGCCGCCGGTCAGGCGGCCGGGTCGCCGAGCGCGGTGAGGATGTCGCCGACGGTGTGCTCGAAGAGGGGTTCGGGGTCGGTGAGGGCGAAGTCGAGGTGCCCGAAGACCTCCACGGCGACCGCCCCGTACAGCCGCGCCCAGCAGGCGACGAACACATAGATCACTTCCTGCGGCACCGGCTCGCCCGCCAGGTGCTCGCGCACCTCCTCCAGCTGCGCCGCCCACGCCGGGTCCAGGTCCGCGGGCGCCTTGACGCCGCCGCGGCGCCACAGCTCGACCATCAGGTCGAGGAGGACACCTCCGAAGCGCCAGCTGGGGTCGTGGGCGGCGGCCCCAGGTGCGGTGTCGGCGTCCGCCACGGGCTTGGCGAACAGCAGGGCGAACTCCTGCCGGTGGGCCAGTGCCCACCGCCGCAGCTCACTGGCGACCTCGCGCAGTCGGCGCCCGGGCTGGTCGGCCGGCTGCCGCTCGCGGGCCGAGGCCAGGGCGGCGGCGAGTTCGTCGTACAGGTGTGAGACCAGGGCCTGGACCAGCTCGCGGTGCCCGGCGTAGTAGCGGTAGAGGCCCGGCGCGGTCAGGCCCATCTCCCGGGCGACCGCGCGGACCGTCACCGCGGCGGGTCCTTCTTCGACCAGGAGTCGGCGGGCGATGCGCATCGCGTCGGCCAGGGCCTCCTCGCGTACGCGGTGGCGGCGCCTGCCCGCGGCGGCTCCCTGGGTGTCCGTCATCTCCGTGGGCCTGCCCTCCGCTTGACAAAGTTAACAGGCATCACTTTAGCTTCCCGTCAGAGTTAACAGTGTAAACAATTGGCTTTGGAGGGCTCATGACGTACGGCATCGTGCTGACCTACACGCTCACACCGCGCTGGCTGGCGCTGACCCGGGACGAGCGCAACCGGATGCGCGCCACGCACATCGAGCCGGTGTTCGCCCGGTACGCGGACCGGGTCACGGCCCGGTTCTTCGACGCCGAGGCGTTCAGCGGCCGCTTCTCCGACTTCGCCGTGCTTCAGACCGAGGACCTTCGCACGTACTACTTCCTCGTCGAGGCCCTGCGCGACACCCCGCTCATCAGCGACGGCTACCTCGTCCTCGGCGAGGTCATCCTCGGTGTCCAGGACGGCTTCCACGCCTACGAACACCACCTCACCCCCACCCCCGCGACCCCGGAAGCCCGCCCGTGAACCGGCTCGACGCCCACGGGCGGCGATGGCCGCTGCGGCTGATGCGGACCGCGACCACACTCGTACTCCTCGACACGCTCGCGCAGGCCGCACTGGCCGGCCTGTTCGTCACCGGCGACCTCGACCTCCTCACCTGGCACTCGGCCAACGCCGACGTCCTCACCGCGCTCACCCTCCTGCTGACCGCGGCCGCCGTGCTGGTGTGGCGGAGGCCGGGAGGGCCCGCCTGGCCCGCCGCGGCGAGCGCCGCCCTGGCCGTGCTGGTCGGCGCGCAGCAGGGCCTGGGCGAGGCCCGGGTGCTGGCCGCGCACATGCCGCTCGGGATGGCGATCTTCGGCCTCGCCACCGCCCTCATGTGCTGGTCCTGGGCCTTCAGCCCCGGCCCCGGCTCCGCCGCGCGGCCGCTGCATGTGCCGGCGGGGGTGGCCGAGTGAGCCCCTCGGCCAACTCGTCACGCTCGGCTCCGGGCCGGCGGGCGTTCCTGGGACTGGCCGGCGGCACCGGTGCCGCGATCACGCTCGGCGCGGCCGGCTACTCCCGGCTGGCCCCAGCGTCCACCGGGCGGGTGCTCACCAGTACGGCGCCTGTGCCCGTGCCGTTCGCGGTGTCGCTGCCCGTCCCGCCGACCGCGCGGCCCGCACGCAGCGAAGGGCGCGCCGACGTCTACGAGCTCGAACAGCGCGAGGGCAGGGTGGAAATCCTGCCCGGGCTGACGACCACTGTGTGGGGCTACGACGGGATCTTCCCCGGGCCGACCATCGCAGCCCGCTCCGGACACCCCGTCAGGGTGCGCGTGCACAACAGCCTGACCGTGCCCACCGTCACCCACCTCCACGGCGGCGTCACACCGCCCGAGTCCGACGGCTACCCCACCGACCTGTTGCTCCCCACCCGCTGCGCCCCCGGCCAGACCCGCGACCACACTCAGGGCGCCCACGGCGGAGACATCACCACCGCCTACCGCACCTACGACTACCCGATGGCCCAGCAATCGGCCACCCTCTGGTACCACGACCACCGCATGGACCACAGCGCGCCCCAGGTCTGGCGCGGCCTGGCCGGCTTCTTCCTCATCACCGACGACGAAGAGGACAAGCTCCCGCTGCCCCGCGGCGATCGGGACGTCCCCCTCATGCTGTGCGACCGCTCGTTCAACGAGGACGGCTCCTTCCGCTACCCCGATCACGCCCACGACGACTTCCCCGACGGCGTCCTCGGCGACGTCCAGCTGGTCAACGGCACACCCTGGCCCCTCCTCGAGGTCTCAGGCTGCCGCTACCGCTTCCGCCTCCTCAACGGCTCCAACGCCCGCCGCTACCAGCTGCGGCTCGACGTCGAAAGCGGCGGCCGCGGACGCTTCACACAGATCGGCAGCGACGGCGGACTGCTCCCCGCACCCCAGAACCTCGACAGCATCGACATGGCACCCGGCGAACGCTTCGACGTCATCGTCGACTTCGCCGACCACCCCGTCGGCAGCCGCCTCATCCTGCGCAACACCGCCGCCGAAGGCCGGATGCGCGACGTCATGCGCTTCGACGTCGTACGCGCCGCCAAGGACGCCACCCGCGTGCCGGACCGGCTCTCAACCCGCTACGAGGACCTCACACCCACCACGGGCATACCGGTCCGGGCCTTCGACTTCCGCCGCACCAGCGCCGACGGCGAGGACCGGCAGATGTGGACCATCAACGGCGAGCCGTTCCACCCCGACACCGTGCTGGCCCGCCCCCGCCTGGGCAGCATCGAGCGGTGGCGCATCAGCAGCGACTTCCACCACCCCGTCCACGTCCACCTCGCACAGTTCCAGGTGATCGCCCGCGGCAACCGCCCACCGGCGGCCAAGGACGCCGGCTGGAAGGACACCGTGGACGTACGCCCGTACGAGGTGGTGGAAGCCCTGGTCCGCTTCACCGGCTACCTGGGTCGCTACATGATCCACTGCCACAACCTCGAACACGAGGACATGGCCATGATGGGCAACTTCCAGACCGTCTGACACACCACGACGCGACCCGAACCGCAGCCGGCACACGCGCCACACCGAGCCGGGAGGGCTGCCGCAAACACAGCACGACGGGGCAGGGCACTTGCGCGGTGAGCTCGTCCGTGCCGAGCGGGCGCTGAGCAGCGCAGACGAGCGTGAGGCCCCCGCCACGCGGCGGCGGCCGCCGCCGCCCGGGCCTGCATGGCTGATCGACCCAACTCGGTGTTCGAAAAATTGGGCGCAGGCCGTTCGGGTGTTCTGGGATCATGTCCCGATGGCCCATCCTCTTGAATCCCTGGTCATCAGGCACAACCACCGCCTCCCCACCCCTTCCGGGCCCGCTGGGCAAGGCGGTGCCGCGGCACGGCAGTTCGACGCCGCGCTGCTGTCCGTGGGCTTCAAGCTCTCCGGTGAGCTGCTGGAGCACCTCTCGGGCCTGGCCGAAGAGGTCGTCCTCGACACCGCGTCGCGCACGCTGGATACCGTGCGCGCGATGGTCGGCGACCACGTCCGGCACAACGTCTACTTCGTCGATTTCCCGGCCAACGTGCCGGACACGCTTGAGTTCTGGATGCAGTGCATCCGCGAGGCGCTCGCCGACGACGCCTCGCGGGCTGGCACCATCGACCAGCTCCGGTCCGGTGTCGTTGACCTCCTCACCCTCCCGACGTACGGCACCTACGGGCACGTATACGAGGAAATGCTCGCCGCGCACGACGAGCTGATCGCCGCCGCCGGCGACCGCGTGACGGTCCTGCACGCGGGCGGCGCCCCGGACGACGAGGTCACCGCCTTGTACCTGGTCCTGGCGGGTAGTGCCACACCGCTGGGCGAGGACGGCCTGCGCGACCTCGCTGTGCTCGCCGCGCACTGCGCCGACGGTCCCCAGCCCGAGGAGATCCCGGTCCGGGAGAACCGCGCCGTCGTCAACCGTGCCCGCCTCGACCGCGGCTCGGACCTGCTGCTGGACACCGTCACCGACGTCCTGCGCCTGGCCTGCGCCCTGTCGGACGGCGACGTGACCCTCGCCGAGCCGACCCGTTTCCGTTCGCTGTCCCGGCCGGTCCGGCGTGCCCTGCTCGCCGGCCTCGACACGGTCGCCGCATCCCCCGCCAAACTCGCCGACGTTGTCTCCCACCGCGAGGCGTTCAAGCGCCTCGGCGAGCGCCTCCACCCGCACGAGTACCCGCGCTGGCCACACGCCGCCGACGTGTTCGCCGTCGCCCGCGGCGAGAAGGAGGCCCGGACCCTCGACAGCCGCGTCGAGGAACTGCTCGGCTCAGACGACGTCACGGGCGCGGCGCGGCTGCTGGCGGCCGCCGCCCCGGGCAAGCTGCTGCGCTCCCTGGACCGGCTGCTGCGCGCCTGCCCTGGCCAGGAGGAGCGCGATGCGGTCGCGGCCGCAGCCGAGGATGCCGCCCCCCACGTCTCGGGCCGGGTCCTGCTGTCGGTACGCGAGCACTTTCACAACCGGACGCAGGAGGCAGTGCAGCGCCGCTTCTTCGTCAACCGAGGGGGCCGCGCCTGGGTCGCCGCCGACACCCGTCCGCCCGTGCCGGAACCCGACATCAGGCGGCTGGTCGCAGCCCTGGACGCGGAGACGCGGCGCCGGCTCCCGCAGCCGGGGTACCTGCTGGTCGACCCCGCGGTCCTCGACATCGCGCTTCCGCTCAGCGGCAAGGCGACGGCCGCGGGGCTCGGCGTACTGCCCCGCGGGTCCCTCTTGCCCGTCGACGGGGAGCTGCTGCGGTTCTTCGTCCACTGGCGGCAGGCGCAGCGCAGCACCGACTTCGACTTGTCGGCGCTCATACTGGACGGGTCGTACGAAACCGTGACCTGGCTGTCGTACACGGCCCTCCAGGACATCGAGGGCGAACACTCGGGCGACATCACCAACGCTCCCGCACCCGATGGCGCCTCGGAGTTCATCAACCTGCGGCTGGGCGCCGTACGCGGCGACTTCATCGTCCCGCAGGTCAACATCTTCTCCGGGGAGGGCTTCGAGGAGGTCGCGGAGTCGTTCTTCGGCTTCATGGTGCGCGACGCCGAGCAGCAGGGCCGCCCCTTCGAGCCGCGTACGGTGCGCATGAAGTCGCAGATGCGGGGGACGGGCAGGGTCGCCCTGCCGCTGGTGTTCCTGCGCGGGGACGACGGCGGGTGGCGCGCAAAGTGGCTGCACCTGTACCTGAAGGGCAACCCGAACGCCAACCGGGTTGAGGGGAACCGGGTGTCGGTCGCCACGCTGGTGCGCGGCATCGTCGAACGCGACCAGCTGACGGTACGGCACCTCGTCGGCCTGATGGCCGATCACGCCACGGCCACCACATGGTGGGACGGCAGCCAGGTTCAGGTCCCGGACGGCCCGGTCACGTACATCGGCCTGGAACGCCCGGAAGGTCTGCACCCGGACTCCCTGATCATCACGCCGGAAAATCTGCGCGCGCTGATCCCGGCCTGACTGCTACCGTTGACCACGGCGAGGCCATGGGCGGACTTCCTTCTCACCACTCCACTGAACTAGTCCCCCCGCTTTCCTCGCCGTCGATGATGAAGCCGGGATGCCCTTAGGGCAACCCGGCTTCATCACGTCACGCCTCCCGGGGGGCACGTTGCCGCCGCGGCGTACGGCCCGGACTCCGGCCGGCTCAGGGTGTGCCCCGGATCCGGATGCTGCTGTACCGGGCTGGGGTCGTCCCCGGGCGCGGTGCGCCGCCCTGTTCGGCCGGGCGGCACACCACAGCGTGCGGGAGCTACTCCTGGGCTCCGGCGACCTGGGTGACCCGGAATTGGATGAACTCGGCGGGGCGGATCGGTGCGATGCCGATGTCGATGAGGACGTGGCCCTCCTTGTCCGTTTCGGACGTGTTGTTGGTGTCGTCGCAGATGACGTAGAACGCCTCGTTCAGCGTGCTGCCCATGAGAGCGCCCTGCCGCCACTGATCCGTGAGGAATGTGCTGGTGGCCTGCTTGAGCTTCGCCCGCAGCTGCTCGTTGTCGGTTTCGAAGACGGCCCAGGTGCTGGATTGCCTGATGGAGTCGTTCAGGAAATTGACCAGCCGACGGACGTTGACATACTTCCAGTCCCTTGCCGTGGAGAGCGTCCGAGCCCCCCACACCAGGAGGCCGCGGTCAGGGAAGACGCGCAGGCAGTTCACTCCTGCCTCGTTCGCCGGGCCCTGCTCGGCATCGGTCACTGCCGTCGCGACTCCGGTCGCGCCTCGGACGCCGCAGTTCGCCGGCGCCTTGAACACTCCCCGCTCGGCGTCGGTACGGGCCCAGATGCCGGCCACGTGGCCCGACGGCGGGACCACCCGGGCCGTGCCGTCGATGCCCGGCACCTCCACCCACGGGTAGTAGACGGCGCTGAACTGCGCTTCGGTCTCGTCCAGGCCGAACAGCCCCGGGGTTTTGGCCACATCCTCCACGGAGACGCCTTGCTGTGTGTGCAGCAGCGCCATCCGGTTGCCTGTCCGTACGCAGTGCCCGGCGACGGCCTTGGCAATCGCCGGGGCGTCGGCCTCGCTCTTCCACAGCTCAGGGACCACGACCATGTGCACATCCGGCACCGTTTCCAGCGCGGTGAGGGCGCTGGTGTATGCCGCGAGCCCGTCGCCGGTCGTGCCGGCCACGAAGCACTTGCCGCCGCCGTTGGCGAAGAACCCGTACACGGCCTCCGCCAACGTGGCCTTGGCCGGCTTCTGGTCCCCGCCGGCACCGGTGCCGTACGTATCGGCGAACTCCCGCCAGCTGCGCACGAGCCTCGGTGCGATGAAGTCCTCTGGCAGAGGGGCGATGAACCCCGCCGTCGACGTGCCTGCGCCAGCGATCGGCCATCCGCTCGACATTCCGGGCTCCTTACGGACATGGGAAAGGAGGAACGCGGGCACCGCTGCGGGCCCGCCGGGTATGAGCGTAGAGATCAAAACGGCATTTTCGCGGCATCCTCATCCGATCAGGGGCTTCCTTGTCGATCCGTGAAGACCGCGCCGCGCGCGTTCCGCTGTCCGGCCAGAGCGTCTCGACGACGTCCTCGTACCGGTCCACAGGCCCCAGAGATGGCCCGCACCACCTCGACCGCGACCGCCTCGATCATCCGACGCCCGCCGGACGACGCCGAGGACACGGGGCCGCCTCTCCGGAGGTGGCTGGCGCGGACCGGGCGCCGCGCAGAGCCCGAGGGAACCCCCAGTGAAGACTTCGAGGAGGGCCCAGACGAAGACCCCGTGGGGACCACCGGCGATGACGTCGGGTAAGCCCTTCAAGAAGGAAGCCCCGCCAACTCCCGTGAAATTCTGGGAAGTTGACCCACTCGCCAGTAACATCCGACCGGCCAGTAGCACGCCGCCCGAGCAGCCTCCCTCGAAGGGGTCTCCTGCATGCGTCTGACCTCCCGCGTCGCCCCCGCCGTCCTCGCCGTGGCCGCCCTCCTGCTCGGCGTCCTCCCCGCGCAGGCCCAGGCCCACGTCGGCCGCGCCCCTGACCGGGTCACGGTCGGTGACCGTACCTTCATCGCCGACGGCCAAGGCCGCGCGCTCCAGTGGCGCGGCTTCAACCTCGCCGACAAGAGCAGCCGAGGCGCCAACGCGTTCGCCGACATCCACGAGAGCGACCTCAAAGACATGGCCGCCCGGGGCTTCAACCTTGCGCGCCTCGCGTTCTTCTGGGACGACCTCGAACCCACCCCCGGGCACTACGACCGCGGCTACCTCGCCAAGATGCGCCGCATCCTCGACTGGGCCGACCGCTACCACATCAAGGTCATCCTCGACGCCCACCAGGACGTGTACGGCCCCCACTTCGGCTCCCGCGGCATCCCCGACTGGGCCACCCGCGACGAGGGGTTGCCGTTCACGCCGATACCCGACGACTGGTTCTCCGAGTACTTCGAGCCATCCGTACAGACCGCCTTCGACCACCTTTACAAGGACGCCGACCTCCGCGCCGCGCACGCTCGCATGTGGATGACGGTCGCCTCCGCCCTGGGCAGGCACCCGGCGCTGCTCGGCTACGACCTGATGAATGAGCCGTTCGCGAAGTTCCTCGAAGGCGAAGACCTCCCCGCCGCCGCGGCACGCTTCGAGGCCACCGAACTCACCGAGCTGTGGAACCGCCTTGCCCGGGCGATCCGCCTGGTCGACCAGAGGTCGTGGGTATTCGTCGAACCGACCGTCATCGTCGGTGTCGGCGTCCCCACCCAGTTGGGCCACATCGACGACCCGCACGCCGGCTACGCGCCGCACTTCTACGAGACCTCTATGGAAACCGGCGCCGACTACGACCCCAACGGCACCTTCATCCCCGCCTACGAGGCCGCGATCAGCGACTACCCGACCCGTAACCGCATGCCGGTGATCGTGGGAGAGTGGGGCGGCAACCCCTACGTTCCGCACGCGCACCAGTTCGTCACCGACATGACGGCCTCCCTGGACCGCTTCTCCAGTGGCTGGACGTGGTGGCAGTGGTGCCGGGGCGGCGGCTACTGCTTCCTCGACCAGACGGGCGCCGCGAAGCCCAACGCCCGGCTACTCGTCCAGCCGTACGCGCGGGCCGTCGCAGGCGACCCGCTGGGGTTCGCGTACGACCCGGCCACACGCACCTACACGCTCACCTTCCGCACCCGCGACAACGCGGAGGGGCCCACCCAGATCACCGTGCCCAGGGACACGTACCCAGGCGGCTACCGCGTCGATGTCCAAGGCGGCAAGGCCAGTTGGGACGACCGCGGCCAGACCGTCACCGTGAGTACCCACGGCAGGGCCGGAGCCACATACAGGGTCACGATCAGCCCGAAGTAGCCCACCCATACGTTCGGGGGCTGCGGCTCGCGACTCCGCATCAACCGAAGAAACGCCTTCTCCACATCACTGCGGACAAGCACCTGCCCCCGGCCTCGACCTCCGCGCCCTCGCCGCGTCTCCGTCAGCGCCCGCCTCCGGCCGTCGGGTCCCAGAGTCCGCCGGCCTCGCCGCGGGCGAGGTGCTCGGCGTACACGCCGACCTTCCAGGTGATGACGGAGCGGCACTCCTCAAGCGACTGGATCTGCGCGTCGACGCGCTGTCGATGGGCGTCGAGCAGTCGCAGGCGTTCCGCCTCGTTGCCCGGTCCGAGGCGTACCAGTTCGGCGAAGTGCCTGAGGTCGGCGAGCGGCATACCGGATTCGCGGAGCTTGACACAGATCAGCAGCCAGTCGACATCGAAGGAGGTGTAGCGCCGCCTCCCGCCCGACGTGCGCCGGACCGGCCCGACCAGCAGGCCCTCGCGCTCGTAGAAGCGCAGGGTGTGCACGCTCAGTCCGGTCTGGTCGGCCACCTCGCCGATGCTCAGCGACTGCGCGGCTGCTCCGGTGGTCGTCATGCCGTTCACCCCTGGACTTGATCTAGACCTCGCTCCAGATCGTAGCGTCAGGGGCATGACCATGACTGATCAGCAGCCGGTCGGCTCGTCCTTCTCCGCCGTCACCCCCGCCGAGGACATCGTGGCCGGCCGCGACCTCTCCCGCATGACCGCCGTGGTGACCGGGGGCTACTCCGGGCTCGGCCTGGAGACCACCCGGGCCCTGACGGCCGCCGGCGCCCGGGTCATCGTTCCGGCCCGCCGCCCCCACGTCGCCGGTGCCGCTCTCCAGGAAGTGAAAGGCTGCGAGGTCATCCCCATGGACCTGGCCGACCTCGACAGCGTCCGCTGTGCCGCCGCGCACATCAGCGACTCCGTCGACCGGCTCGACCTCCTGATGGCCGTCGCCGGGGTCATGGCCACCCCGGAGCGGCGCGTCGGGCCCGGCTGGGAAGGCCAGCTCACCGCCAACCACTTCGGACACTTCACCCTCACTTGCGAGCTCTATCCGCTTCTGGCCGCCGCGGGCGGCGCGCGCGTCGTCGTCAACAGTTCCGCCGGGCACACCCTGACCGGCTTCCGCTGGCACGATCCGCATTTCCGCACCGGCTATGACAAGTGGCTGGCCTACGGCCAGTCCAAGACCGCCAACGCCCTGTTCGCCGTGCATCTCGACGCCCTCGGGCACCGCGACGGCGTCCGCGCGTTCGCTCTCCACCCAGGCAAGATCATCACCGGTCTCCAGCGCGAGATGGCCCTCAAGGAACAGATGGATCGCGGCTGGGTGGACCAGCACGGCAACGTGATCGGCGCCGACTTCAAGACCCCCTCCCAGGGCGCCGCCACCGGCCTGTGGGCCGCCACGTCCCCGCTCCTCGACGGGCGCGGCGGGCTCTATCTGGAGGACTGCGACATCGCCCGCGTCTCCGCCCCCGACCAGCCCATGGACGACGGCGGCGTACGCGCGTACGCCATCGACCCCGACGAGGCCGCCCGGCTCTGGGACCTCTCCCTCGCCGCGACCGGCGCGACGCCGAACCCCCGATGAACCGCGCCGGAGGACAGGGCGATGTCGCCGGCGGCAGGTGGCGGACGGCGTTCGCGTCGTCGTGAGCTCGCCGCGTTCTCGACCGTGCAGTGAGAGCAACTCATAGGTGGCTCCGGGCGGAGACGTTCCCCCGATCGCGTCCTCGACCCCGCACACCAGCGGCTGCCGGACATTTACCACCGTCCGGCAGCCCACCACGCAAGGCCCCGTACAGCTTCTGGCTGGAGCGGCGCGGGGGGCGGCCCTTCGATCCGCCCGAAGGGCCGGACCCCGGCTTGTTGAAGAGCTAGAAGAAGGGTCACTGGACGTATATGTACAGGGCGTACCTGTTCGTGCTGCGGAAGGAGCAGTAGGCGTCTCCGGCGTAGGAATCCCTCAGCTCGTTGCACCCCGACTGGGAGTAGGTGCCCATGTACTTCCAGTAGCCCGGAACCTGGGTTGCCGTTGTGCTGATCTGGGAGGGCGTGGGAGCGGCCTGTGCGGTGGCGGCACCGCCCACCAGCACAGTCGCCCCCAGAGCGACGGCCCCGAACAACAGACGTGCGCGCATACCTGGTCTCCTTCGCCTTCTGTGGCCGGTTAGCCGCTTCCACGGCCCCACCGCACGGCCCCACCGCACGGCCCACACTCGAAGCCGCAGTCCGACTATCGGGTTCTGGATCGGTTCACGCATTCGATTCGGTCCTGACCGAACTGTGGTGACCTGGACTGACTGATCAGGGGTAGGGGGAGCCGTGCTTCGGATCTGCTTCACCGCTGAGGACCTCCTGCGTGTCACCTTCGCCGACCAGCCGGCACCGATGGTGGAGCTGACGCTCGCGATCGCGGCGCTGCAGCGGCCCGACCCGATATTCACGCTCTGGCGGCGGCGGATGAGCCACACTCTGCCCCGCTCTGCAGGGCCGCTGTTGGAACTGATCCCCGCCACGGCCCGAGGGCCGCTGTTCCTGGATCCGCCGAGCCAGGGATTCGACGATGGATTTGAGCGGGTTATGTCAGCCCCCTCCTCGTTCGTCCGCACTGAACTGCGGCGCGTACATGCCCCAAACCGCCGCCCCGCCCCCTGGACCCGTCTGCTGGGCGACCGGGATCGGGAAGCTTGGCATGCCCTCGCAAACGCCGTACCGGCGGCACACGAAGGCGTCCTGACCGGCTCTTGGGACCGCATTCGTGGCCGTTTCGACGCCGAACGGGCCTGGCGCATCCAGCTTCTGGCCAGTCACGGTATACGTGCGACGCTGGCCGGCCTCTGGCCGGAGGCGCGCTGGCACGGCTCCACTCTGGAGTTCGACAGTGCGGATGACGTCGAGATCACACTCAACGGCCAGGGCATCACCCTGCTGCCATCGGCCTTCTGGACCGGTCGTCCCCTGGTCGGCAGCTATGCCCAGGGGACTTTCCTGGTCTACCCGGCCATGACTCCTCTGCCGTTGCTGGACGACCCTGCCGCCGCCAATGCGTTGGCCGCGCTGCTGGGACGCACGCGGGCAGTCATCCTGCAACATCTCACCCGTCCGCGCACCACGACTGATCTGGCCCGCGACCTCGACCTGGCCAAGTCCTCGGTGTCCGAACACACCAAGACGCTCCGCGACGCCCATCTCGTCACTGCCCAACGCGACGGCAAGACGGTCTGGCACACCTGCACCCCTCTGGGCCTCAGCCTGCTCACCAGCACGCCTGGCACCACAGGCCACTAGGAACTCCAGCAGGACAGGCCTGAGTCGAGAAACAGGCTCTGAGCTTGTTCTTCATCTACCAAGATCTGCCAGGTTCGGCGATGGCCTTGAGGGTCTCTGGGCCCTTCTGGTCTGCCGCAGGGCGCGCAGCCATCACCGGGTCATCGAGTGCACGATCGCCTGAATCGGTGCGTCCCGTCGGTGCATGCCGCTGCGAACGCCGAGCCCGGGCGCTCGATCGCTTCCGTCGCCCTCGCAGCACTTCCTCCGCACCCTTGGAAGGGTGCGGAGCGCTGCTTTTCCCAAGTACATGATGGTCAGTCAAATAGCTGTCAAACAAAGGAAGTTGATGCACCGCGCGGCCGCTTCTCGCCGCCCGTGGAGGCTGCTACGCTCCAGGCGGCCAGCGGTCCGGCCCTTGTCCTTCGCGCCCTCGATTGGAGGTGAGGGAAACAATGTTGAGCTTCTCCGGCCAGGTCGGCAGCACCGCCACCGGCGGTGCGTTCGTCCAGGTGGCTCCGGGAGCCAGCACCACCTGTGGTGGCGGGAACTGCTGCTGCAGCTCGTGCTGCAGCTGGTAGCCGCCGATGTCGAGCGGGGTCACCGGCCCCGCTCGACATCCACGCTTCCGCACCTCAGACGTGCTCCAGCAAGTCGTCGGCGCACGCGCCGCATCGCGCAGAGCCGTCGTCCCGAAAGGCCCCGTCGCACGCCCCCGTCGAAGGAAAGGCCGAGATGTCACTGAAGGACTCGCAGGAAGCCGTTTCCGACTACCTGGACCGCAGCAGCCATATGGCGACGGTGGCGGCCTTCGGTCAGCAGCACACCTCCGTGTCGATGTACAGCGCGACGACGGTGGTGCGGGCGCCGGAGTCGGTGGTACGTGGCCGGTGGAGTCCGGCCGTGCACGGCTTCCTGGGTGAGGAGTTGCTGCTCAACCACCGTCGCAGTGGGCGGGATCTCGGGATGCAGCTGGGAGTGTCGAGGTTCTACGGTCACGACGCCGTCCTCTCCAGTGCGCACAGCGACCTGGAGGAGCGGGTGGACGGGGCGATCGCCCTGCCGTCGCACCGGCGGCTGCGCAGCGGCCTGACGGACACGGTCAGCACCCGGCGCAGCGGCCGGGGTTTCTCGGGGAAGCCGGTGTCGCTGGAGGAGCTGGCCACGGTGCTGTGGCACGCGCAAGGGGTGTCGGGCAGTCTGCCGGTGCCGACGGCCCAGGACGGCGATGCCGCTGTGGCGTTGCGCAACGCGCCCTCGGGCGGCGGGTTGTACCCGGTCCGGCTGGCGGTGCTCGCCCAGCACGTGAAGGGCCTCGCCCCCGGCGCGTACGAGTACCAGCCGCACAGCCACACCCTCTTCCCGTACCGGCCGACACCGCAGCCGGTCGAGTTGGGCCGGCAGCTGCGGACGGCGGACGTGGAGGTCGACAAGGTCGCCCTGGCCCTGGTGTACGTCTACGACCTGTACGCCAACTCGCAGAAGTACGGGGACAGCGGGTTGGTGTTCGCGCTGATCGAGGTCGGCGGCATCTCGCAGAACGTGCACCTGGCCCGGACCTCGATGGGCCTGATCGGCTGCGACCAGGGCGGGTACGACAAGCAGACGCTGGAACGGACACTCGGTTGCGACGGCACGTCGCGCCACGTGGTCCACCTGACGCTCCTCGGACACGGAGAGGCCTGAGCCATGGCCCTTGCGCCCTCCGATTCAAGAGTCGTCCTGGCGACGTCGGTCCGGCTGCTCGCGGTGGAGCCGGGGGTCATCCGGCTGCGCTGGGGGATCTGGAACTTCTCCGAGGTGAACGTCGACCTGCGGGCGGAGTCGCCCGCGGTCCGGGCCGCGATGACCGCTCTGTTCGAGACGCTGGCGGCGGGCAAGGCGGCCAACGGGACGTTCGCGGACGCCGCCGGTCTGACGCCGGTCGAGCGGGCCAATCTGCAGCTGGCGGTCACCGAGCTGCGGCAGGCCGGGTTCCTCGCGTACGACCGCGCATCAGAACGCGGCGGGGACATGGCCCGGGCGCTGCTCGGCAATCTGGACCTGTACGGCGCCGGAGAGTCGGCCGAGGCGACGGTCGCGTTCGCGGCGGACTCGCCCAGCGCCGCCGCGTATGTGGCCGGCCAGGCCGAGGCCCTGGGCCTGCCGCTGGAGCTGCTGCCGGCGGACTTCCTGGACGGGCTGCACGGCGCCGACCTGACCTCCGGGATGGGGGGACTGACCGCGGCGGACTCGCTGAAGCGGCTGAGCGCCACGGTGGAGCACTGCGACTCGCTGGTGGTCCACCTCGGACAGGCCTCGATCCTGGCACTGCGCAGCCTCAACCGCCTTGCCTGCCACCTGGAGAAGCCGGTGGTGGTCGGTCTCGTCGACGGCCCGTTCGCGACCGTCGTGGGGGCGGACAGTCCGCGCACCGGCTGTCTGGAGTGCTTCGAACAGCGCTCGCTGGCCCGGCTGGAGGACCACATCGGCTACCACACCATGGTCGGGGCCACAGCACCCGGCGGCACGGGGCGGGCGAGCGGCGTGGAGTCGCTGATCTGCGCCCATCTGGTGAACGAGGCGGTGCTTCTGCGCTCGCTCGGCACCTCGCGCTTCCTGGGCCGGGCGCTGAGCATCTACCTGCCGACGTACGAGATCCAGGCGCAGGACGTGCTGCGGATCGGCACCTGTCCGGCCTGCGGCCACGTCGCCCGGGACGTCGTACGGGAGATCAACTTCAGCAGCCGGGTGATCGTCGACCGGCATGTGCGCGAGGCGCTCGGAGGGGGCCGATGAGCGGCATCCCGATCCTGGGCCACCCCGGGATGGGCGACGCGCTCGCCCGGTACGGGCGGATCGGCGGCAACCAGGGCGGGATCCTTCCCGGCATGCTGGTCTCGGTCGCCGCGGTGGAGGGCGAGCCGTACCTGCGCTCGGCCACGGCGGCGATGCCGCAGTACCACCGGCTGGCGCTGGACGACCCGCACATGCAGATGCAGTACCACCTGGCCGGCTACGGCTCGACCAACGAAGAGGCGGTGACCCGGCTCACCGGCGAGGCGGTGGAGCGCTACGCGGCGATCATGGCGATGCCGCTGTTCGCGGACCGGATCGAGTACGCCTCCTACCGTTCGCTGTCCTCCCGGCACCGGTGCCTGCCGCCGGAGCTGCTGGGCATCTTCGACGCCGAGCAGCAGCGGCAGCTCGCCCGGATGATGCACCGGTACTCGCCGGAGCCGCCGGCCGACGACGACGTGATCGCATGGATCGCCTGCCCGTCGCTCACCCGGCCCGGGGAGGAGGTGTACCTGCCGGCGCAGCTGGTCTTCCTCGGCTTCCGGAGCAACCCGAGCGCGGCCGACAAGCTGTTCACCCCGTCCTTCTCGACCGGGACCGCGGCCCATGTGTCGCTCGACAAGGCGCTGCTCGGCGCACTCGTCGAAGCCGTGCAGATCGACGCCTTCATCCTCAACTGGTACACCGGGGCCAAGGCGCCGCTGATCGACCTGGACGCGGACGGCCGCGAGCTGCTCGCAGCGGCCGGGCTGGCCCCGGGCGGGCCGTACGAGGTGCGGGCGAGCCTGCTGACCCGGCCGGAGCTGCCGTTGCCGAACATCGGGGTGACCCTGGTGCGCCGGGACGGGAAGCTGCCCTACATCGCGTTCGGGCTGCAGGCCGACCCGGACCCGCGACGGGCGCTGCTGCGCGGCGCGTCGGAGGCGACCGCGATCCTCGGGATCGGCATGTTCAGCACGATTTTCGACCTGCCCAACGTGCACTTCGCGCAGACGAGTTCGGCGTACACCGACCTGGACACCAACGTGCTGTGGTTCGCCGCCCCCGGGGAGGCGGAGCGCAAGCTCACCGCGGTGGAGAGCCGCGTGGACGGGCGGATCGGCTTCGCCGGACTGCCGGGCTACGCCGACGACGACACGGCGGCGATCTGCCGGCTGCTGGCGGACCTCGCGGGCGTCAGCGAGTTCGCAGGCTACCTGGACTTCACTCCGCCGGAGCTGGCCGACACCCCGTGGCGGGTCGTCCGGGCAGTCGCCCCGGAGCTGCTGAGCATGTGCCTGCCCGGGTTCCCGCCGAAGGGCCATCCCCGGATGCGAGAGCATGGGGGTGTGACCCATGTGGTCCCACACCCGCTCCCTTGAGCTGCTGGTACTGGTGGCCACCGTCGCGCCCGCCGAACTGATCCGCGTCGCGACGGCGTTCGGCCCCGCGGCGAAGGCGGGCTCGGACCGGGGACGGGCCGCCCGCCGCGGGCTGCTGGGCGCCCCCGCCGCCTACCTGGTGGTGACCGCGGCGGCCCTCGCCGTCGCAGCCGACGGCGGCTTCGTCCCGGACACGCTGACCGGCTGGCGGACCGGCGCGCTCTGGCTGCCGGCCGCGGCGCTGGTCGGCGCGGCGCTGGTCGGCGCGGAGTTCGCGGTCGGCGCGGTGCCCCGGCTGCTGGACGGGACGGGCCGGCCACGGCTCGCGGTGCACCGCGGCGGCGGCGCGGTGGGCGGCGGGTACGCGGCAGCCGTTCTGGCCACCGCGGTCGCCGAGGAGTTGCTGTACCGGGGCCTGTGGATCGGTGTCCTGCACGAGCGCCTGCACCTGCCGGCCGGTGTCGCGGTCGCGGCGGCCGCCGTGGCCTACGCGGTGGGACACCTGTTCTTCGGCGGGCTCGCAGTGGCGCAGAAGACACTGTCCGGGGCGGTCTTCGGGCTGCTCATGGTGGTGTCGGGCAGCCTGGCGGTGCCGCTGGTCGCGCACCTCGCCCAGAACGGAGTGGTCTTCGCACTGGCCGTCCGTCAGGAGCACGGCGCCCGGCCGGCCGGTGGAAAGGAGGTGGCCGGATGAGCGTGCCCGCCTTCACCGCGCTCACCACCGCCGTGGTCGCCGTCTGGCTGGCCCTGTACCGGCTGCCGTTCAACGATCCGGCACGCCGGCGGCGGACGGCACTGTGGCTCGCCGGCCGGACGGGGCTGCGCCCGGAGGCGGCCTTCGCGGTGTTCGGCACCGTCGTGTACCTGGTGCTGGGCACCGTGGCCCTGGCGGTGCTGCTGGCGTCCACGCCGCTCGCGTTCCACCAGGTGTTCGGCGTCCCCGCACCCGGGACGGCGCTCGCCCTGGTGCTGGCGGTCCTCGGCACCTCCAGCGCCACCGTCCTCTGCGTGTCGCTGCTCTACCGGGTCGACCCGCGGGCGGACGTCCCCGGCGAGATCGCCCGCATCCAGTGGATCGCCTCGATCCTCGCCCTGCCCCGGCACTACCGGTGGATCGTCCCGGCGGCCGCGGCGCTGTTCGAGGAAGTGCTCTTCCGCGGGGTGATCCTGCTGGGGCTCGGGGCACTGGGCAGCGGCCCCGCCTTCGCCCTGGCGTTCAGCACCTGCCTGTTCGCGGCCGGTCAGGTCGCCTTGGTCTCCACCCGCACCCAGGCGTACGTGCTGGGCGCCTCCAGCCTCGTCCTCGGCGTGGTCGGCGGCTTGCTGACCACCGCCACCGGCGGCGTGCTGCCCGCCCTGGTGCTGCACATGTCGTTCGCCGGCTTCTACACCAACCTCAGCGCCTCCCCGACCCCGGGAGCGCGCACGGCCCCCGGGAGGCTCAGCCTGTGACCACCGACCAGCCATCCGCCGACCCGGCGACGGCCGCATCGGAACCGGCACCCGGGCCGGGGCACGGCGCCGTCGTGCACGCCGACCGTCTGACCGTCGCCTACGGCACGTTCGTCGCCGTCCGCGACGTCTCGTTCCGGATCCTCCCCGGGGAGGTGTTCGGGCTCGTCGGGCCGAACGGGGCGGGGAAGACCTCGATCGTCGAGGCGGTCGGCGGCCTGCGGCCCGTCCGCAGCGGCGCGGTCACGGTCTGCGGCCACGACCCCCGCCGCGACCGCGACGCGGTCACCCGGCTGCTCGGCATGCAGCTCCAGGAGTCCCAGTTCCCCAGCCGGGCCCGGGTCGGTGAGCTGTGTGACCTCTACGAGGCGATCTACCGGGCGCCCGGCTCCGCGGCTGCGCTGCTGGAAGCCTTCGGCCTCGCCGACCGCCGCCGCAGCCTGATCGCCGACCTCTCCGGCGGCATGCGCCAGCGGCTGGCCCTGGCCCTCGCCCAGATCGGCGACGTCCGCCTGGTCATCCTCGACGAACTCACCACCGGCCTCGACCCGCACCAGCGCCGGGAGACGTGGCGCTCGGTCCTCGACCTCGCCGCCCGCGGCGTCGCGGTGCTGCTCACCTCGCACGCGATGGACGAGGTCGAGGCGCTCTGCAGCCGTGTGGGCGTGCTGCGGTCCGGGGAGCTCGTCGCGCTCGACGCGCCGGTGCGGCTGACCGAGGCGCACGCAGGCCCGTCCACCTTCGTGGTCGACCTCGGGGACCTGGGCACGGGCACCGGCCGGCCCGCCGGGATCGAGGAGAGGCTCGGCGGCCTCGGGCTGACCCGGCTGCCCGGCGCGACGGACCGGTTGGAGTTCGCCGGCAGCTACCCCGCCGACTACGACCGCATCGTGCGCCTGCTGGCGCACGCCGGACTCCCGCCGTCGGCGGTGAGCCGTCGTACCCCGACCTTCGAGGACGCCTATCTGCGGCTGGTCGGCGCCACCGCCGCAAAGGAAGAGGCCTGAGATGTCGACGCTGTGGCCGATCGTACGGTTCGAGTGGCGGCGGATGAGGCGGAACTTCGCCCCGGTCTTCTTCGCCCTCGCCTTCCCGGTGCTGATGCTCTGCATGTTCGGCGGGATCTACGGCAACGAGCCGTCCGAGCAGTTCGACGGCCGCGGGACGGTGGACATGTCGGTGCCCGCCTACCTGGTCCTGGTGGTCGCCGTCACCGGACTGATGAGCTTTCCGCTCGGCCTCGCCGAGTACCGCGACCGCAAGGTGCTCAAGCGCTTCCGCGCGACGCCGGTCGACGCGTCCGCCTTCCTCATCGCCCAGGCGCTGGTCAACCTCGCGCTGAGTCTGCTCGGCGCCCTGCTCCTGGTCGCCGCCGGGTACCTGTTCTTCGGCCTCCACCTGCCGGCCTCCCCCGCGGCGGCCGCCGCGACGGCCGGGGCCCTGGTCCTCTCCGCCCTCGCCATGTACGCGCTCGGAGGCGTGGTGGCCGCGGTCGCACGGTCCGAGCGGGCAGCGGTGGCCATCGCCAACCTGGTCTACTTCCCCATGATCTTCCTCTCGGGGGCGACCATCCCCCTGCAGATCTTCCCGGAAGCCATGAAGACCATCAGCGCCGCGCTGCCCGCGACCTACGCGGTCGAGCTGCTCCAGCACGCCTGGCTGGACGGCGCCGCCGACGTCGCCCTCGACCTGGGCGTCCTCGCCGGCGTGGTCGCCGTGGGCACCGCGACCGCCTCACGACTGTTCCGGTGGGAGTAACGGTGCCGGCCGCCCACCCGCCGCTCGCCGAGCAGGTCCCCGCCACCGCCTACCTCACCGTGCTCGCCCGGGCCCGCGCGACGGCCGAGCCGGACAGCGCGCTGCGCGACCCTTATGCCGACCGCTTCGCCCGCCACTGCCCGGACTCCATCGTCCGCATCACCCGGCACACCGCGGGAACGTCCGTCGTCATCGCCCGCGCCCTCGCGGTCGACCGCATGCTGTCCGAGCTGCTCCCGGCCGAGCCCTGGGACGTCTGCGTCAACCTCGGCGCCGGGTTCGACGCCCGCACCCACCGCCTAAACTGGCCCGGCTCCTGTCGGGTGGTCGAGATCGACTGCGCCCCCGTCCTCGACCTCAAGGACCGCCTGCTGCCCGCCGCAACAGCACCCGTCCCGGTGGAACGGCTGCGCTGCGACCTCCGCGAACCCACCGCCCTCGCCGGGCTCCTACGGCCCCGCACAGCGGGCCGCAGAACCCTCCTCGTGGCCGAGGGACTGCTCACCTACCTCACCGCGGGCCAGGTCCGCGCCCTGGCCGGCGCGGCGGGCGACGCGGCCGGCGCCGGCAGCGCATGGATCTGCGACGTCCTCTCCCCGGCCTCCGCACGCACCCTCACCGCCGCCGCCCGCGCCGCCGGAACGGCCCTGACCATGCACGGCCTCCCCGACCTCGGCGCCTTCGAGGCCGCCGGCTGGCGCTGCGAGCGCCTCGAACTCCTGCCCACGGCACGGCCACCCACCCGGCCCACCGGCACAGGCCGACAGCTGCCCGACGGTGTGCTGCAACTGAGGCGGGTCGCAGATATCTGACTGTCGGTCATCAGCTGGCCACGGGGCGTGGCTTCACGCTCTACGCTGGACGGACTACATGTCCATGGCCGCCGCCGGCAACCAACGCCGTGTCGTCGGGGAGACCGTGAACGGACCCGGGCCGGTCGAGGCCGGGGATTTTGCACCCGTGCCGCGCCGCCTGCTCCGTCCACGCGGGGATGGGGTCGATGAAGTACTGGACCTCACCGCGGCGGTAGGCGTCGAGATCCCGCTGCAGGGCGGCGCATCGGCACGGATCGGAAGGTACGGCAGTTGCCGCGGCAGGCGTGAGCAGAAGTCCGCCGACGGCAATTGCGGTGGCAGTGGCGGTGGCTGCGACACGCAGGCCACCACGGGGAGTGCGCTTCGTCGAGTACGACATGTCGTCCGGGCCGGCCTCAGCCGGCACCGGCCTCCTTCCGCAGGGCTGTCAACGGGCGCCCACCGTACTCCGAGCCAGCCCTCGACTTCCGCGGATGGGAGGCGAATGGCCGACTCGTACCCCTACTGACGGGTGAGGCCGCCGCACCTCCTGGAGCCCGGCGAGGACCCCACCGACATGGTCGCCTCCGCCGGCTTCGGCTCCCTTGTAGCTGTTCTCCAGGGCCTGCGCTCTCACGATGAGCCTGGTCGCCGAACAGGCCGGCGGTGATGCCGAGCGCGTTGCGCCGTGCGACGCTGCGCCGGGCTCGACGCACGTCAGCCGCCCTTCAGCGAGCACCGGTCTGGCTGCTCACCCAGAGGCGTGCAGCCCTTGGCAGCCGCTTTTCCAGCCGTCGTTGAACTGCGACAGGAACAGGGTGTGGTTGCGCAGGTACAGCAGCGCCCGCCGGCAGTTCCTGGCCCTGAAGCACCGGACCGCACAGCTGGTGCTCGTCCGATCGCCGCGGCCCAGCAGATCTCCGAGGTCGCGGTTGCAGCTGGACGGCTTCGGACCGTGCCAGGCACCTCGTAGCAGCAGTCTCCCCCTGGCCACGCTCACCACCGTCCGACAGCAGTCGGCCTTGGCGGCGTGTATCACACGCGGGACGTGCGTAGATCGATTGCGGATCGGCGGAGGCGAAGCTTTGTGACGTCGAGGGAGAAGCCCTCTCGATGAGCCGGAGGAGGTGAATTCGATGAACATCACCCTGAAGGAGGCCGCCTGAGTCGGCGTTGACACGGCCGGGTGCGGGCCTTCGTTCGAAGGTCCGCACCCGGCCCGCCCTCCAGGGCGCTGCCGTCCGGCGAGCCCGCCCCTCCGTGCCCGGTATCGAGAACGACGGAGAGACCATGACTGGTCACCACTGGTGGCACAACGCCAGCTTGCGCACTGCGGCGGCAGTGGGTGAAGGGTGGCGGCTTTTTCAGACGGTGTATCTGCCCGGCGAGTTCGACCGGGAGATGATGGAGGCAATCCGGCGCGAGCGGCTCGCCGGCGCTCTGCGCCGCGCCGCCCGCACCTCCTACTTCTCCCCGTACCTGGCGGTCACACGGATCCTGCCGGAACGGGCGGAGTCTGTCCTGTCCTGTCTTCCGGTCCTGGAGAAGGACGTGTTGCGCCACCGGCCCGAGGCGGTCACGACCGGACTGGTCGACGCCTGGGACGAGTTGCGGGTACACACCTCGGGTACCACCGGGTCCCTGTGCAGATCACTCACGACGACTCACGACGACTCTCGGCTCACCGAATCGGCTGCCACCAACCTGCGCTTTCTCGCAGCCTACGGACTGAGTCCCGGGCTTCGCGTGATCCGCGCCACTGCCGACCCGGCCCACGCGCCTGTGGCCTTCGAGACGATGCACTACCTGGGGGGCGCCCTGGTGCTGCGCATCAACGTGTCGTCCCTCTCCTCGCGGGACACCAGCCATCTGGAGCGCCTGTGCGCGGACTTCAAACCCGACATTCTGTGGGGACAGCCGCTCGAAGCGCTGCTGGCCGCGTTGCGGCAGAGCGAGGGAACGCTGCGTCTTCCGCGCTTGTCGGCGGTCTTCACCCATGGAGACAGCTTCGACGCCGGTACTCGCGAGACGATTACCCAGGTCTTCGGCTGCCCCCACTACGACCAGTACGGACTACAGGAGTTCGGCAGAGTGGGGTGGGAGTGTCCGCAGAGCCTCGGCACCTACCACGTGGAGGAGGAGCGACTCGCGGTTTCAGTTGACGACGACTCCCAGATCCTGATCAGCTCCCTGACGAACCGCGCGATGTCGCTGCTGCGCTACCGCCCCGGCGACGGGGGGCGGCTGATGCGCGAGCCGTGTCCCTGCGGGCGTCCTCATGCCCGCATCACCGGCCTCGTCGGCCGCAAGCGTGCACTGATCGCGGACGCAGACGACACGCTGGTCAACGTCAAACCGGTGCGTGCCGTCCTGGACCGCATGCCGCTGCACCGCTGGCAGGTACGCCAGGAGGAGGCCGGCCGGCTGGAGGTGCTCATCGTCCCTGTCGACCCGGCGGACGGGGCCCGTACTGCCGAAGAAGTGCGCGTCGCGTTGAGCCAGGCGGTGCGGCTGCATGAGCTGACCGTGCGTCCCGTCGAACTAGTCGAACTGGCCACGGCCGCGGGCACGGGCAAAGCACCGCAATTCTGCCTGTTCACCACACAGCACACGCTGAGCGACTCGGTCGCTCAGGGGACTTCCCTCAGGTGAAGCGGGGATGAGAGTCGCGATCATTGGGGTCGGCCGGATAGGTGGCCTCCACGTCGGTAACCTGCGTGCGGCCGGCCACCGGACGGTCACCGTCGACCGTCGGTCAGAAGCAGACTTTCGGGACGTCCGCGAGGTGCCGGACACACTGGTGGCACAGATCGACGCCTGGGTCGTCTCGACGCCGACCCGGCTGCATCTGCACACGCTCCGGCAGATCCTCACCCGTGCTTCCGCAGCACGGGTCCTGCTCGAGAAACCGGCGGTGATCCCCTCGGAACTCGCCGCCCTTGCTCGGACGCTCGCCGAATACCCCGACGCCCGCGTCGTGGTCAACAACGTCTACGCCAACAGCTCCGCCGTCCACCGCCTGGCCGGGGCCGTACGCCGCCTGAGCGCGACCGATCCGATACGCCGGATCACCATCGAGTTCACCAAAAACCGGCTGTCCGACGTCGCCGCGGGCCGCTTCGTGGACACCGACTACGGAGAAGTCGGCTACGAGTGGTTCCACATGCTGGCGATCCTGCAGAAACTGCTCGACCCCGAGGACTACAGCGCCTATCTGGCCACGCCCCGGCCGGGTATCACGAGCGTGTACGTGTCGTACTGGTGAGCTATCGTCACAGCCGCATATCCGTGGCTGGCGAGCTCTTGGACCATGACGGTGTGGTCGCCCTGGTGGCTGTGCGCGCCGTGCGAGAACACGACGACGGGCAGCCGTCGGCCCGTTCGCTGCACCGGAGCGCCCACGTGGCCGGCAGTGAGCGGCCCCAGGGAGGCCAGATCGCTGAACCCGACGTCGGCGAGGAACGCGTGAAATGCGCCGGCCGGCATCCAGGGCGCCACCGGGTACCGCTGGACGTCCCGGGCGGGGTACCAGACGGTGGCCATCAGCTCGCGGAAGTGCCCGGGGCCCGCGATGTCGTCCGGACGCGACCGGTCGACGAGGTGCAGCTGGACCGTGCCCACCGGATGCGGCCCGGTCGGCACGGGCAGCATGAGCCGCGTCGCGGCGGGGGCGTCAGCGGCCGGGTCGGCCCACGCGGGGCCGGCAGCGGTGGCAAGCGGCACGGCGGCCCCGGCGGCCAGCGCGGCTCCCAGTATGCTGCGGCGCGTCATGCCCTTCCGGCTGATGAACGGCGTGGTGGTCATGGGCCCTCCCCTGGTGACGAATCGTCAACTGTGCCGCGACGGCCAGTCCTTGGGCACAGGGCAACGCTGTCACGTGCCCCTCCCGTACAGCATCGGCCCACGGGTTTACACCCTGGGGCTGATGCGGTCGGCGGTGCCGTCCGGTTGCGAGGCCATCCCGATCACCTCGGGCTCGCGGTCCAGCAGGATCAACCGGTCCCGCTCCAGCCACGACTCGTAGCCCACGAGGTCGCTCGCTGGCGCTGGGGAGCAGAGCCCGCGAAGGTGGCCACCCCTGGCGCAGCGCAACTCGCGTACCGAATCAGCAGTCGAGGACCGCTGATTCCAGCCCTGCCCGAGCGGGAACCAATGGCAGTCACCGGCCTCGACGAGACCCAGCTCCGCATAGGCACGACCGGCGAACCCGGCCAGTCGAGTATGTCCCTTGGGCGAGCAGGCGGCGAACGGGCCCTGCTTGGGGTCCATCAGGGACTCGTCGTCCGCACCACCCACAGCCCGCTCGCCCGGGGCACCCCGCGCGGGCGCACGGTGCCGGAGGCCCGGGACCGCGCACCCACGACGGGGACTGTCGGCGCCCACCGTTACAGTTCCGTCCGACTGTTGGTGCAGTGCCGGGGGTGGGGAGACATGAGCGCACGACTGAGGGAGACCGCGGCGGAACTGGCCGTCCTGTTGTGGCGGGAGCACACCGTGTACCGGGAGAGGTCGGGCGGGGTGGTGATCCGCGGGGACCACGTCGAGCGATGGATCAGCCTGGCCCCGACGGGCGTCAACGGCGAACTGCTCGTCCGGGCCGGCCGTATCCTGCCCGGCGGCACCACGGCACCGGCCCGCTGCGAGGCCGTGGCGGACCCGGCCGCCGGCACGCCCGGCCTCGCGGCCCTGTGCCGCCGCCTCCTTGCCGAGACCGCGGCCCCGACCGTCCACCGGGAGCACGGCGGGCACCCCGCCGGGCCCCGCCGCCTACGCATACGCGGCCGCCGTGACGCCCGCCGGACCGGGCGTCACACGGGCGCCGCCTCCTGGGCGGTCCTCCTGTGTGTCACGGGGCTGTTCGCCGTGTACGTGTACCTCGCCACCCGCAGCGGGTAGGTCTACAACCGGGTGACTCCCACTCGGCCGGGGCCGTCCTGCCCGGCCCGTTGCGGTTCCGGTCCCGTACGCTCCACCGCAGCGCGACCGCCTCGACGAGTACGACCTTGACCGCCCGCGACGTCGACGGCCGCCGGCAGCAGCAGGGCGGCCGTTGCGGATGGATCCCGGAGACCTCGACGCGGACCCGGCCGCGGGCACGCCGGAGGTGCAGCTCGAAGTCGCGTCCGGGAACGCGTCCGTGCAGCACGGCGTCGGCGGCGAACTCACCCACGACGAAAGCGCGCCCGTCATGGGCCCCCGTACCGCACGGAATCCCCTGTCCACGGCCTGCTGCGCCGATAGCGGCCGCGCGAGCCGGGCCCCGCGCCGGGTCGCGGAGAGCCGCAGCGCCCGGGCAGCCGTCACTGCCCGTGTCTGAACCCCCATAGCCAACCGCCCCGTTGTGGCTGCCCGGCACATGGCGGGCGGTCACGCTCGGTCCTAGCCTCCCGGGAGATCCCCACCCACCGAGGAGGCCCCCTTGAAGCAAAAGCCCCGCGTCCGGTGGCTGCGCCGGATGGCTGTGATACTGCTGCTCGCTGCGGTGACCCAAGTCCCGACCGCAGCCGCAGCCCCCGCCGCGGCGCCGGCGCCCACCCCCGGCGAGCTGAAACCGCACTCCATCAGTGCCGCCTACACCGCCGGGGTCTCCTCCGGCGGCTACATGGCGACGCAGCTCCACGTGGCGTACTCCGGCACGTTCGCCGGATCCGCCGTCTTCGCGGCCGGACCGTACGGCTGCGCACAGGGCGACCTCTACCGGGCCCAGTACGCGTGCATGCAGACGTACCAGGACCTCCGGCTCGACGCCCTCGAACGCACCACCCGCGACTGGTCCGCCCAAGGTCTGGTCGACCCCGTCGCCAACCTCTCCGGCGACCCCGTCTACCTCTTCAGCGGAGCGGGGGACGCGACCGTCGAACGGCCCGTGGCCGACGCCCTGGCCTCGTACTACGGCCGCTTCGGCGCGCGCGTGCGGTACGACCACACGACCGGCGCCGGACACGCGTGGATCAGCCCCCTCGGGCCGAACCCGTGCACCGTCACCCAGAGCCCGTACGTCAACGACTGCGGCATCGACGCCGAGCGCGACCTGCTCGGCCACCTCACCGGACCCGTGAACGACCCCGCCCCGGCCCCCACCGGCACGCTCGTGCGCTTCGACCAGAACCGCTACGTCCCCGGCGGCTCCGCATCCGCCGTCTCCATGGACGGCAGCGGCTTCCTCTACGAGCCCGCCGCCTGCGCCGGCACCACCACCCCCTGCCGCCTGCTCGTCGCCCTGCACGGCTGCAAGCAGGGGTACTCGTACCAGGGCTTCGGCACGAGGTTCATGGACACCGCTTACCTCGACGAGTACGCGGACACCAACCACTTCCTCGTCCTCTACCCGCAGGCCGCGCCGACCACCACCCTCGACAACCCCAACGGATGCTGGAACTGGTGGGGCTACCTCGGCGACTCCGCGTACGCCCGGCACGGCGGCAAGCAGATCGAGGCCATCATGAACATGGTCCGCGCCCTCGGCGGCGCGGGCGGCGGTACGGAGCCGCCGTCCTCGACGACCACCCTCGCCCTCCCCTCCCTCGACGCCCAGGACGGCTACGTGAAGGCCGCCCCCGACGGCTCCGGTGCGGCGCTCGGCACCCTGGAGACCGTTTCCGGCCTGGCCCTCGGCCGCGGCAGCGACGGCAAGGACAACCGCACCCTGCTCTCCTTCGAAACCTCCCGCATCCCCTCCGGGAAGGAGGTGGTCCGGGCGTACCTGACGGTCGCCCGCGCCAGCGGCTCCGGCGACCCGTGGACCTCCCCGGCCGGCAACCGCCTCCTGCTGGACCTCCGTACCGGCTGCTTCGGCGCCTCCTGCACCACCGAAACGGCCGACTGGTCCGCCCCCGCGTCCGTCCCCGCCGCCGCCGAGATACCCGCTTTCTCCTCCGGCACCCAGACGTCCACGGACCTGTCCCCCGCCGCCCTGGCCGCCCTCGACCGCACCGGCACCACCCAACTCCGCCTCCGCTTCGCCTCCCCGCAACCGTCGACCGCGTACGTCTTCCTCGCCACCTCACCCCGCCCCACCCTCACGGTGGAGTACCGCCAGCGCAGGTCCACCGGACCCGACCGGGCCGCCGCGGCCCTTGTCAGCGACGGCCGGTACGGTCAGCACACCTGATCAGCGGAGGAGAACAGCCCATGCGACCGCCGGCCGAGCTGGACCACGTCCAGTGGCACGCCCTGACCCACGCGTACGGCTCCGCCGAGGACGTACCCGAGCTGATCGCGGCACTCTACGAGGACGACGAGGAGACGGCCGGCGAGGCCCTCTACGAGCTGTACGGCAACATCCACCACCAGGGCACGGTCTACGCCGCGTCGGCGCCCGCCGTGCCCTTCCTCGCCCACGCCGTGTGGCACGCACCGGCCAAGCGCAGCGAGGTCCTGATGCTGCTCGCCGTGCTCGCCGACCACGACCCGGCGGACGTCGAACTGCCCCATTGGGCGGACACCCCGGTCGCCGCGATCTGCGCCGAGCTCTGCCGGGTGCTCCCCGAGCTGCTGCCCTGCCTCGGGGACCCGGACCGGGCCGTGCGGCGCGCAGCGCTGCGGGTGGTCGCCGCCCCGGCCGGGCTGCTGACGGCGGAAGGGCGGGCCGCTGCCGTGGCGCGGGTCGAGGAGGTGTACGCCGGTGATCCCGTCCCGGCGGTGCGGGCGGACGCGCTGGTCGCCCTGTCCCGGTACGGGCGGGAGGAGGAGGCGGCACTCGACAGCCCGCTGGCCGAGGTCAGGCTGGCGGCTGCCGGTCTCGCCCTCGCCCGGTCCGGGCCACCGTACCCGTCCGACCTGGTGGGCGTGATCGCCGAGGACGGCGCCGAACCCGACCCGGGGGACGACGCGTTCCCCTGGCCGGGCACGGACACCACCAGCCCGGACGATCATCTGCGGCACCTGCTCACCGAGGACCCGGATGCGGCGCTCGCCGTGGCCGCCCGCTGGATCGCGGCCGGAGACCTGGGCACACGGGGATCCTGGCTGGCCGAGGGGATCGCCGAGACCTGGCGGGACCGTGAACCCGCGGTGGTGGCCCTCATGGCGGCGGCCCTGCCCCACCAGAGGAACGCCATGGCACTCAACGCCCGCCTGCGCACGATCGGCCACTGGATCGACCACCTCCCCGAGCCGGACGCCGGACTCCGCGACACCCTCTTCCAGTACGCGGACACCGACGGCGAGACCGCCGCGCCCGCTCTCCTGGCCCTCGTGCGCTCCCGCGACCCCCGCGCACTGGAACTCGTACTGCGCCGCACCGCCGCCGGGTCCGGTGACGGGCCCGTCACCGGACCCCCCGGGCGCGGGGGGGGGCGCGCGGGCGCGGGCGGGGGCCCGGGGTTACCCCCCCGCGCCCCCCCGCGGGGGAGCGCGCTACCCCGCC
>NZ_JBEORW010000035.1:0-89556 GCF_040302565.1 Streptomyces sp. NPDC097981
CCGTCCGGGACCCAGCGGATCAACCATGGCGGGAAGCTAGCAGAAACTGCTCCTGACCTGCCAAAACACAGGAGTTAGTTCAGTCAACGGGCCCCTCACCCGGGCGACGTTCTCGTGCACGATGGTGCGTTCGTCGTCGCCGAGCTGGCGGTCGCGCAGGCCCGGGACGACGCGGCCGGACGCCGCGACGAACGCGTGGCAGGCGGTGACCAGGTCCAGGAACTCCACCGACCGGTCGATGTTGCGGATCGCCGGGGCGACGGGGCTGGTCTCCTCGAAGTGCTCGCGGGCCTGCCGCCCGCGTTCGACCTGGGCGTGGTTGACCTGGTGGCGGGCGGTGGCGTCCGACATCGCCCGGAAGGCGACGTCCGGGCGCCGGAGCAGGCCGGTGGTCACCTCGGCGGCGACGTGCTCGTCGCGGGTCAGTTCCTCGACGACCCTCACCTTGTCCGCCTTGGCGACGCGGGCGACGACCGCGGGGCGGCGCAGGAAGTCCGGAGCGACAGCCGCCGCCACCTTGTCCTCCCGGGTCAGTTCCTCCACCGCCCGGACCTTGTCCTCGTCCTTGACCTGCGCGACCACGTCCGGGCGCCGCAGCAGATCACCGGTGACGGTGGCGGCGACCTCCTCGTCCTGGGCCAGGGTGTGGATCGCGCTGACCTTCTCCTGCGGGGTCACGGGCTTGACGACCTGCCGGCCGACCCGCCGGTTCGCCTCGTCCGGCGTCCACCGGGACTTGCCTTCGGGCGGGTTGAGGATCGCGGTGAACCGTTCCTCCTCCTCGGCGATGGACGCCAGGATGACGTGGACCGTGAACGACACGCCCGTCACCCGCCGGTCCTTCGGCCACTTCGATGCGGTCCACCGGGCCTTGTCCACCGTCTTGTAGGACAGCCCGATGTCCTCGGCCAGGCGGAACAGCGACTCCTTGACCGTGAACAGCGAGTCGCTCCGCTCCTGCCCGCCGGCCTCGCGCATCGGCTCGACCTCGAGCGCGTAGTCGCCGACCGTGAACTGGATGCGGCTGGCGGTCTCCACCAGCTTCCGCAGCTCGGCCACGATCTCCGCGTACCGGTTCGCGCTGACACTGCCGACCTTGTCGGTGTCGTTGATCTCTTCAGTCATGGGCTTCTCACCCTCAACCACGGGCCGTGGCACGGCACTTGGGACCGTGGCAAGACGCAGCCCGCCTCTCGACCGAGAGTCGGACCGGAAATCCTAAGATCACAACGATCGACCGAAAATGACCGGCCTCTGATCGAAGATGTGATTCGGGTGCGTTCGCGTTGCGGTCACTGTGACCGTTCGCCGAACGATTCCTTTCGGGCCCGCCAGGCCCTCGTGACGCATCGCCGTGAACAGAAGACCGCGTTCGAACGGCGATCCACCCCCGCGACCCAAGTGCTCCCGCACTCGGGGCACTCGGCTCTGCCGGCGCCACCCAGTTCGGCAGCCACCCGCTTACGCAACCGCAGGTCACGACGCCACCGCCTGGCACGACACGCCGTGGAACAGAACCTTGCCCGAGGCTGAGCGTCCGGCCTCAGCCGACTCCCACACCCCTCGCACGCACGCTCCACAGCCTGCCTGACGCCCTCGGACACTCAGCCAGCCTAGGGCACAAAGCTACTCAAAACCTGGGATCGAAAACAGGCACTCACCCTGCCCGCCCCCGCGGATCCGGCACCGGACAGCCCGCCGATGCCGTCGCCGAGCTCCTCGCCGCGATCACCCGCCGCCAGCGCGAGCACCGCCAGCTCACCGCCGACCGCCTCACCGCCGTCCTCGACACCGGTCTGCTGCCCGCCGAGCTGACCGAGATGGCCCTGTACTACCGGGCCAAGGCCCACAAGGACCTCAGCCAGAACGACGCCGCCCGTACCGGCATGCAGCAGGTCGTCGAAGCCGACGGCCGTCTCGCGCTCAAGGCCCGCCGGGGCCTTGCCAACCTGGCGAGGCTGGCCGGTGACTTCCCCACCGCCTTGGCCGCCGTCCCCACTCTCGGTTGGAAGGGCCGCCACCACCGCGTCCTCGGCGACGTCCACTGGTCCCACGCGGACACCGCCCAGGCCGTAGCCGCCTTCGAAGCCGGCCGAGCCGAAGCCGAGCAGCACGAAGCCGCCGGCGAGCGCGCGATGACGCAGGTCCGCCTTGCCCTCGCGCTGTCCTTCGCCGACCCCGACCGCGCCGATGACGAGCTCGCACTCGCCCACCAGCTCCTCGACGGTCTCGACCAGCGCTCCAACGCCCTCCTCGCCCAAGTCGTTCCGCAGCCGACTTCCCGGTCTCCGCCACGATCCGTACCGCCCCCGCGCGGAACTCCGCGTCGTACGAGCGCCTCTTCCCCGCCATGACCCTCAACTTCCCCTCTGGTCACGACTCCACGCTACGAGGAGAAGGTCACGCCCGATCTCACCTTCGAGCGCACGCGGGTGATCGACTCCCCGACCGTCACCCGCGTGAAGCACCGCGTCCTCCCCGTCGTGGCGTGAACCCCCGCCGGAGGGGGCCTCCTTGGTTCCGGCTTTCGCCGATCACGGGCAACGGTTCCCCCACCCACAGGGAGTGTCACGGGACTTATTGCTCATATACGAATAGAGCGACACGAGCTGTTGCGGCTATTGTGCAGTGGCAACGTCCATAAGGTGATCTTCGAGTCATCGCAGATGATCTCGGCGCCACGGTGGACCCGGGCGCCAGTCTTCGTGGACGCGGAGGTCTCCGTGCTCGAACATTGCGGTTTTCAGCCGGGAGTGGGTGACCGCCCCGAAGGGCGGCCTGGGAGAGGGTTCGGACGGCGAAGGAGGGGGGCCGTACCGGCCAGGCGGCGAGGCATGGTGGGCCTGATCGCGCTGGCGTCGCTGGCCCTGTCCATGGTGGCTGTGCCTCCTGCGGCCGCCGACCCGTCGGACTTTCTCTATGTGGCCAATTCCGATGACGGCACCGTCTCGGTGATCGACACCACCAGCGACATCGTCAGCGCCACGCCCATCACTGTCGGCACGGCTCCGACATGGGTGGCGATGTTTCCCAACGGGACCAAGGCCTATGTCACGAACAGCGGCTCCGACGACATGTCGGTGATCAACACTGCCACCAACACCGTCAGCGCGACCATCGCCGTCGGTGACGAACCCCGAGGGGTGGCCGTCACCCCTGACGGCACGAAGGCCTACGTGGTCAATACCCTCGACGGCACTGTCTCGGTGATCGACACCGCCACCGACAGTGTCAGCACCACCATCACTGTCGGCAACACTCCCATCGGGGTGGCCGTGACTCCCAACGGTGCCAAGGCCTACGTTGCCAACCTCAATGCCAACAGCGTGTCGGTGATCGACACCACCACGGACAGCGTCAGCTCCACCATTGCTGTCGGCGCGAATCCCTCCACGGTGGCAGTGACCCCCAATGGCGCCAAGGCCTACGTCACGAACAACACGTCGAACGACGTGTCGGTGATCAACACGGCCACCGACGCCGTCAGCTCCACCATCACGGTCGGCACTGCCCCCCGAGGGGTGGCCGTGGCTCCCAACGGTGGCAAGGCCTACGTCGTGAACTACGGCTCGAACAGCGTTTCGGTGATCAACACCACCACCGACGCCGTCTCCTCCACCATCACCACCAACATCGGTACCAGCCCGAGCGGGGTGGCCTTCACGGGGGACGGGACCAAGGCCTACATCACCAATACCGGCTCAGACAACGTGTCGGTGATCAACACCGCCACCGACACGGCCAGCCCCACTCTCCTCACCGTCGGCGGCGGACCGCTGGGAGAGGCGGCCTCCCCGGACCAGGGGGACACGGGGGTCACCTTCGAGGTCAGCGCCACCGACGGCCTGACCGTCGCCGTTCCCACATCGGCCACCCTGAGCACGGTCACTCCGGGCGGCACCGCCACCGGACAGCTCGGCCAGGTCACGGTGACGGACGAGCGCTCACTGGCCGACGCCAGCTGGGTGGCCACCGTCTCCCTGACCGACCCCTTCACCACCCCCGGCGGCAGCCCCATCACCGGCAGCGCCGTGACCTACACCCCCGGAGCCGCTATCGACCCGGTCAACGGACCGTTCACCCCGGGAACGGCAGGAACGCTCGCTTCCGCCCGGACCGCGTTCAGCAAGACGAGCGGTTCCGGCAACAACTCGGTCAAGTGGAACCCCACCCTGGACGTCGCCGTGCCCGCAGCCGCGGTCGCCGGCACCTACACCGGGACGGTGACCCATTCTGTGGCGTAACCCCGCGCCCCCACACCGGATCTTCGCTCTGATCGCCGCCGCGGCCCTCGCCGCGGCGGCGATCGCCCTGGGGGCCCTCGCTCCGGCCGGCATCACCTCTGCCGCAGCCGCGGACCCAAAGGGGGACTTCATGGGCATCCGGCTCCTCGAAGCCCCCGTGGCACGGCGCAACGACCCACGCGCGCGGACGTACATCGTCGACCACCTCAAGCCGGGCACCACGATCAAGCGCAAGATCGAGATCTCCAACAAATCGTCCGCCCCCCGCAGCATCGACCTGTATGCAGCCGCCGCCGGCATCAAGAACAACGGGTTCACCTTCGCCCCGAAGCGCACGGCCAACGAGCTGACCCGGTGGATCCGGGTCAGCCCCGCAAGAGCGGACCTGGACCCGCACTCACGGGCCAAGGCCGAGATCACGATCAATGTGCCACGGACCGCGCAGGCCGGAGAACGCTACGCCGTCGTCTGGGCCGAAAGCAGCGCGGCGGCGGACGCCACCCACAACATCGCCAGCGTCACCCGCGTAGGCGTGCGGACCTACCTGGACATCGGGCCCGGCGGAGAGCCCGTCTCCGACTTCAAGATCGAGGAGATGCACGGTACGCGGGACAAACAGGGCCGTCCCGGCGTCACCGCCATCGTCCGAAACCTCGGCAGGCGAGCGGTGGACCTGAACGGGACACTCGACCTTCGTAACGGCCCCGGCGGCATCAGCGCACGCCCCTTCCGTGCACCCTCGGGCGTCACACTCGCCCCGTACAGAAGGGGCACCGTCACCGTCCCCCTTGATCCAGGACTGCCCGACGGCCCATGGAAAGCCAAGCTGACGCTGCGGAGCGGCACAGTGCAACGGACGAGCACAGCAACCGTGACGCTCGCCGGAAAGAAGACCGGACCTCGCACGCTCCTCTACCCCGGTACAGCCGCAGCCGCTGCCTCGGTCGTCGGCGTACTCGCCCTGGCAGGCATCCGACGCCATCGGCGAAACAACCGGTAGGCCGGCTACGCCCACTGCGCTGCATCGCACGGCACGTCGGCGCCCGCTTGAGCGCCTGATCCCCCCACCACTTGCCGCGGCCACAGACACCCTCCCTCAACCTCACGCCCCCGGCGGGCCATGGCCCGCCGGGGGCGTGAGGTTGACGGAATGCAGTGGTGCAGGGTCCGTGAGATCGGCTCAAGACACCGGGACGGCACTGGTCAGCGGTTCCAGATCCCCGTACAGCGCGGCGTGGAGTGCGGCCGCCAGTTCACGGGCCCGTTCCTCGCCCCGCACGCCGTGCATCATGAAGTAGACCGAGCCCGCGTAGGCATCAAAGTCAACCTCGTGTTGTTGAACCAGGCGGGTGATCGCGGCCCGGACAGCAGCGTTCACGACGTCGTCGACAGCGTGGCCAGGGCCCGCGGTGAGCGTGTCCGCCTTCACGGTCCAGCGCACACCTGAAGCTTCCCCTTGATCGTGGACACCTGGAGACTGGGGCCTGAGGTTCCAGAGGAAGTAACACCAGGTGGGAAGCAAGTACACGAAGCGGTACACCGAGGAGTTCAAGGGGGACGCGATCGCGCTCGTCGACTCCTCGGGCAAGACGGTCACCGCGGTCGCCCGGGAACTCAGCATCAGCTCGGAGTCCTTGCGCGGCTGGTACCGCCGGGCCAAGGCCGACCAGGTGAGGGCGCCCCGGGCGAGCTGCCCAGCGCGGAGCGCGAGGAACTGCGGCGGCTGCGCAGGGAGAACCGCGAGCAGCAGCAGACGATCGAGATCCTGAAAAAGCGACCTTAGATTCAACCGGTCAGAGCAACAGTGCAGGTTGAGGGCGGTACAAGTGGCGAGACTGGGTCGGCCGGGGATGTCGGACGAGATGAAGGCCGACCTGTGGCGGCGGTGGAGGTCCGGCGAGTCGATCAGCGTCATTTCGAGAGGGATCGGCAAGCCGCCCGGCTCGGTGTTCACCGTCCTCAAGCACCACGGAGGCTCACGGTCAGGACCTGTGTCCCCGCCGACCCGCAGTCCAAGGGCGGCTCCGAGGCGACGGTGCGGATCGCGAAACGCGACCTGGCGCCCACCGACGTCAACCTCCGGCCGGCGCCGCCGGATTCCTCGTCAAGGACATCTTCCCAGAGGACTTCCTGCACGCCGTACGCGTGGCCGCACGCGGCGACGCCCTCCTCGCACCCTCGATCACCCGCAAGCTGATCAACCGGTACGTCACCCAGTCGCCCCCCACCTCCTGCGGCACTGACAAGCCTCTGGAGGAGCTGACCTGCCGCGAACGCGAGGCCGTCGTCCTGGTCGCGCAGGGCCTGTCCAATGACGAGATCGCGGCCCGCATGGTGATCAGCCCACTGACCGCGAAGACCCATGTCAACCGGGCCATGACCAAACTCCGGGCCCGTGACCGCGCCCAGCTCGTGGTCCTCGCCTACGAATCAGGCCTGGTGACGCCCCACAGCTCCTGACAACCGGCGACGGCTACGTCAAGGTCACCCCCGTGCTCACGCAGACGAACATCCCGCGCGGGCCCTGAGCACCCCGCCGGAGCAGGTCTTCTGGCTACCTGAGCTGGTTCAGGGCCCGAGTCAGATCACGGTTCGCGGACCGAGCGGCGTCGAGCTCGGCCTGCCGCTCCTCCAATGCCTGGGTCAGCTCAACGTTTCGCTCCTGGTTCGTGGGCGGTGGTGCGGAGGGCATCCAGGAGGCCGCGGTGACTGTAGAGGAAGGTGCGGTCGACGCGGGCGGTACGGGCGATGGCCGAGGCGGTCAGTGGGGTTCCGTCGCGTCGGGCGGTGCTGATGGCGGTAGCACGCGGGTGCGGCGGCGTTCGGTGTCGGCCTGCCGACCGTCGTTCATGGCGGTGGTCACGGCTGGCGGGTCCTTGGGCGCCCGCTCCCACGAAGTCTCCGGCCGCCTCCGGTGCCGGGCGGTGTCAGCCTTCGTCTCCGTCGAGCTGGTGGGCATTCAGCTGGATCATGCTGCTGCCTTCGGGGACATTGGCCAGCTGCGTGCCGTCGGCCAGGCTGGAGGCCAGCAGGCTCCAGCCTGACTTCCGGTAGGTGAGGACGTTGCCTTCCACCCGGGCCGGCTTCCAGCCCGCGCGCTCCGATTCGGCCCCCATCTTGGGAAGGGCCTGCTCGGCCTCGCCGGATGTCACGACGGCGATCCAGTCGAGCATGTCCGGGCGTTTCACGCCGTTGGGCGTGGAGGTGGTCATCCCCTTCGCGGGGTCCAGGCCCGCCTTGGTGAGGGCCTTGCGGAAGTCCCCGTCCACTGCGTCCCGGCCGAGGACCGAGCCCCCCTTCCCCGGATCCCCCTTCCTCGGGTCCGCCTTCCCGGAACCCGCGGATCCCGAGGACGAGCCCGGGCCCGCCGGCTTCGGTCCGGCCCCCCGCCCGCAGCGCTGCAACCCGCCAGCGCCAAGACCGCCGCAACGGCCAGCGCCGCAACCGCCGTCGAAGACCTTGCGACTACGCCGACAACACCTGGCCCTCACCGACCCCCAGGCCTTGGGCCTGTCCGGCGGATCATGTGACTACTAGGCTGCGACGATGGATCGCTTGACCGATGTGCCCGAGAGTCTCGCCGAGTCTGCAGATCCGGCCCGAGTGAATGACTACGACAGTTTCGCCGAGGCGTACTCGACGGAGAACGAGAACAGCCTCGTGAACGCGTACTACGAGCGGCCCGGGATGTTGGCCCTCGCCGGAGACGTGGCCGGCCGTCGGATCCTGGACGCCGGCTGTGGCTCAGGCGCCCTGGCCGCTGCACTGCGCGACCGGGGTTCGGTCGTCACCGGCATCGACGCCAGCGCCAGGATGCTGGCGTTGGCAAGACGGCGGCTGGGTGACGACGTGGCCCTGCACGTGGTCGACCTGAGCGACCGTTTGCCGTTCGACGACGGTGCATTCGACGACGTGGTCGCATCGCTGGTGCTGCACTACCTGGAGGACTGGGGGCCGACGCTGGCCGAGTTGCGGCGAGTGGTCAGGCCCGGCGGCCGGCTGATCGCGTCGGTGGACCACCCTTTCGTGGCCTACACGATCCAGGATCCCCGGCCTGACTACTTTGCGACCACCAGCTATGCCTTCGACTGGACGTTCAACGGGCAGTCCGTCCCAATGAGGTTCTGGCGCAGGCCGTTGCACGCGATGACTGATGCCTTCACCACCGCCGGCTTCCGTCTTTCCACCATCAGCGAGCCACAGCCCGACCCAGCCGCCCGTGAGCTGTTCCCCGACGACTTCCATGCCCTTTCGACCGGACCCTGCTTCCTCTTCTTCGTCCTTGAGGTACCGCCGTCGGCTGCGGGCTCGGACGAGTAAGCCAACCGGCGGATCACGAGCGGTGGGTCAGCGGGCGAGGGAGACGGCGAAGGGCTTGAAGCCGTGTCGGCGCAGGATGTGGGGAACCACGAGGATCATGGCCTCGGTGGCGCGGGCTGTGGTGATGTCGCCGAGGTCCTCGATCCATGAGGGTTGCCAGCCCAGGTCGCCGAGCAGGCCGGTGACGGTCTTCTTCGCGTTCTGGTCATCGCCCGAGAGATAGGCGGTCGGTGGGACGGCCAGGGTTTCGGGAGCGGTCATGACCATGAACAGCATGGTGTTGAGGGTCTTGACCACATGGGTGTCGGGGAGGGCGGCCTGGAGTTGCTCGGCGAGGCTGCTGCCGGGATGGCACAGGTCGCCCGGCAGGCCGTCATCGGCGTCGCGGGCGGCGTTGGAGACATCGACGAGGAGTTTTCCGGAGAGCTCGGTGCGCAGGCCTGCCAGGCGGTCCAGGGAGCTCTCGCCGGGCGTCGCGTTGATCACGATGTCCGCGGTGCGGGCGGTGGTGCGCTGGTCGGCGAAGGCGATCTGCGGGGCGAGGCCGGCGGCAAGGGCTGCGGTCCCTTCCGGGTTCCGGACACCGAGGGTGACACGGTGTCCGGCTGCGGAGAGCTTGCCGGCGAGGTTGGTTCCGACGCGGCCGGCGCCCAGGATGCCGATGCTGGTCATGAGGTGGTGCTCCTTGCGGTGTGAGGTGGGCAGAGCGGAGGTGTCGGGTCAGGCGATCGGCGACAGGACCTTGAGGGCGGCGGTGTGGATGCCGGGGGCGGCGGCCAGGAAGTCGCGGCTGCCCGTGTTCCAGGGCTCGCCCGCCAGGTCGGTGACGGCGCCTCCGGCCTCGGAGACCAGCAGGGCGCCGGCGACCAGGCCGGAGCGGACGTCGGAGAACTGCCAGAAGGCGTCCGTGCGTCCGGCCGCGACGTGGATGAGCTGCATCGTGGCGGGAACGGACACGCGTACGACCAGGCCGTTGATGAGCATGGCGGTGACCGAGTCACCGATCCGCCGGAAGGTGCGCTCGTCCTCGCCGGGCCTGGCCTGGCCGGTGCCGACGAGCGCGGCGCCCAGATCGGTCTTGGCGGACACCTTCAGGGGCCGGCCGCCCAGGCGGGCACCGCCGCCGGCGACAGCGGTGTAGGTGTCGCCGGTCAGGGGCAGGTGGACGACTGTGAGCACCGGCTGGTTGTCGCGGACCAGGGTGGCGGTCACGGCCCAGTCCTCCATGCCGTGAACGTGGTTGATGTTGCCCTCGGCGGGGTCGACGACCCACCACTCCCCTGACGGAAGCGCACCGCCTGCCAGCTCGTCCTCGGCCCACTGCGATCCCCGCCGGGCCCGCAGCAGCGGCTCCCGCAGCACGTCCAGCACCGCGTCGTCGTTGGCGTGGATCTCAGCGACGACCTCGTCCAGACTCACGCCCCGGGCGTGCGAGGTGTGGCGCTCGCGCAGCGTGACGCCGGCGGTCTTCACCGCAGCTGTCACGTCGGACAGGAGCGTCGTGTCGGCGGCGAAAGGCATGGCTGTGCTCATGGTGGGCTCCCTGAGTTCGATGTGTGCGGGCGGCTTGTCTCGCGCCTGCACTTCGAAGGTAGGCCCCCCGATCATTAACAACAAGTGCATGCTATTCACTCGTAGAGTTACTGGCATGCAACTGGATCTCAACCTGCTCACGGCCCTGGACGCACTGCTGGAAGAGGGCAGCGTTGCCGGCGCCGCAGCACGCCTCCACGTCACCGCACCGGCGATGAGCCGCTCCCTGGGCCGCATCCGCAAAGCCACCGGCGACCAGATCCTGGTCCGCACCGGCCGCAGCATGGTCCCCACCACCCGCGCACTGGCCATGCGCGCCCAGGTCCACGCCCTCGTACAGCAGGCCCACCAACTCCTGTCCGCGCAGCAAGAACTCGACCTGGCAGCTCTGGACCGGGTGTTCACCGTGCGCTGGCACGACGCCCTGACCGCCGCCTGCGGCACCGCCCTGATCACCGCCGTCCACCGTCAGGCCCCCGGCGTCCGGCTGCGCCTGCCCGCCGAACCCGGCACGGACACCCCCGAGCTGCGCCGGGGTGAGGTCGACCTCGAATCGAGCTCCAGCGCTCCGACGCTCCCCGACATCCGCCACCGCCTCGTCGGCAGCGACCGCCTGGTCGTCGCCGTCCGACCGGGCCACCCCCTCACCGAAGGCCCGCTGAGCATCGAGCGGTACGCGGCCGCCGAACACCTCACCGTTTCGCGACGCGGAAGCCTGCGCGACCCGATCGACGACGCCCTGACCACACGCGGCCTCGAACGACGCGTCGTCGCCGCCGGGCCCACCGCCGCCTTCACACTGCAACTCGCCCTCGACACCGACCTGGTCGTCACCCTCCCCAACGCGGTCACCCGCACGGCTCGGGAACAACTCGGCCTGATCACACTGCCGCCGCCACTCCCGCTGCCCGACGTCCCCCTGTACCTGCTGTGGCACCAGCGCTACGACGACGACCGCGCCCACACCTGGCTGCGAGAGACGGCCACCGAAACCGTCCAGGCGCTGTTTGCACCACCGACCGCCTCACAACAGCCCCTCACCAACCGGACCGTGCAGTGACGGATGTCACCGTGCCAGCCCCTGCTGACCTGGCCCCGGGGGCAGGTGACCGGCCGGCGGTCGAAGTCGATGTGGAAGTCGGACGGAGCACGCCGTGGTGTCGTAGGGGGAGACGACCGGCCGAGGCGGAGGGCGGCAGGCCGCCGTCGGCGGCGGTGCGCCGGCGCAGGCGGCCTGCCGCGTCGCGGCAGTAGTTCAGCACGACGATCTGCCGCAGTGCCTCGGCCTGCGGGCCGGGCCGGTAACCCGGCCCGTGCCGGTGGAGGCGTTCCGGCAGTCGACAGGCGGCAACCGCATCGGTCTTCGAGACAGCCCCGAGCACGCCCGCTGATCACGCCGGCGCACCGGAAAACTCCAAGATCCCCGACGGAGTCAAGCTGAGACGGTCGGGTCGACGGCGGCACTGCTCAGCGCTGCGGTGGGCTCACTGGATCAGGTCGGTGTGCGGATGGTCCGGGGACTCCGGGCAGATGTAGAGCTGCAGGCGGTTGCTCCTGGAGACCTGGACCTCGGGCGGGTTCGCCGCACTGGCGTCGTCGAGCGAGCCGAGGGCTTGGTCCTCGTACGGGACCCAGCCCGTGTTGCTGCTGTCCCATTCGCACGAGGCGATCGTCAGCAGCGGCTCCATCCTGGCGTCGCAGGCGGTGCAGAAGCGGGCGATCGGATCGGTGAGGCCCCACCGGGGCCAGCCGCCGACCTTCCAGCCCGGGGCAACGGACAGCTGGCTCTCGTAGAACGCATCCGGGTAGGGGGCCCAGGAGCTGTCCACGGCGGCTCCGGCCGCCTGCCAGTTGCTCCAGTCCCGCAGCTGCTGCTGCAGTTCCTTGCTCACGTCCATGGGGTACTCGGTGATCTGCTCCGGCGCGAGCACGCACGGCCGCGGTACGTAGCCGTCGTACTCCACGGCGAAAGGGCCGGGCGGCGCGGCGAGGACGTCGGTGACCTCGGCGGAGGACCGCCAGAACAGCGCGGTCGGAGGCTTGTAGTCCGGATCGTGTTCGAAGGGACACCACAGCACCTGGAGCAGGTCGGCCCGGCCGGGCGGCCGCAGCAGGGGTACGTCGCGCACGTACAGCTGGGCCACGGGCACCATGGGGTTCGGACCGTCGTGCCACTCGTGGTCCTCGCCGGCGTACACCCCGTACGCCTCGTACAGGTCGTTCATCTGGTCGTGTGACTCGTCGCAGTGCGGCCACGGCTCGCCGGCGGGCCACAGCAGTGGCCCGCCGACCGAACTGTCGTGCGGTGTCGGAGACCCGGGGCGGGGATGCAACCGGATCGCCGGACGTGCCAGCGGGGCCAGTTGAGGGAAGACCGCGGTGACGTCGACCGGCCGCGGCGGGGTGGTACGGCTCATTCTGGCTCCCGATGGCTCGAATCAGGTGGGGCTAGTTTCCGAGGTTCAGCTGTCCGGTGTTCTTATAGGTGTTGGTGATCTCGACGTCGGGGAACAGCGGCTGGGTCGTTCCGTCCGAACGCTCGATCCTGGCGCTCATCTTGACGCTCTGGGGGATCGTGCTGTCGGCGTTCAGGTAGACGGGCGTCACCTGGTAGAAGATCGCGTCGTTCGGCCCGAGGATGCCACCTTCCTTGACCTCCCTCACCGCCTTCTCGGCCACGGCCTCGTAGGTCCGCATGCTGGGCGATCCGGTGTTCATCCCCACCTGCCAGCAGGGAACGAGATTGCGCAGTCCGCCGTCGCTCTTCTGCCCCTTGCCGCCGAGGACGTTGGGTACCAGATGGCACCGGGCGAGCCCGGCCGTGGACGAGTTGGCCGTACGGAACAGGTCGGCGTCCAGCCAACCGGTGATGTCCTCCTTCGTCGCGTCGGTGCCCTTCTTGGGCGCGATGCCCACACACGTCTGAGCCACGGCTGCCCGCTCACCGGCCGGCCCCGGCGGCCTGGTGTTCTTGTCGATGTGCGCAACCGGATCGGTGGTGTTCTTGATCCACCCGTTGCCCCAGGGGTCCGATCCGGCGGGAGCGTTCTGGCGGCAGACGGCCTGCGGCTCGGCGATCGAACCGGAGATCTCCACCTTGAACTGGTCGTCCTCCACCACTCGCTGGTTCACGAAGCCCTCGGCGAGCTGGGCCTCACCGGCCTGCTTGTCCGCCAACGGGACGTGAGCACGCGCGCAGGGGCTGCCCGGTCCGCCATCCAGCACATCGGTGACCCACCCCCCGCGGGTGCTGTGACGGGGAAGGATCTCGGCGCACTGGGCACCGTCGATTCCTCCTTCGCGGGTGACCGCGAAGGGGAACTCGCCGCAGCTGTCGTCCGCAACGAGGGCCGTGAGGGCCTGGAAGGTTCCGCAGGTCCGAGCCGTCCGGCCGGCCACGTCGCCCTTCGCCCGGGTCAGCGGCTTGTCGCGTCCCCAGCCGCCGAGGTTGGTCTGGGCCCACAGGTAGCCGGCCGCAGCGGCTCCGGCGCCCGCCGGGGTCTGCTGGTCGCTCATCTTGACGACCGGCATGAAACTGGGCACGACGCAGCCGGGCTCGGGCGTGCCCGTGGTGGTCGTGTCCCGGACGGCGTCGTCGCAGCGGATCTTCTCCGGGTTGCTCCAGGAGGCGCTCGGGTCGATGATCTGGGCGCCGGGAGACCACACGAACAACTCGTACGACGTCGTGAAGTCGACCTTGGTACCGGGAGCCGGGGTGGACTCGTAGCCCACGTCGCCGACGAGGACCTGGTCCGGGACTATGAGCTTGTTCGTCCACCGGGGGGACTTGGTGACCTTGCAGCCGGCCGAGCAGGCGGGCTTGAACCGCACGTTCAGGGACTTGACGGCCTTTGTCGCACCGGTCATGGTCACCGTGACGAGTTCGTTCCACGTCGTGCCCTTGGCGGGCAGGACGGCGCTGCTCGACACGTCGAGGGTTCCGGTGCCGACCTCCGTGCCGTTGCTGTCCTTGAGCGTGTACAGCACGGTCAGGCCGCGGACGCAGTAGGTGAAGCGGTTGTAGTACCAGGTCCTGGGGGCTGCGAGTGAGCAGCTGCCCGTGTCGGCGGCGGCAGCCGCGGCCGTCGGCTGCGCTGCGGCGCGGGCCTTCCGCTTGGCCGGGGGCGCCGGCTTGGCGATCGTGGTGACGCAGGCCTGCACGGCCCCCGCCTTGCGCTCCTGGGAGCCGGCGGGCGTGGGCTCGCACTTCTCCCCGGGAGTCATCGTGGCGGGCCGGGTCATGCCGGATGGAACACCGGTCAGGCCGTTCGGGTCGACGCTGCCCGCCTCGCCGGCTGCGCCCGGGGCGGGGACCTGGCCGGCGGCGGCGGTGCCGGTCGCGGTGAGGCTCAATGCGAGGAGGAGACCGGGAAGTATTCGTCTCCAGCGTGGTGAAATCATGTCTTCTCTCGGTGGGAAGCCACCCCGGGCGACATCTGGCCGACTTCGCGATCAGTCGGGCCGAAGTGCCTTCCGTCGCCCGGGGCGATCAATGGAATTGCTGCTGCCGCTGAGGGATCTGATCCCGGAGCGGGTCCGGTACGGCGCTCGCCGGCCCGGGGGGCCGGTCGGCGCGTCGTGCCCGCCGTGTCGGGCCGGCCGACCGACCGGCGGAAACGTTTCATCACAGGCCGAACCACCCCCCGTGGCCCAAGGCCCGAGGCAAACGGGCCGGCGTGACCAGGGGGTGGTCGTGGTGGGTCAGCTGTCAGGCGACGAGGTCGTAGAGCAACTTGGATGCGGCCCCGGCGGCCTTCTCCACGGTTTTGACGACCGGCTTGGCCACAGCGGCGGCTGCGCGTCCGCCGCCGCGGGTGACGAGTCCCAGTGCCGTGCGGCCTGCGGATGAAACGAATTCGCCGCTGGTGAAGCCGTATTCGATACCCGTGGCGATTACGCTGACTCCAGCGGCGACGACAGAGACGCCGAGGCAGACGGCGGCGATGCTGCCGAGAACGGGTGCCGCCGGGAAGAACACGCATGAGACGGTGAAACCTGCTGCCAGGAGTCCTGCGGCCGTGCTCACCTTGTCGGCGGTGTCAGCCCACCACTTGGCGTCGTTCCACCATTCGTCCTTGCCGGGCTGGCTTCCCTTGGGGTTGACCGTGTCGTTGTTCTTCGTGTCGGACGGGTTGCGGTTGGCGTCCCGGTCCTTCTGTGCCTGCTCGGCGGCGACGCGCGCGGCTTCCTTCACTTCTGCCGTCCGCTTGTCCGCGGCGATCTGGCGTGCTTCGGCGGCGGCCGCGGCAGCGGTCTTGGCGTCCCGGCCCGCGGCGAGCTCGGCCTGGTGGGCATTGGCTGCGGATGCCGCGGCGCTGTAGGCGGAGGCCTGTGCGCTGTGGGCCGCGTCGATGGCACGGTTCGCGGAGTTGTTCGCCGCGCGGGAGGCGCTCTGGGCGGTGGCGGCGGCGTCCTTGGCCTTGTTCGCCGAAGCCTGGGCGTCGGCGGCGGACTTGTCCGCCGCGTCCGCGTGCTTGCGGGCCGCGGTCGCGTAGTCGTCGGCCTGCTGCGCCGAGTCCAGCGCCTTCTGTGCCCACTCCTGCGCCTTCTGGCCGGCGTCCCGGGCCACCGCCGCGACCTGGGAGGCGAGTGCCGCGTCCCGCTGCGCCTCCTGGGCGATTTTGGCCGCTGCCGCGATGGCCGCCTGCATGGCGGCGGCGTGGCTGAGGGAGTCGTAGTCGAGCTGGGCGGCCCGGTGCCGGACGGATTCGACGAAGTTCCGGCGCATCCATGCGGGGCCTTCCATGGCCACCTCGGCGTAGGCCTTGGCGTACGCGTCACCGCTGGCCATGACCTTCATGGTCTCGACGGCGTCGTCCTCTTCGACCGCCTTGGCCAGGTCCTCGTCGAAGAACTTCTGGAGGGCTTCCGGCGTGTTCTTGTTGAGCGCGTCGTTGGCGGCCTTGGCGACGACCTTGCCGGGCTTCTCGTGCAGGATCTTCAGGATGTTGACCCTGTTGTCCTCGGCACGTGACCTGATGACGCCGGAGGTGTTGAAGTCCCCTTCCGCGGGGACGCCCCCGGCGAGGGCCTGGACCGCGGCCTTCGCGACGGCCGGCTCGGAGACCTGGGCGATGAAGAGGATGGTCTCGCGGTTGTCCTGGGACTCGGCGAGCCGCCGGTCGATGTCAATCCAGGAGTGGACGTCGTAGTCGGATCCGGCGAGTGCGAAGCGGGCGGCCTGACGGGTCCAGGTGCCCTTGGAGTCCAGCAGTGAGACGGCTGCCTGGCGGCCGAGGGTGGCGGCGACGGCGAGCTCGTCGTTGCCGAGGGCCTGCTCCGCCTTGGCTATGAGGTCCTTGGTGGCCTGTGCGGTCTGCTGTGCCTGCGTGCGCTTGTTCAGGGCGGCCGCGCGTTCGCTCTTGTCCAGCTGGGCGAGCTGCGCGGCTTCCTTCATGCCTTGCAGCTTGTCGGCCGTCAGCATGGCCGCCTCGGCTGCGCGGGCGTTCTTCTCCACATCCAGGGCGTCCGAGACGGCCTGCGTCGCGACGTTGGCCGCCTTGACCGCCTCGTCGGCGTAGGCAGTGGACTTGTTTGCGAAGTCGATGGCCTGGCCGGCGTACTTGACGGCCTCCTCCGCGGCATCGGCGGCCTTCTCGGCGTGTGCGGCGGCGGACTTGGCCGCACTGTTCGCGGCGCGTGCAGCCCGCGCGGCGGCCGAGGCCAGTGCCTGGGCCGTGGAGGCGGCGTTGGTCGCCTGGTTGGCGGCGGAGGAGGCGATCTCAGCCTGGCGCTTGGCCTCGGCCGCCTCGCCCTGCGCGACGCCGGAGGCCTCGGCCGCCTGGGCGGAGGCCTTGGCGGCGGACGCGGCGTCACGAGCCGCGTCGGCGGCGGCCAGGCCGGCGTTCGCGGACTGCTCGGATGCGACGGCCGCGTCGTCGGCCGCCTTGGCAGCGGAATTCGCCTTCGCGGCAGCGTCGCGGGCGGCGACGGCGGCGTTCTTCGCCTCCTCGGTCTTCGTCGCGTCCTTCGACGCGGCGATCGCGGCGTTGTAGGCGCGGGTGGCCGCCGATCCGGCGGCGGCTGCTGCCTGTGAGGCGGCCGTGGCCGCCCAGGACGCCCGCTGCGACGCCTGGACCGCGGCGGAGGAGGCCCGGATGGCCGTCCGGGCGGCGGACGCGGCTCCGCCGGCGGCGGTGGCGGCTTCGCGGGCCGCATCGGCGGACCTCCGGACGTCGTCCCTTGCCTTCTCGGCTTCGGCCGCGGCCGTCTCGGCCTTCTCCTTGGCCTTGCTCGCGGCTGTCGTCGCACGCGCGGAGGCCTCGACGGCAAGGTCGGTCTGCTCCCGGGCGCGTGCGCTCTCACGCTCGACGACGGCGACCAGCTGGGCGATGGTGGCGGCCTCCTGGTCGCGGGCACGTGCGATGTGCTGGCCGGTGTCGAGGTACCACTGCATGTCGTCCGCGGTCCCGCTCAGGGCCCGGTTCGCGTATTTTTTGAGCTCCGGGCCGGCCGTGGCGAGGCTGCGGACGATCTCCACCCGCATGTCCTCCAGCCTGGCGTTGTACTGGCCGGTGAGCAGGAACTGCTCCAGCGCCTGGTCCGTGCCGGCGGTCAGTGCGGCGTTGCCGTCCCGCTTGACGCTCTTTCCGCCGCTGGCCATGACGGAGAGGGTCGATACCCGCATGTCCTCCGTGACCGAGGAACGGAAGCCGTCCTTGACGAACGCGGACACCGCCTCGTCCCCGCCGTTGAGGGCGGCGCTCACGTCCCGTCGGACGCTCTTGCCCCCGTAGCCCAGGTAGGTGAACGCGGCGACACGGTTGTCGATCCGCGTGGCCTTCGGCAACTGCTCGGTGAGGAAGGTCGTGATCTCCCGGTCGGTGCCGGCGAGTGCGTAGGCAGCTGCTTCCTTGGCCGAACGTCCGCCCAGGATCCACGCCTTGACGGCCTTGGCCCGGTCCGTGTCCGGAAGCGCCAGCGCGTCGCCGGCCGGGGCGGCGGCGGCGCGGGTGGCTGCCCGTACGGGTGTGGTGAACAGCAGGGGAGTCGACACGGCGGCGGCACTCGCCGCGAGGGCGGTGGTGAAACGGCGCCGGCTCCAAAACGTTTCCTGCACAGGAGAACCTCTCTGATTCCGATTCCTCGCGGTCGAGGTCGAATCCCGTCCCGGGAATATCTCACCGGAACGGCGATGACCCGACCTTATGCAGCACAAGCGCCCGGAACATACCCGACCGGAACCCGACCGGCACCGTGTCCGAAAGATGGCTGAATCCCGCCCTCAAGTTTTCGAAAAACCGCTGCAACCCTTTCACGGCGTGACACAAGTCACCCCCTCGATGGGGGATATGTCCCGTTATGGAGTTATTTATTCTCTTGGCTGAATGCCGTACGGCTTGGTTTCATTCGAAAGATCGCCAGCCAGTGCGCAACGCCACTGAATTCACATTTCGATGGCGTCAGGCAGCCGTGACCGGGGGGCACGAGAAGCTGGGCGAGCCCCTTCCTTCATTGCGCACTCACGCATGCTCGCGAACACCTTGGATCGACACTAAGGATGAAGATGAAGGCACGTAGTGCAATCCTGCGAATCGTCGGTGCAGCTGCGGCTGCAGGGGCTCTGACCTGGGTCGCAGCCACGGGAGGGGTGACTGGCGGATCCTCCACGGAATCCATCGCCACGAAGGCGGTCGCCGATGAGGGTCCGGGTTATGCCATCGAAGACTTCGCGTACCCGAACGCCGACAAAATCCTCGCCGAACAGAAGATCAAGCTCAAGAGCGGAGACGGGCACATACTCCTCGCCGAATGCACGGGCGCGCCGGAGTTGATGGAGGTCTTCTCGCACAAGAGCGAGAAGGTGTGCTTCCGGGTCACCGGAGACAAGGGCTACCTGAGCTTGGAGATCCCGGCGGTCTTCGGAGTCAAGGGAAACAATTACGCTGCGCGGGTCGAGATGTCTGCCGGCACCGAGCAGAAGACTTTCACCGTCGACAAGAACACCTGGACCGCCGTGGGTGAGACCGCGGACGAGCAGGGCCGCGATTTCATGCTTCTGGAAATCAGGACCTCCAAGTAGCCGTAGGGGCCGCCCCCGGGCATGCCGAGCACGAGTACCCGGCGTCCTCGGCTGCTTTTCCCGGCCCGCATCCTGCGGGCCGACGACTCGCCTGGCCGCCGCCGCCACCCCAGGGCCCGGCCGGGCCCTGATCCCTCGCACACCTAAAAAGGATCTTCATGTCCGTACATGGTTCACGCACCGCGTGGGCTGCCGCCGTGCTTTCCGCCGCTGTGGGCAGCGGACTGGTCGCCGCGGGCCCCGCCGCAGCCCTCGGCGGCAGCGACGCTCCGGGCACCGGCTACGCCTTCGCCGCCAAGCTCAACGTGGGCGACAAGGCGGCCTGTTCGGGCGCGCTGGTCGACGCCCAGTGGGTGATCACCGCCGCGTCCTGTTTCCGCAACGGCTCCGCGCAGGTGCCGGCCGGCAAGCCGGCCCTGAAGACGACCGTCACCGTGGGGCGCACCGACCTCACGCAGTCCACGGGCACCGTGGTCGAGGCCGTGGAACTCGTTCCGCACGCGGACCGTGACCTGGTGATGGTGAAGCTCGCCTGGCGGGTCGTCGGAGTGGACCCGGTCAAGGTCGCCACCACCGCCCCGGCGATCGGGGACCGGCTCACTTCGCTGGGGTTCGGGCGGACGAAGACGGAATGGGTCCCGAACAAGGCGCACACCGGTGCCTTCACCGTGGCCTCCGTCGCGGGCGGCACGCTCGGACTGGACGCATCGGGCGATGCGGTGGTCTGCAAGGGTGACACCGGCGGCCCGGCCCTGCGCCAGACCGACGGCGGCCCGGAGCTGGCGGCGGTCAATTCGCGTTCCTGGCAGGGCGGCTGTCTCGGCACGGATGCGTCCGAGACCCGCACCGGGGCGCTCGACGTCCGTGTCGACGACGTGGCCGCCTGGGTGGACCAGGTCCGCAAGACCATCCCCGCGGTGCGTCTGGCGTCCGTGGTGCCCAACGTCACCAAGGTGATGGGGACGGGCGACTTCAACCAGGACGGCCGTACGGACATCATCGCCGTCACCACCGACGGCAACCTGCACACCTTCGCGGGCCGGCCCGACGGCACCTTCGAGTACGGTCGCCCGCTGTGGCGGGCCGACGGCAGCTGGGGTCCCGCCAAGAAGATCATCGGTGGTGACTTCAACGGCGACGGGTTCACCGACATCGCCTCCGTCTGGAGCGACGGCGCTCTGCGCCTGTACGCGGGACGGCCCGACGGCAGCCTGGCCGAGGGCAAGGCGATGTGGGCGGACGCGAGCACCAACTGGGACGCCATGCGCCAGCTCGAACGGTACCGGGCGGCGGGCTCCAACCGGGACGGGCTCCTCGCCGTCTGGGGCACGGGTGACGCGAAGGGGTCTCTGCACGCCTACTCCACCACCCCGGACGGAGTGCTCACCAGCCAGAACCGCACGATGTGGCCCGACAACACCTGGCTGGGCATCCAGAAGATCACCACCGGTGATTTCAACAACGACGGCCGCGACGACATCGTCGCCATCGGCTCCGACGGCGCCCTGCGCCGCTACAGCGGCAACGCCGCCGGCGGCCTCGACGCCGGTGTCTCCATGTGGCCCGACACCAGTTGGAACAACATGCCCGTCCTGCTGTCCGGTGACTTCAACGGCGACGGCAAGAACGACCTCGGCGGTCTGTGGAGCGACCAGCAGCGCTTCAACTTCTACAAGGGCAACGGCCAGGGTGCCGTCGCCGGGGGCACCCACGCCTGGCCCTCTCCCCTTCCCCTGCCCGCAGGCGGTCAGATCCGCAACGCGAACAGCGGCAAGTGCCTGGAGATCGTCAACTCCAGCAAGGACGACAGTGCCCCCGCCCAGCAGTGGAGCTGCGGCGCGCAGGCCGGCGCGAAGTGGGAGTTCCGGCCCACGGCCACCGCGGGTGTCTACCAGATCGTGAACGTGAACAGCGGCAAGTGCCTGGAGATCGTCAACTCCAACAAGGACAACGGGGCCCGTGCGCAGCAGTACACCTGCCACGACATCCCCACCATGCTCTGGACGATCAAGCAGGCCGGCAGCACCGTCAGCCTGAACATCAGCAACGTCAACAGCGGCAAGACCCTGGAAATCAGCAACTCCAGCAAGGACAACGGCGCACCCGCCCAGCAGTGGGAGCACTCTTCCGACCCGTCCTTCGCCACCCAGAGCTGGTACCTGTAACCGGTCCTGCTCGCAGCCCGCTACGCACCCGTCGGCCGGCCTTCCCCGAATCAGCGAGAAGGTCGGCCGACCGCAGGTGACCACACGGTACGGCTCCCCGGCTTCACACGCCCTGCCTTTACCCAAATTCCCACTTGCACATTTCGCAAGAATCACCCGGATCGAAAAATGGACGAAAATGAAGATGCGTAGCACGATTCTGCGAATCACCCTCGCAGCCGCGAGTGCAGGCGCTCTGGCCTGGGTCGCAGTCACAGGCGGGATGAGCGGCGAATCCGCTGCGGAAACCCTCGCAACAAGGTCGATCGCCGACGAGGGCCCAGGATATGCCGTGGAAGACTTCGCATACCCGAACGCCGACAAAATCCTCGCGGAACAGAAGATCAAGCTCAAGAGCGGAAACGGCACATCCTCCTCGCCGAGTGCACGGGCGCGCCCGAGCAGATGGAGGTCTTCTCACACAAAAACGAGAAGGTCTGTTTCCGGACGATCGGAGACAATGGCTACCTGAGCCTGGAAATCCCGTCAGTATTCGGAATCAAGGGAAATGCATACGCCTCGCAGGTCAACATGACCACGGGCGCCGAGCAGAAGACGTTCACCGTCGACAAGAACACCTGGACGGCCGTGGGTGAGACCGCGGACGAACAGGGCCGAGATTTCATGCTCCTGGAAATCCGCACCAGCAAGTAGCCCCGGCGTTCGCGAGGCCATGCCCGCGCGCCCCGTCTTCGAAGGACACAACGTGTCTGCAATCCGTCCGCGCGCCGCGCGGATCTCCGGCCTGCTGGCCACCTCGGCCTTGCTGTCGACCGCCCTGATAACCGCCACCCCCGCCGTCGCGGTCTCCGGCCCCGAGCCTGCAGCCGACGCGCATCCCTACGCCGTCCGGCTCAACATCGGCGACGAGGCCACCTCCCGTGCTTGCACCGGCGCCCTGGTCGACCGCTACTGGGTCCTGACCGCCGCGAGCTGCGTCGCCACCACCCCGGGAACCGCGGTCTCGGCCGGCAAGCCGGCCCTCAAGACCACCGCGACGCTCAGCGACGGCAAGACGGTCGAAATCACCGAGGTCTCGCCGCGCACCGACCGGGACGCCGCCCTCGTACGACTTGCCACCCCGGTCACCGGGATCACGCCCGCCCCCCTCGCCGGCGCGGCCCCGGCGACCGGTGCCGAGCTGCGGGCCGCCGGGTTCGGCCGTACCAAGAGCGAGTGGGTGCCGGACAAGCTCCACACCGGCACCTTCACCCTCGACTCCGCCACGTCCACCACCCTCGCCGTCACCGGCAAGGGCACCGACGCGATCTGCAAGGGCGACACCGGCGGCCCGCTCCTGAACGCCTCCGGCCAGATCGTCGCGGTCAACTCCCGCTCCTGGCAGGGCGGCTGCTTCGGAACCCTCGCAACCGAGACCCGTACGGGCGCGATCTCCACCCGCACCGACGACCTCGCCAACTGGCTGCAGGAGGTCCGCTTCACGACCGCCTCGATCCAAAACGCACTGAGCAACCGCTGCGCGTACGTCGGTTGGCGCACCCCCGACAACGGAGCCCAGGCTCAACAGGTCGACTGCGACCCGCAGTACGCCGACCAGCTCTGGAAGCTGGAGCCGGTGCAGGGTGGCTACCAGATCCGCAACCACTACAGCAACCGCTGCCTCATAGTCTCGTGGCGCACTCCTGAGAACGATGCGCCCGTGACGCAGTTCGACTGCCACCCGGAGTACGCCGACCAGGTGTGGAAGCTGGAGCCGGTCGCCGGCGGCGGCTACTCCATCCGGAACTCGATAACCGACAAGTGCATGTACGTCTCGTGGCGCACGCCGGAACGGGGCGCACCGCTGACCCAGGTCGGCTGCGACTCGCAGTACGCCGACCAGGTCTGGAAGTTCTGAGCGACCTGACACATCGTCTGGCTGCCGGGCCGGTCCCGGCCGGGCGGCCAGACGGCCCGGCCGGGTCTTCTTCTGCTCGGCCGTCAGGCCGAGCACGGCTTGCCTGACGCTGGAAGTCCCCGATGTCCACGGCTACCGGACCAAGGGCCACCCCGTCAGAGCCGGCTTCACCGCCAAGGCCGACAGCGAGAAGTCGAGCCCATCACCGACTGACACAGAGCACTCGGCATTGCCGACACCCGAGTTTGTGCACCAGGCCCAGTCCACTGCTTTAAGGAAAGCCCACATGTCTGCTTCCCGTCCGCGCCCCGCGCGGATGACCGGCCTGCTCGCGACCGCCACCGCCGTTGCAGCCGGTCTCGCATCCGCCGGACCCGCCCAGGCCCTCACGGGCCCCGAGGCCCCGGCCGGCCAGTACGCCTCGGTCGTCCAGCTGAACGTGGGCGACGAGGCCAACAGCCGTGCCTGCACCGGTACCCTCGTCGACGCGCGTTGGGTGCTGACGGCCGCGAGCTGCTTCGCCGCCACCCCGGGTGCGGCTGTCCCGGCCGGTGCGCCCGCGCTGAAGGCCGGCGTGGTGCTGAGCAACGGGCAGGGACGTCAGGTCGTCGAGGTCTCCGCGAGTGCCGCCGACCGCGACCTGGTCCTGGCGCGGCTGAACGCCCCGGCCGCGGGCATAGCCCCGGTCAGACGGGCGGGCAGTGCTCCGGCGGCGGGCAGCGACCTGACCGCTGCAGGCTTCGGGCGGACGAAGACCGAGTGGGTGCCCGGCAAGCTCCACACCGGCGCATTCACGGTCGGTTCCACCGACGTCACCACCCTGACCATCAGCGGCAAGGGCACCGACGCGATCTGCAAGGGCGACACCGGCGGCCCGCTCCTGAACGCAGCCGGCGAGCTCGTCGGCGTCAACAGCCGTTCCTGGCAGGGAGGCTGCCTCGGCACCGCCCCCACCGAGACCCGCACCGGCGCCGTCTCCGCACGCACCGACGGCCTCGGCCAGTGGATCGACCAGGTCGTCGCGCCGCGCGGAGGCGCCCAGGTGACCCTTCTCGCCGGTGGGGGCGGCACCATGTGGTCGCAGTCCGGGGACCTCGGGTACGGCGAGTACGGCGCGTCGTGGGGCAAGGCCGACGGTCAGGACGTCTCCCGGGTGAGCACGGTCCGCCACGGGGACACGGTCCGTGCCTACGCCATCGCGGGCGGCCGCGTCTACGGCCAGGACCTCGACCTCGCGACCGGCAAGTGGTCCGGCTGGGGCCAGGTCCCCGGCGACGCCGCCGGAGCGAAGGACATCTCCGCCGCCCTGGTCGGTGACACCGTCCACGTGCTGATCGTCGGCTCCGAGGGCAACCTGTACCAGCAGGCCGCCGACTACAAGGCGGGCCGCTGGAACGACACCTGGACCCCGGTCGGCGCGGTCGGGCTCTCCCACATCACCAGCGCGGTGTCCGGCACCACCGTGCGTGTCCAGGGCATCGGCGGCGGCGAGGTCTACGGCCGCGACTACGACACCCGCACCGGCTCCTGGTCTCCCTGGGGCGCGGTCCCGGGCGGCGTCAGCGGCGCCGTCGACATCGCCTCCAGCACCGTCGGCAACAACGTCCACGTCCAGATCATCGGCTCCGACGGCGGCATCTGGACCCAGTTCGGCGACTACGACGCCGGCCGCTGGAACGACGCGTGGACCAAGGTCGGCGGCTCCGGACTCACCCGCATCAGCAGCATCCCGTCCGGCAACAGCGTCGAGCTCTACGCCGTCGGCACCAACGGCAAGATCAGCAACGCGTCGATGAACACCGCCACCGGCTCCTGGACCGCCTTCAACGAGGTCCAGGGCGGCCTCTCCGGGGCTTCCGACGTCGCCGCCGCGGTCGCCGTCGCCCCCTCGAAGGTGACGCTCGCCGCAGCGGCCGGCAGCACCCTGTTCAGCCAGAACGGCAAGCTGGACACCGGCGCCTTCGGCGCCCAGTGGGCCAACGTCGGCGGCGCCACCATCTCCAACCTCACCGCAGTGGAACACGGCAACGTCATCCGCTACGTCGGCATCGCCGGTGGCAAGGTCTACGACCGCACGTACGACGCCCGCACCAACACCTGGGGCGACTGGACCGACATCCCCGGTGACGCCGGCGGCGTCAAGGACGTCTCCGCCGCCATGATCAACAATGTGCTGTACGTCCAGATCATCGGCTCGGACGGTAACCTGTACACGCAGACCGGCGACTACAACGCCGGCCGCTGGAACGACACCTGGACCCCGGTCGCCGGAGCAACGGGCCTGACCAGCATCACCAGTGTCAAGGCCGGCCCCTTCGTCCGCCTCTACGGCATCAACGGCGGCAAGGTCTACGGCCGCGACTTCGACAGCCGCACCGGCAACTGGACCGTCTGGGGCGAGCTGCCCGGCAACCTCACCGGCGCCAAGGACATCGCGGTCTCCGACATCGGCCACACCGTCCACGTCCAGGCCATCGGCTCCGACGGCGCGCTCTACGCGCAGACCGGCGACTACCTGGCCGGGAGCTGGAAGCCGACCTGGAACAAGATCGGCGGCAGTGGCCTGACCCGCATCACGAGCGCCTCCGCGGCGAACAACGTCCACGTCTACGCCACCGATGCGGGCGGCAAGGTCCAGAACACCACCCTCGACACCACGGTGGGCTCCTGGACCGCCTGGCGTGCGATCCCCGGCACTCTCACCAGCCCGACCGACATCACCGCCACCACCACCAAGTAGAACGCCGCTCATCGGCGGCCCGCCCGTACCACGGTCACCACCGTGGTACGAGCGCGGCCGCTCCCCGCGGCCCGGGGCGAGCCGGAAGCGCCGCCACGCCCGGGGCGCCTCGCGCGACACCGCCGGACGCCCCCCGGACACGGCTCGACGAGCGCAACTCCAAGTCCGGCCGCCCCTCGCCGCCAACAGCCGGCACAGCACGATCCGTACGCGCCGCAAACCGCAGCTCCACAGCGCGGCAGCCACGAAGCGACGGACCCGCCGCCCAGAGCCAGCCGCAACCGAGCCTCTCGCCCACTCGCGCACCTACTGTAATCCCGTCAATAAGGATGCTCCCCATGTCTGTTCTCCGCCGCCCGGCGCGGATGACCGGCCTCGTCGTGACTGCGACCGCGATCACCACCGGCCTCGTCACCATCGCCCCGGCTCATGCCCTCACCGGCCCGGAAGCCCCGTCCGGCCAGTACGCACCCGTCGTGAAGCTGAACATCGGCGACGAGGCGAACTCCCGTGCCTGCACCGGCACGCTCGTCGACCAGTGGTGGGTCGCCACCGCCGCCAGCTGCTTCGCCGCCCGTCCGGGCGAGCAGGTCACCGCAGGAACGCCCGCTGTACGGGCCACCGTCACCCTGGCCAACGGCGAGACCCGCGCAGTCACCGAAATCGCCCCCCGCGCGGAACGCGATCTGGTCCTGGCCCGTCTCGTGCTGCCGGCCAGGGACACGGCCACCGCCAAGGTCTCCGCCACGGCCCCCGCAGCCGGTACCGACCTCAACTCCGCCGGCTTCGGCCGTACGAAGACCGAGTGGGTGCCGGGCAAGCTGCACACCGGCACGTTCACCCTCGACTCCGCGACCGCCACCACCCTGGCGATCACCGGCAAGGGCACCGACGCCATCTGCAAGGGCGACACCGGCGGCCCCCTCCTCAACGCTGCGGGTGAACTCGTCGGCGTCAACAGCCGTTCCTGGCAGGGAGGCTGCCTGGGCACCAACCCGGCCGAAACCCGTACGGGCGCCATCGCCGCCCGCACCGACGACCTCGCCCAGTGGATCACCAAGACCATCGAACCGCGGCGTTCCGCAGCTGCGAACGAGGCCGGCGGCACTGACCAGGTGCGGTGGGCCGACTGGGACGGTGACGGCAAGCCCGACTTCATCAGCATCGCCGACAACGGCAACGTCAGCGTCTGGCTGAACCGCGGCCCCAACGCCTGGCAGGGCATCGGCAGGGTCGCCACCGGCACCACCACCGACCGCTCGCGCGTACGCCTCGCCGACTTCGACGGTGACGGCAAGGCCGACTACTGGGTCATCAACCCCAACGGCTCCGTCAACGTCCACATCAACCGCGGAGGCGACATCGGCGACGGCTGGCAGAACCTGGGCATCGTGGCGTCGGGCGTCACCACCAATCAGGACCAGGTCCGCTTCGCCGACTGGGACGGTGACGGCCGTTCGGACTTCCTCGCCATCCTCGACAACGGCAACGTCAACGTCTGGCTGAACCGCGGCCCCAACGCCTGGCAGGGCATCGGCAGGGTCGCCACCGGCACCACCACCGACCGCTCGCGCGTACGCCTGGCGGACTGGAACGGTGACGGCAAGGCCGACTACTGGGTCATCAACCCCAACGGCTCCGTCAACGTCCACGTCAACGCGGGCGGCGACGTCGGCGGCGGTTGGACCAACGTCGGCCAGGTCGCCTCGGGTGTGACCACCGAACACAACCGCATCCACTTCGCGGACTTCAACGGCGACACCCACACCGACTTCCTGCTCCGCGGCAGCGGCAGCAGCACCGCCTACAGCGCCTGGATCGGCAACGGCCGAGTCAACGGATGGGAAGGCCTCGGCCAGATCGCCAGCGGCGTATAGCCACACCAGCCCGCCACCCTCCGGCAGGCACAACTGCGGCCGCCCGGTCCATACCGACCGGGCGGCCGCAGTCATCTCCAACCTCGCAAGAACCCGTTGTTCCATCGATCGTGGGACTGGCGGGCCGAACAGAAATGGTCGGCCATCCGTCCGCTGCTGCCGACCGCGACACGGACCAGATCGGCGACGGTGGGTCCGGTGGGGCGCAAGCGAGGAAATAGGCCCCGCGAAAGCCGGGACGCCCCAACCCCAACCCCACCACACTCGCCGCTCCCAAGCCGTTGACCAGCACAAATACCGAAGTCCGGCTGGAGTATCAGGGGCATCGAGCCGGACAGAGCCGCTGAGCGCGGCCCCTGCTGTGATCCCGAAAGGGAGCGACTCAGCTGGTTCAATAAGAGGATGACATCCTTCCTCTTCCCTGGTGATCTGGTTGCTCTCAAGCGCCGCCAGATCCGCGTCTACAACCGGCTCGCCCTGCGGCCTGCCGTTGGGGCGGCGGAGCTGAGGCGCGAGCTGATCCGGCTGTCCTGCCTGATCAGTTCCCACCCCTATTGGGAGGAGCACGGCTGGAGCACAGCGGGTCGGGTCGAGCTGTTCCGGGTGGCCGAGAGCGGGTCGGACGGAGTCGGGGGGCTGGTCCTGCGGTGAACCGTCAAGGAGTTCACCGTGTCCGGACAAGGGTCGCAGCCGTCATGAGCGAGCTGGAGGCCCGCCAGAGCCGGCGGGCAGCGTAGGCCTGGCCAGGCCGGCCGGCTCTGATCGTGGACGACACTGGCTTCCTTCGGCGGCGGACCGCATCGTCGACTGGGGGTGGGCCCCAGGGATTCGGGGGTGGAGGCTCGCCCAGGAGACAGGTGGGGCAAGGCGCGGTGGACGGGTGACCGGTGCCCGATCCGGGCCTCACCGGTCACCAGGCACGGCATCGAACCCCGGCGCAGTGAGCGTGAAGTCGCGATATAGGCCAGTAAGGTGGCTCCATGATGGTCAAACCGACCGGGGCTGACGGGGAGAAGGTGTTCAGCAAGCTGACACCTGGCCGTCGGCAGCAGACCAGGATTCGTGCCGCCCAGCTTGGACTGGACCTGCAGGATGCCGTCACGCAAGCCATCCGCGAATGGTTGGCTGATGACGGTGACCGCGAGCCCGTCGCCACTTCCGGCGCCACGAACTTCAGCACCTTCCTGCCCCTCGGGCTCGACGAGGAATTCAGGAACGCGGCGAGTTCCCGCCGGGTTGCCTTGACCCAGGGGCTGGCTCAGGCGATCGACGGATGGTTGAAGAACCACCCCCCGTCGAAAAGACCACGCAACGCCGGCTCCCCCACTCGCCTCATCGTCTGCAACCAGAAGGGCGGCGTAGGGAAGACAGCGGTCTCCGCCGGCCTCGGTCAGGCCATCGCCGAACGAGGCGGGCGCGCCCTCTTGGTGGACTTCGACCCGCAGTGCCATCTCACCAGGCAGCTCGGTCGCGATTCCTACGACATCGAAGAGCCCAGCCTTGCCAAGCTCATGCTCGGCGAGGAGAAGAAAACGAAACTGAGCGACCTCATCGTGCCGGTCGAGCACGACATGTTCGGCGGTCGGCTTTTCCTCCTTCCCGGCTCCGCGTACGCCTTCCTGCTCGACGCGAAGCTGGCCACAGCTCCCAACCTGCGCATCAGGGAGACCGCCCTTGAGCGCGAACTGATGAAGATCGAAGGGGAGTTCGACCACATCATCGTCGACTGCCCGCCGAGCCTGGGCTACTCCATGGACAACGCTCTCTACTACGGCCGGGCGCGTGAGGACGAGGCCGAAGGCGAGCAGAGCGCGTCCGGAGTGGTCATCGTGGTCCAGGCAGAGGACTCTTCTGCCGACGCCTACGACCTGCTCATCAGCCAGATCAAAGACCTGACTCAAGACATGAATCTGCGGCTGGAGCGGCTGGGGATCGTGGTCAACCTGTTCGACCAGCGCCGTGGCTACATCGCCACGTCCTCCCTCGACCAGTGGCGGGCCCTTGGCACGCCACCGGTCATCGGTGTGGTGCCCGATCTGAAGGAGCAACGGGAAGCAGTGCGCGTCAAAGAGCCGCTCCTGGTGTACTCACCCGATTCCCCCATCTCCAACGCGATGCGTGCCCTCGCAAGAGAGCTCACCGCATGAGCAAGGCGGCCAAGCTGGGCGGCGGCGCATCCTTCGCTGCCGCGGCCGAGGCTGATACCGGTGGGCTGAGCGCCCGCGGGCGCGCCAAGGGAATCGCGGAGGGCCGCCTCCCGGCCTACTCACTTGTCCGGCTCTCGTCGGCCGACGTCTCCCCCACTCCGCTCAACCCTCGTGAGAACTTCGGCACGCCCGGGGAACTCACGGAGTTTGGTGAAGAGCTCAGGAACGCTCAGCTCGCCGCGTGCGTCGTCGTCACGCGAGCCGCATATCTGGACCTGTGGGCCGATCACGCAGATGAGATCGGCGCCGCCCAGTACGTACTCGTCAACGGAGAGCGGAGGTGGCGAGCCGCCCGCCAGGTCGAACTGGACAAGCTCGACTTCGTCATCCGCGATGAATTCGCTGAAAGCCGCGAGGTCTTCCTCGAGAAGCTGCTGAGCGAAAACCTCGACCGCAAGGACTTCGACCCCATTGAGCGGGCCAGAGGTGTCCAGCAGCTCGTAGATGCTTGCAGCGAGACGCGCGAGCACGGAGCACAGGCCCGGGCCGCCAGGCAGCTCCACAAGTCGTCAGCCTGGGTCACGCAGCAGCTGAACATCCTGAACCTGCCTGCCGAGATCCGCCGCATGGTCAGTGCGGGCAAGATCCCCACCCGAGACGCCTCCTGGCTCGGCGCTCAGTACAAGGACGCACCAGACCTGACGGCCCAGGAGCTACTCACGCTGCTGGAGCAGAACAAGGCTGCAGAAGCCCGGAAGAAGGAGGATCAGAAGGCCATCCTTCGCGCAGCCGGACAGTCGGCCGCCCCCATCCCCTCGCAGAGACTGGCAAAACCCAGCACGCCGGCCGCGGCCCCCGACACCGTGTCCGTACCTCCGGAATCAGCCCTCGGAACGTTCAACGCGGTAAGCGTTGCCCCCGTCTCGGAACCTCCTTCACCCGTCCGGTCGACGACAGGCCAGGACACGCTGGACCTGCGCCGGCGGCTCGGAGCGACGTCAAAGGAACAGGCCGGCCGAATCGCGAGCATCCTCAGTCCGGAGGAGCTCATTGCCCTGGTCGAGGAACTCGCCGCCCTTATCTGAACCCCACAATCGAAAGCTGGGCCGCCCTTCGGCCGGCCCAGCTTCGTCTCACCCGGACGCTCGCTCAGCACTACGCGCTACCGTTGGCAGCGAACGTTCAGCGCGTTTAACGTGGCCCACATCTCCCCGGCCCGCAGCTCGGCCGTCAACTAATACGGCTCCATCACCGTCGACCACGAACGCGAACTCGCCCAGCTCGACGACAAGGGACACCGGCCCCTACGGACTGTCGCCACCGGCGATTCCGGAGCCGGGCCGTGACTGCAGCCGGTGTTGCCGACGGGTCACGACGTGCAGCCGACTGCCTTCTGGGCCGCGGGGTAGTAGGCCTTCATGAAGTCGGTCAACGCTTGGCGGCGCTTCGTGGCGTCGTCGCGCTTGGGGTAGAAGCGTTCGGCCTGGACGACGAACTTGCGGGCCTCACCCTGGTAGGTACACGCCGCCACCGCGACCACGTTGATGTCGCTGACACGGGCGTCGTCACCCACCGCGATCTTCGTCGCGCCGGACACCTGCCACTCCCTGCGCACAGCGGGGTCCTGATCCGCCGCAATGACCTCGCCCTGGACGCTCAGGATGCCTTCCTTGTCGACATCCACATAGCAGTGCGGGGCGCCCGGCCTGGAAAGAGCCGTCGACTGCTCCACCTTCTCCCCCGGGAGGAGCAAAGGCTCAAGGACGGCGGGAGCCACCGGGACGCCGCAGACATCACTCGGCATCGCGTACTGCGAAGTCTCCGAGCACCCTGCCACTGCGAGCAGGACGGCCGTGGCGGCGACCGCCGCCATGCGGCGCCTCACCGGGCACCCGCCAGGCCCTGGGCGCGCTTGTTGCCGTTCATTGCTGCGAGGTCGATCTCGTTCTCCAGGGTGTAGGCGTCGTTGCTGTGATTGGGGTTGGCCTTGGCCCACTCCTCGGAAAGGGTCTTCAACTGGTGCTCGCGGAGGAGGAAGACGTCCCTGTTGTTCTCCTGGAAGCCCTTTTCGACGCGTGCCTGCTCGTCGAGCTGCCACTGGTAGGCGAGTGCGTCGACGCCTCGCTGCGCGATGTCGCCCACGACCGGAATGAAGTTCGCGGCGGCTCCGAAGCCGTGATAGCCCCACTTGGCATCCCAGGAGGGGTCGTCCTTGTCGGTCTTCAGGGCCTGGTATCGGGCCTCTTCGAGGAAGCCGACCGTATTGCCCGCCCGTTGCAGGGTCTCCTTCGGGTCCCCGGGATGATCGCCGTGGATGTCCTTGATCATCTCGCGGTTCATGGCCTCGTTGAGCATGCCGTAGGCGTCCTGGTCGCGTGAGAGCTGCTTGCTGACCTCCAGCAGCTGCCCGCGGTCCAGCAGCCTGGGGTCACCCGAGGTGGCCGAGAGGGTGCTGGCCGAGTGATGGACGACGTCGCTGTGGGCGGAGAGGATCTTGGCCATGTCGTCGCGCATCTCCGGGGGGAAGTCGTCTCCCCGCTCGGAGAGGTACTTCAAGGAGCGGTCCAGGACCTGGCGGTGCTCGGGGGTGAGGTCATCCGGATGCGCGGTTGCGTTGTTGGGGTCGACACCGGTTGCGGCCGCGACCAGGGCATTGCCCGTCGCCTCGCGGGAGGAGTTGCCGTCCTTGCTGTTCAGGGGGGTGTCGTCGAAGGTCTGCCGGTCGCCGAGCACGTACTGGGCGTTGTCGGTGGGCTGGGTGGTGTTGAAGAACTCCGTCGCCGCGTTGGGACTGGCCGCCAGTCCGGTCATGAAGCCGGTCATGGGGTCGCGGCCGAAGTCCTCGCCGATGAAATTCATCTTCGGCACCGGCGGGACGCCGCCGTTCCAGTAGTTCGCCGGGAGCTTCATCTTCTTCTCGGTGGCCACCAGCGCGTTGCCGTAGTCGTTGAGGAAGCGGTTGTCCCAGTCGCCGCCCCGCATGAGGTTGCTCATCACCTGGTAGCCGTAGACCTGGCTGCCGCGCGTCTGGATGCGCTCCTCACCCAGCTTGACCATGTCGTTCTCCCAGGCGCGCATGGCCGGGCTGTCGGACTGGGTGGCGCCGGCCAGCGTGAGGGAGAGGTTGCGCTGGAAGTCGCCGAACTGATCGTGGCGCGAGCGCTGCAGCGCGCCGCCGTCGGAGGGATCGGCCAGGTCGGCCCAGAAGTCGAGCAGGCCGCGCGGGCCGATGGTGGTGGCGAGGGTCTCCTGGAAGAGACGGTCGTCCTTGTACTTGGCCAGGTCGGCATTGAGCTTGTCGAACTCCTCGGGGGACATGTCGTCTCCCTTGGTCTTGAGGAGCTTCGCGATCCGGTCCGCGTCCTTCATCGCGTCTGCGGCGCGGTCGCGGTCGTAGTAGGCGGCGTCGGAGAATCCGTAGGGGGTCTGGGTGACCAGCATGGTCAGGGCCTTGGCCGCCGTGCTGTCACTCTCGGTCGCCCCTTCCAGGATCCGCTGTACTTCATCGCGCAGGGCGGTCGCGTCGGCCTCGGTGTGCTCGGGCACGGTGTGACCCTTGGCAGCGCGGTCGGGGTGGATGTTCATCGTGACGGTGAAGCCGCCGTTGCCGGTCCCGACCACGGTGAGGTTCTTCTCCAGGCCCCGGCGTATGGCCTCGTTCAGCCTGGCCTTGTAGTCGACGAGCTCGCCGTGCGTGTCCCGCAGGATGTTCCCGATGCTGCTGGCCTCGGTCGCGGCGTCGGCGAACTCCTTGGCGGTCTTGCCGATGAACGCCTTGGTCACCGTGGCGTTCACCCCAGCCCAGTTGGCCTTGGCGGCCTTGCCGCCGAGATCGGCGCGGGCGTCGTGTTCGAGCTCCCACAGTTTCGTCGCCATGGCGGTCCAGTCGCCGACGGCCGTGGCCAGTTTGGAGAAATCGGCGAAGCGCAGTGCGTCCAGGTCCATCAGTGCTGCGCCCCTTCCTCGAAGCCCTTGTCCAGCTCGGCGAACTTGAACTGAGTGGCGAGCCAGTACTCATCTCCGGCGTGCGCGTTCTGCGTGTAGTCGAGATGGTTGGATATGTGGGCGCACGCATCCTGAAGCGTGCCCACCTGGTCGTGCCACTTGTCCGCGACGGTCGACAGCGCGGCTCCCAGAGCGAAGTCCTGCTTCAGGGAACCGGCCGCCTCATGCGTACTTGCCTTGGCGTGATCGCCGTCCGTACCGAGCCTCTGGCGGAGCTTGAACGCCGCGTCACCCACGGCCGCAAGATCCTGGTGGTCCATCTCCAGATCCCCCTGCGGCCCCGGACCCCCGCCACCCGGCTCAAGCTGGTTGAGGCGCATCGCCGTCTGCCGATCGGACGCGGCAGATTTCAGCTCCGCCCATTCTTTGCCAAAAGACACCGAACCCCCATGAAAGCGTCTCGCTTAGAACAATCGACAGCCCAGGCTATAGGGCTTGTGAGCGACGACTTCAAGCGCGTGGAATCGCACGCCTGCCGGATGTCCACCTGCGCGGCCCCGGCGGGCTCGCCGTGCCGCACCGGCAAGCGCAAGGTGGCCATCCAAAGGTGGGGCACCAACGGCAACGCGGGCCGGTCGGCCATGTCCACTCGTGAGCCATACCCTCCATCACCGAGTCGGTGATCGTCGAGTTGGTCTGCTTGGAGACCTCGGCGCCATAGACCTCGGCCAGGCGGGCCTGGATCCCGCCGTGAGCGAGACCCTTCGCCGAGAGCGACGCTGCTGCAACAGACCGCCCTCACCCGTCAGTTGCAGGCCCTCGGACGGCGCGGCCATGTTCTCGCTGGTCACAGGTGCAATCCTCCGTGATCGGAGTTGCACCGTTTCTTTTACAGTCCCGTTCCTGGTGGAGGGTCTTGGGACTGTACTCGCTCCCGCCCAGGCGTTGCTGAAGGTAGTCCAGGCCGAACTCACGGGCTGCAGAGGCGTAGGGGCCTACTCTTCCAGATGCCGCTTGTCGCCCGGCTTCCGGCGCCCAGGGCGGCGGTGTAGCAGTCACACGCGAGCCTACCCATCCAGATGATCACGCCGCAGAGGAAGCCTCACTCGACCGGACGACACCTCACACGTGCTTGCTCGCATCAAGGTGGGCGAATACCACCACATTATCCATGTAGTCCCGGGCTTTTCGATCATAGGTGCCACCACAAGTGATAAGACGCAGCTCGGGCCTTGGAGAATCAGAATAGACCTGACGGTCGGGAAAGTGAGCCTTACTAAAGGAGTTCACGGAATCGACCATGAAAGTGACGATAATACCGTCTGCGCGAACGACGTCGATCTTGTCCCCTGCTTTTAGCTTACTTAGATACACAAATACTGCAGGGCCTGTCTTCGTGTCGAGGTGGCCCACAACGATCGATGCACCAACCTCTCCCGGCGATGCAGCGCCCTGATACCAGCCAACGAGATTGGCGTTTCCGGGAGGCGGCGCGCCGAGCTGCCCAGAAGAGGTCAACGACAATTCTGTGAATGGCGCGTCGACACCGATCCGTGGAATGAGGAGCCGCTTCGGCATGGAGCGAGGCAACGTCGGCACATGTGCATACGAATCACTGTGCGCCGGAGCGGGCGCGACCACGGCGGGCTGGGACCGCTGTGCGGGCACAAGCGGAATGCTTGGAGGCTCAAGGGTGAGCAGTGCGCCCACCCCCACGGCCACCGCTGGCCACGCCATGGCACGCCAAAAGGGACGCACCGAGTGTGTGGTACGTGACAGCTTCGGCGGCAGCGAGGGCTGGACGGTCATCGAACCGGGACTTCCGTAAGAGAGGCAGTGGATTTTTCAAACAAGCGCGGCCGCCACCATATGGCGGCGGCCGCAGTGACGCCGGATCAGTTCACAATTGCACCCGACGCTGCGCGTCGCCGTCGCACAACGTAGGCTCCCAACGGGATGCCACCGAGCAGCAGTGCTGCAGCTGCCGCTGCCGCTGCCGAGCCGCCTTGCCCCGCCGCCAGGCCTCCACCGCCAGCGTGGACACCACCAACCGGCTTCGCCTGCGCCGGCTTCGCCTGCTTCGCCTGCTTGGCCTGCTTCTCCTGCTCGCGCTTCTCCTGCTCCGCCTGCTTCGCCCCCTGCGCCGGCTTCGCCAGCTTCCCCTGCTCCGGCTTCGCCTGCTTCTCCTGCGCGAGCTTCGCCTGCTTCTCCTGCTCGTGCTTCGCGTGCTTCGCCTGCTTCGCCTGCTCGTGCTTCTGGCGCTCGGGATTCGGCGACTTGCTGGGCCCGTCCATTCCGGGCTGCCTCTCCGACGACTTGGGGTGCTTGCCCTGGCTGTCCAAAGAGCCGACGTCCGAGCCCACTCGCCCGTCTAGGGCCAGGGCACTGACGGCGGGAGCCGAAAGTGCGAGGGCGGCAGCAGCCACGGCGGATGAGGCGAATAGGGCGAGGGGCGTGCGCATGCGGGGTCCTTTCGCGACTACTACGCAAACCGGCACGGCACCGGCTTTCGGTGCGCAGTAGCGATGCTCCCACCTTTATCAGAAATGCCACTTTAGGTGACCGGGGATCGCCCAATGCATCTGCGGTTTAGCCACCACGTAGGCCTTCCGAGTGTCCACCAAATGGACTTGTGCGAGGCGCTGTCAGGTCGAGCGAGGGATTCGCCTGCGGCGTGATCACCTGACTCGCCACGCTCGTGGGAGGGCTTGTCGTGGAAACGTCGTCGTACCCGGGTTTCCGGTTTCCGCCAAAGGTCAACTCCCACTGCATCTCGCTGTGCCACGGATTCGGGGCAAGGGCTTCACCCGGCGCGGAACCCCGGACACCGAACTCGCCCCGGGCTTGGTGCAACGCGGCTTCACCGCAAGCGCACGAACCGCTGTGGTCACCGACGTCACCGTGATCCCCACCTGGAGGAACCTCGGCTCTCAGCGCTCCGAGATGGCTTCTCCCGCCGGATGTTCGGCCTGGGAGACCTCCGCCCATGCGGACGCCCAGCTGGTCCTCACCTCACTGGAATACGACTCAAACTCACAACCTGCCTTTCACGGCCGGGATCCAGGCATCCATGGGCGCGATCGGGGACTCGTATGACAACGCCCTGGCGGAGGATCTGTGGATGCTGATCAACACCGAGTGCATCCGCGGCCGCTTCGCTGAAGTCCGGTCCGGTTCGCCCCGGGCGCCGAGCGCGTCCAGGACTGCGCGGTGCAGTCGGCGCCACAGGCCCGCCTCGGTCCACACGGTGAACCGGCGATGGGCCGTCGCGGGCGACACACCGAACGTCTCTGGCAGGTGCCACCAGGCGCACCCGCTGGTCAGCACGTACGCGACCGCAGTGAACACGGCCCGCTCATCACACGGAGCAGTCCCGCCGCCCTGCGGACGGGACTTGAACGACGGCAGCAACGGGCCTGCCAGTTCTTGGATGCGGCGGCACGGCTTCACCCGCAGCGGCCTGAGCGACGGCCGTATCGGGCTTCACCTCACACCCGACCCCCGCGAACCCCTCAGCCTCGACGTCAATTCGGTTCAATATCTGAACGGACTTTCCGACTCATAAGACGGTGCAGACGGCGAGGATCCATACTCACTCGCTCCCGACTACCCGCCATTTACTAATATGCGACTTCCAGTTCGCAGCGGCGCGAAGAGCTTCGTCCTCCCTGGCCCAGCCGTAGAGGTCGAGCGTGGTCTGCACGTATGTGTGTCCGAGGCGGCGGGAGACCACCCACTCCGGGATGTCGGCCAGCAACAGCGCGATGGCGTGGCTGTGGCGAAACCAGTGTGGTGTCCACGGCGCGGGCCCGATCTTCTTGCGCAGGGCGACGGTCTTGTCCCGCACCGTTCCGTCCCGCAGGGCGGCCAGCAGTGGGGGCCTGTCCAGGTTCACCAGCAGCGGCGAATCCGTACCGATCTCCATCCCCAATTCTGCGGCCCGGCAAGCGAGATGGGCGAGGTAGTCGGCGAACAGTTGCTCCAGATCAGTGCCGATGTGGATCTGTCTCGGGCGGCGCATCATCTTCACCCTCGCCCCGTTAGGGTCGCCCTCGCGTGGCACGATCTCGACATACGGCGTGCCACCGAGGCCGATGACGAAGTCGCGGATCCGCAGGGCGAGAGCCTCACCCAGGCGTATTCCAGTCTCCGCGAGCAGGGCGAACAGCAGCCGGTCGCGCAGGTTCCCGTCCCACTCCCCGCTGGACGCGTCCGGTCTCGCGCAGGCGTCCAGGATCGCCTGGATCTCTGCCGGCATCAGCAGCGGCGGCCGCCCGCGATGGCGCTGCCGCCGGACGGGGACCAGCGGTGACGGGCCTGGTGCAGTGCAGGCGTCCAGGTACGCGAGCAAGCCGCGGGCCGGGGTTCGACACGATGTCCCGTGTCGCAGCCGACCGGCGACCGGCACCGCAAAGGCTGCCTCCTGCCAGCGGTAGAAGGAGATCAGCGCGGCCAGTCTCGCCTCCAGTGTCTCCGGCGCCGGCGCTTCGTGGGGCTTGACCAAGGTGTGCTCGACGGTGCGGCCGTTGCGCAGCCAGGACAGGAACCCGGTGACCGCCGGGATCCCGGCGTCGCGCCACTTCGTGGTTTCGTCACGCTGCTCCAGGAACGTCCACCACTGGGCCAGCGAGGTGGCGTAGCCGCGGACGGTGTTCGGCGACCACAGTGGGCGATGGGCCTCCAGCCACTCCTCGACCGGGGCGACCGTCCGGTACTTCTCATCGACCACGGTCCACGTCCGCTGCCCGCTAGAGGGCTGGACCGCCAGACTGTGTGCCACTGATGCTCTTCCGTCTCATTGAAGAACGCCCGTTGATAGCAACTCATCAACGACGCAGAAGACTCACAGTCACGCTCGTCGCAGAAATTGAGGAGAGGTGCTCAAGCCCTGTTGACAGCGGAGGAGATGCGCACGCTGAACGTCTGCGGCAGGTCGTGTCCCGTCCTCTGGGACCTGGCCCCGATCCGAGTTGATATGGATCATTCACTCTTCGTCTCACGTGATCTGCAGATCGTTCCACTCGTCGGCATCCGCCCCGGCCTTCCGGATCCAGCTGCGCTGGGCCTCGTGGTGCACGCCGAGATCGTCTGTCATGCGACGGATCACAAGCATCGGCTCAGTGGTGCGATACATTCGCACCGACCGCTCACGCAATTCGAGCGGATACTTCCTTCGGGAAGGCATCGTCTGGGCTTTGCTCATGAGCGCGTATCACTATCGCTTTCCAGGAACGCAGGGCTGTCCCATGCTTGAGGACAACGTCTGGCTCCTCCAACGGCGAGCCGGGCACGCAGCCGTAACCCGGCTCGCGGCCACCATCGCCGAAATGCCGGCCGCGCCGTCCAGGGCACCGGCTCTGCGGCCCCTCCCCCACCGGCCCGGTTCCCCTCACTCTGAACTCGACCTTCACCGAAGGACTCAGCCGTGACCGACGCCCGTACCAAGCGCACACAGACCCTCGTCGCTGCTGCCAAAGCGAAGTCGCAGGCCAAATTGGAGGCCGCGGAACAGGCGATCCGTGATCTCATCAAGCGCAGCGAGCCGATCACCTTCCAAGCCGTCCAGCGCGAGGCCGGTGTCTCCCACGCCTTCCTCTACGGCCATCCCGACCTGCGCGGGCGCATCGAACGCCTGCGGGCTCAAGCCCATCCGATTCCCGCACCGGCCGCACCGGCCGATGACCGGAGCACCCTCGTGCTTACACTGACCAGTCAGATCACCCGACTGAAGAAGCAACACCGAGAAGAAGTACAGGCTCTGCGGGACGCCCTGGAACAGGCCCATGGCGAGAACCTCGACCTTCGCCGCGAACTCGCCCGCCGCAGTGGCAGCACCACACCGCAGGCCCAGGCCGGCATCCCCTGCTGACCACGCCATATCAATGGAGGGACGAGTTCCGCTGCTGACTGCCTGGGACGGACCGCGACGCCGTTGACCGATACCCGGGCATCGATCTCTCGGGTGAACTGCCGCCCGGCCCCGCCGGACCGGACCAGGGCCCTGGCCGAGGGCCAGACAGAGGCCCTGTGGCGGCTGGACGTGATGCTGCGGGAGAAGGCACTCCGGAAGATGCTGTACGAGTCCGCGGCTCAGGTGGACGAGGCGCTGTGCCTGAACGTGGAGGACCTGTACCCGCAGGACAAGCTCGGCAAGGTCACCGCCAAAGGCCGGGCGCCCGAGTGGATTCACCGCCAGGCCGGCACCGCCCAGCTGCTGCCCTGCCTGATCGCCGGCCGCAAGCGCGGGCCGCCGTTCCTGACCGGCGTCGCCTCACGCGACCCGGCTGCCCGTCGCCACGCACCCCGCTGACCGCGAACTCGGCCAAGGAGGATGGACCGCACGGATTTCCGGCCGGCTGAGCGCGTCTCGGGGGCGTCTCAGCAGTCGCTGTCCGCGCGGAGATCGAAAACGGCTACCGACGGACCTTCAGCGCCGGCACGGCGCCCGTATCCGCTGTCTGACGAGCTCGTGCACGGTAGGTGGTGAGAGACGTCGAAGCCTTCGGGTGGCTTGGTGGTCACATCTTCCGTGCCGAGTTCAGGTCCGTGGTCTGCTGGTGGGACAGCAAGCCGGCGACGGCTTGGATGATGGTTTCACCCATGTGCTCGCGGCGGCCGAGGTGTCGGGCCAGAGCCCACCTGGTTCCTCCGGTGGGCGATGCCGTGCTCCACCCGAATTCGTGGCGAGGAATGCGCCTTGCGCCGCCGCTCGTGCGTCTCCCCGTACCGGTCCGGCGCGCGGCCGTCGCCATCCGTGACGGGGGTCTTGACCGCGTTCCGGCCGGTCTTGCTGGAGATGAACTTGTTGCGGTCCTTGCGGCCGACGGCGGGACGCCGGATCCCCGGATCTCCGTGCCGCCGATGACGCCCGTCTTCCCGCCGGCGCCGAGATGGCCGACGACCTCGGCCAGAGTCCGCAGCCGCAGGCCGGTGCCCAGGGTGTATCCGCCACCCGCGAGCAGCGGCCGCACCTCACCGATGGCCCGGGTGATGGGCCCCGGGGGATCAGCCATGACATCCCCGGGGCCCGGCTTGTGGAGTCGCATTGTTCAACGACGGTGCGACTCCGGTGTCACGCGGGTGCCGACTGCGGAATTTCGGGGGCGTCGGCTTGGGCTTGATCCGCTTTGGCGGACATCGGAGATCAGGGGCTTCGGTCCCGGACGGATGATGCCCATCATGGAGAGCATGGGGAAGAAGCCGCGTCCTCGCCGCTCGTTCACGCCGGAGTTCAAGGCCGGGACAGGACCCGAGCCAGTGCGCAGGGCTCGTTCCCGCCTCAGCGTGCGTTGCGCGTAATCGCGGGGTGCGAAGCCTGCTCAATTTCTGCTCCGTCCACGAACGAGGCTCCCCGACGGAGGAGCTGAGAGTCAGATCTCTCGCTCAACCGCCGGGGAGCCTTGTGCGTTCGACCGTCAGTCAGTCGGCCCGCTGAGAAGACTCAGCTGTTGCCGGGGACGGTGTGTGGCGGGATGGCTGCTGATGCTGTCCCGCAGGCTGGGTCAGCCGAAGCAGAAGGGTACCGTGTCGCCGCCGTCGCAGTTGGTGGGGTCGTTGTCGACGATGTCGACGTCGCCGTAGACGTTGACCGTTCCGCCGGCGTTGTGGTAGCCGCCGGCAGGCTCATCGGAGGTGTTCTTGGTGATTTCGGTGTCCGTGAGGTTGACGGTGTATTCGTCCTGGTACACCCCGCCGCCCCGGTGGCCCTCTCCGGTGGCCTGGTTGTGGGTGATCTCGGTGCGACGGATGGAGACGTCGTCGTTGATCCAGATGCCGCCGCCGTCACCGTTGGTGGCGATGTTGTCGCGGATCACGGATTCGTCGATCGCAGTGTCGGCGAAGAGGTACAGGCCGCCACCGTCGTTGTCGCTGGTGTTGTACTCGACGATGCTCCGGCGCAGGTAGAGCGAGTCGCTGTCCTGGTAGACGGCACCGCCCTCATAGGCATGGTTGCACGAGAGGAGGCTGTCCTCGATGTCCGTGACGCCGTCGTCGTTGTAGACGCCGCCACCGTTGTAGGTGGTGTTGTGGCTGATCTCGCTCTTGCTGATGGTGGTGGTTCCGCCGTCGTTGTCGATTGTGCCGTAGCCGTACTCCTGGTCGCCGATGTTGTTGGTGATCTTCGACTTGGTGATGGTCAGCTTGCCATCGTCGTTGTAAACGGCGCTGCCGTCCTCGGCGCTGTTGTTGCTGAGCGTGCTGCGACGGATGTTGGTGATTCCCTCGTTGTAGATCGCACCACCGTCGTAGTCGTCGTCTGTGGAGTTGCTGTCGAGGGTGACGCATTCCAGGTCGAGACGGCCCGCATCGTCGACGTAGATCGCGCCGCCGTTGCTCTCTTCCGGGTCGTACTCATCCGCCTTGCCGCGAGAGATGGTGAGGTCGCGCAGCTTGAGGTCGCCGCCGTTGTCGACGTAGAAGATACGGAAATCGTCTTCGGCGTCGACGGCGCGAGTGATGGTGGAGCCGTTGCCGTAGATCGTAATGGGCTGGAAGATCTTGGGCAGCCCGTTACCGTCGTCATTGGTCGTCAGGGTGTAGGTGCAGTTCTTCGCCAGGCGAAGGGTCCCCCCGCCGGCCTCGTTCGCATCCTCGATCGCGTCGATCAGCTGATTGGGGTCGCAGTCCACCGGCGTGCCCTGCTCCTCCTGCTCCTCACCATGCCACCCCTGATGACCAGCACCGTCCGCTTCCTTGCGGGCCCCCTCCTTGTCGCCGTACTCCTGGCCGCCGTGCTCCTTGCCGGCCTCCTCCTTGCCGCCCTGCTCCTGGCCGCCGTGCTCCTTGCCGGCTTCCGCCTTGCCGGCCTCCTCCTGGCCGCCGTGCTCCTGGCCGGCCTCCTCCTTGCCGCCGTGCTCCCGGCCGCCGTGCTCCCGGCCGCCGTGCTCCTTGCCCTCCGGTCCCCTGCCGCCCTCTTCCTTGTGGGCCTGTGCACCATCAGGCCGCGGGCCACCCTCTTCGCCGTTACCTCCACGCGGAGCGGCGGCAGAGGCCACATGCGCCGCCGCGCCAGCGGCTGCCGATGCTCCACCGGCGCCGCCACCGACCACGGTGGCGAAACCAGCAGCCATCAGAACCGCCACCCGCCAGTGACGACTCAGTACCGCAGACCGTGAACCGCGCTGCTTGCCCATGCCCTCTGATCCAAACATCTGACGCACTCTCTCCTCGATGTGGCACCTGCCATCTCCCCGCCGACCACGGGGAGGTGAGCCACATAGGAACACATAAATCGGGGCCTATCCGGGCAAATACGGACAATCGGAGTGTCGGTCGCTCGGGGAGTCATCGCCCCGCGGTTGTGAAGTGCCCCCGAAACCAACCCCGATCACCGCCCCGCCCTGGGGGACGGACCGGGTGGCGTGGGCCGGCGAGCCAGCCGGCCCACGATGCGGCAGAGGCGAACACGCCCTGGTGGCACGCCCGGCAGGCCCTGACCACACGCCCCGCGGCAGGTGCGTCATGCCGGCGCCCACCATTATCAACGGGCCCTGGATCCGTCTCTTCTATGTCTGAAACGAGCACGACCGTGAGCGTTCCGCTTTGTTGATGCATTGCTATCAACAGGAGTTCTTCGACAAGACGGAACGACATCAGCGGCGCACAGTTCGGTGGTCCAGCCCTCGGGCTGGAGGTCCCGCCTTCCGCTGTGGTCGCGTGGCCCCCTCCGCGGCAATGCGACCTCGCCGGCCCGGCCAGTCCCAGGTGAGGCCGGCCCGGTACTCGTACTCACAGTCGATCGGACTCTTGAAGTGGCAGACGGTGCAGTCGACGGGGGTTGTGGAAGTCGGTGATCCAGGCGGCGATCCTGACGCGGGCCTCCGCACGGCTGGTGAGGGTGTACTGGTGGACGCAGTCGACTTTGAAGGCGCTGTTGAACGCCTCGCTCATGGCGTTGTCGAAGCACGCCTCCTGCATCCCATGGACCGCGTCACTCTCGGCCCGTGGCAGCGCCGGCGATCCTCCTCGGCGTTGAAGCCGCGGCGTACGAAGTCCGCGGCGGTCGGCCTCGTCCCCGGCCGGGTCGGACACCGCCCCGTCCCGCTGACCGTGTGCGGGATGCCGTACTCGGGCCTCCGATCGCCGATGACCCGCGGCCACCGACGCCGCGGCCGCCGCAGCTACTTCGCCCAGAGGACCACGCAGCGTTCGAGGACGTCACATTCCATCGACAACTGTGTGCTCTCCTTGGCCGGCTCCGCGTTCCGCCGCCGCGGCCGGGCCGGCTCCTGCCGCTCACTCTCCGCGAACGCGTCACCCCCGCCCGACCGGCGGGCCCGCAACCAATGCCGTGTCGTCAGCGCCGAGTTCCTTCGGCACAGGGGTGATCGACTTGCCCGTCTCCGTCGCGGTACGTACAGCGTCCTCATAGACCGCATCCTGCATGACCTGGGCGAACACCGCGACAGCCCGGGCGAGTTGGCTGTTGGCCGACGGTGGCCGGTACTTGTGCCGGTCCTTGCGCAGACGAACCCTCCCTCAACAGGCGGGGCCGGGACCTCGTACGCACCGCATTGGAGGGTGAACCTCCAGCAGGACATCGATCTGGGCTTCCGGAGCACGTCGTTGCCACGAGGTCTCGCGCCGATTCCGCCCTGCCAACCCTGCCTGGGCGTGTGATCGTTCGACTGTCACGCCGGCTGCGTAGGAGACGTCCGGGGTGGCCAGGCAAGCATGCAGGTCAAGGCTCAACATCTGTGAGACCCAGGACGCCGCCCGAGAACGACAGATGAAGCGCATCGCGGACCGGTCGGTCGGGGACCGGTCGACCGGGGTGCGATCACCGATGCCCTGTCGCGGCTGGTGAGCGCGGGAGACCCGTAGGGCTGAGACCGCGCAGCGCCCGTGACCTATCGGTTTCGATCTTCGTTCCTGAGATACAAGTGATCACGCCCCTTGTAATCCGGGAAGGACCCAGGTGTCCGGGAAGTCAGTGATGCCCTCGCATGGCGCCGAGTTCCGGCGACGGCGCCCTCAGCTGGACCGTTGCTGCGGATTCCTTCGCCGCCGCCCTTCTCGGGGTGCACATCGATCCGCCGCAGGACTGTTACGGGGACGGCAGGCTGATCTGGCGAGCCTGGCCGCCCCAATTGCACGACATTCATGATCCGTAGCGGAATCTGTAGGCGGGGGAGGCCGGGGCAGTGTCCCTTTGGTCCGTCATCGAGTAGTCGGGGAGAGCAGCGCCCAGGCTGCCCGCTGTGGCCGATGGCCGGAACGAGGCGAATCTGCGGTTGCGGTGTCGTGGGGCGGGTTGGCGAGGCGGTCGTGTGAGTGTGATCTGGCGGACGAGTTGCTGGAAGCAGGCCAGCGCGGCAATGGGAGGAAGGGTGGCCGCCGCCTGCGCAGCGAACGTTCTGGGTGCCTGAGCCACGCAGAGAAACGTGGCAAGTGTGGAGAACAACAGGACGACGGACCAGGAATGAACGGCCCGGCGTTGGTGCAGGGCGGCCCGGAGGATGGACAGGGAGGCGACCATCCAGGGCCCGTAGATCAACAGGGGCCACCAACTGGCCACGTCGTGCGCGGTGTGCGGTCCGGCGCTGTGGCGCAGGGCCCCGCAGATGGCCAGACCGCTGAAAATGCTCACCAGGGCACCGATGAGGGCGACCAGCACGGCGGTGAAGAAGCTGCCGGTTCGGAGGAGATTCACCACCGACGTCCTCGCCGGGATCCGACGGTGCCCGTTGGGGGACGCTGTTCGCGGCCGTGGGCTGGCTCCCTGGGACAGCCCGGTGGCAAGGCCGACGATGCTGTCCGTGTCACCGGTTTCCTCGAAACCGACTCGGTCGACCAGCTCTGTCTGACTCGGCCCCATGGCCTCCTGAAAGAGATGGGCCAGTTCCTCTGCCGGGCCGTTCACCTCGCCCAGCCCGAGGAGCGGCTGCCCGTGGGCAGCATGGTTCTCGTGGTCCGGCCCCGGCCAGAACGCGAGGGGATCCGGCAGCGGATGGCAACCGTACTGCTCATACACGGGACATCTGCCCGGAGCGCTCGCCGGCCGATGCCTTGAGCGGTGCGACGCACTGCGACCGTCGGTTGCACTCGTTCCGGATCCTGCTCATCGCGTCCAGGAAGTCCTCGAAGGCCGAGGAGGAATACTGCAGCTGGACCTCCTGCCCCTCATGTTGAAGCGTCGCACTCTTGCCCGAGTCCCAGCCTGTTGGCTTGTATCTCCATTTCCCTGCTGTTGCGGCCCAAGTGCGACCGTTGCATTCGCCGCTTTCTGCGTTCTGCAACAAAATTGCCGAGTGCGTCATAGTCCACTCAACGCTTCAGGAGCTGGGGAGGGTATGCTCCATCCAGGTGACGATGGTGAAGCAATGCGTGCCAACCAGATAATTTATCTGTTCCACGCTCTCCGGGACGCATCGGACCCGTGATCCGCACCCCGTCCGCACAGCAGTCTTCTTGTCGGCTCCAGGCACGGGATATGGAGCACGATCGGGTTCCGCGGCAGGCGCCTTCCGCTGCAAGCACATAATCGGAGGTCAGCCGATGCCGCGCACCGGGGGCGCTCCACAGTGCTCACGCGCGGCCGCGCACTACCCGTGCGGGCCGTGCGGATCGAACGCCAGCATGAATCGTCCGGCTCGCCTGATGCATAAGAGCCAGTAATAACAGGATCTGGCTGCCTGTTCTCCTGGCCGGCGCGAAGACCGAAGTGGAGATCACGGGGATTCCTGAAACATATTTCCTCAGGGGCGGTTACTGAGCGGCCGTCGAGTCAGCCGACGTCGGCCATCACACCGTGAAGCGGTATTCGAATTCCGCGCGAGATCCAGGAACTGATCGAGCGGTCCGGCGGCCGGATCGGGGCCGACCGGATCCACGCGAAAATCGTGGCGCTGGGCTCACCGGCACCCTCGGATACCACTATGGCCGGAGGATCCGTACTTGTGTCCCAGCCAGCGCCGTCAATCTCCGTCCCACTAAGAGGACTTCGCCGAGCCCGAGGGCGCCTGCCGGTCTTCACCGACGAGGTCAACAAGAGCCGCCTTCTCCGCTCGTGGACCCGGGGCGGCACCGTGGCCGGTCGAAGCGGCCAACACAGGCACTGGAAAGATGCAGCCGAAGACTGCCGAAGCAATCCGGCCAGGCGATGACCCGCCTGATCCGGTCCGGCCTGATCATCTTCGACGGCATCGGCTTCCTGTCGGTCTCCGCAGACGCCGCCGAGGGCTTTCTTCCGTTCCGGCAACTTTCACCCGTCCGGCTTCTACGAGATCACGCCGAAGGCCCTTGCCAGGCCACCTGCCACCGCACCAGCCCCACCGCAGACTTCGCAAAGATTCACCCTGACGAGCCAAAGACAGCAAGGCAGCACCTGGAGAACCCGCGCCACCGGCAGAACCATCGGTCCACCACACGAAAAGCAACCCTGACCAGCGGAAAGCCGGCACGTCCACACCAAGCGGGGGGATGGTGGGCATCTACGAATGGCTTACATGCGGCAGTCACCGGACAGGCCATTCATCGGATGTGATGCCTAACATCTTTAATAAGCAAACCGGTTCGGCAAAGATCGGGAGACGCCATGTCCAGACGACGTCGCCGATTGGCGATCACCTGCATCGGTACGGTCACGGCCGGACTGCTCGCCGTCGGCGCTGCACTCACGGTGCCCGGGCAGGAAGAGCCCGAGGGCTCCGACGTCGCCATGGGCGCCTATCTCGACTACGGGCCGCTCGGAGTGGCCCAGATCCCGAACCTGTCGCGCTGGCTGGGCGGCAAGGAGATTCGGGTGGGGCACACCTACCTGCCCGGCGACCAGTGGGCCGGGATCGAGGGGAACGTGAGCTTCCTCAAGGACTGGGCGCAGTGGCGCCAGGGCGACGAGAACCGGATGTTCGTCCTCAACGTTCCCATGCAGGAGCACAACGAGGACCGGGTGTCCGACGGCCAAGTCGCCCTGCTGCTCAAAGCGGGTGCGCAGGGCCAGTACGACGGGCACTTCAAGAAGCTTGCCGAACGGCTGGTGGAACTGGGCGTGCCGGACACCATCCTCGTGCTCGGTTGGGAGATGAACGGGGTCACCTACACCCACCGCTGCGGTCCCGACCCGGAGAACTGGAAGGCCTACTGGAAGCGCATCGTCAATACCATGCGGTCCGTGCCCGGACAGAAGTTCAGGTTCGATTTCGCCCCGAGCCGGGGTACGGACGCGATCGGCTGGACCGAGTGCTACCCGGGTGACGACGTGGTCGATGTCATCGGAATGGATTCGTACGACCAGGAGCCCGGCCGCACCTTCGACGAGCAAGTCACCCAGCCGTACGGGCTCCAGCAACAGGTCGACTTCGCGAAGGCGCACGGAAAGCCGATCTCGTACCCGGAGTGGGGACTGTTCCAGCAAGGGGACAATCCCGAGTATGTACGTCGCATGCTTGAGTGGATCGAGCAGCAGAAGCCCCTTTACCACACCATCACTGACTACTGTCCGCACGGCGTATGGCAGTGCGCGCAGAACCCGCAGTCGGCGAAGGCCTTCCGCGATGCCCTGCTGCCCGCGACGCACGACTCGGTGGTCCCCTCACCTGCCGTGCTCCCCCTGGTCATCGGAACGCCCGAACAACTGAGCCCCCACGTGCCCGGTCCCGTGTCTCCCACGCCTCCCTCACCGACGGTTCGGACGCCCTGAGGGTTGTCCCGTTATTGCTGTTCACGAGTGAGATGATCTTGGTGTGGCGCCTGCCGACGCGGCCCCCGCCTCGGACGTGAGTTCTGCAGGAGTTTGGCTCGCAGCGGGGCTGTGTCCGGAAGTCCGATGTCGTCCGTGATGGCCAGGGCCTGGGTCCAAGCGTGGTGAGCGGCGTCGGGGTGGGCTGCGGCGTGATGGGTGTCGCCGAGGTCGGCGAGGCTGGTGGCTTCGTGGAAGCGGTCGTCGGTCTTGCGGACGAGGTCGACAGCGTGCCGGTAGCAGTCGATGGCGTGCTCGTACCGGCCGAGGTGATGATGGATGTAGCCGAGACTTCTCCAGGTCCTGGCCTGGCCGTTGAGGTCCCGGATTTCCTCGACGAGTGCGAGGGCCTGCAGGCTGTAGGAAAGTGCCGTCGACCGGCCGTCGCCGAGTCTGACGAGGTTCCGGCCGATGTGGTCGAGAGCGCCGGCTTGTCCGAGCCGGTTGTGTGCGGCTCTGTAGTGAGCGAGGGCCTGGCGGGCGTGGCCGAGTGCCTTGCGGTGCTCGCCCCGGTCCGCGGACATCCTGCCGAGGTGTTTGTGGATGCGTGCCTGGCCCGCGTGGTCGTCGAGTTCCCTGAACAGGTCCAACGCGAGTGCGTAGTGGGCGCGGGCGTCGTCGGGGCGGTTCAGATGTGTCCGGGCGAGTGCGAGGCCGCGGTGGGCGTTGGCCTCTCCGGTCTTGTCGTTCCGGCGCAGTGCTGCGCTCAGGGCGGCCGTGTGAGCGGCGGCCAGCGCGGGCCAGCGTCCCTGCCGCTTGAGGAAGGTGGCAGTGACCGTTGCGAGCTGCCAGGTGTGGGTCTCGAAGCCGGCCGGAGCCTGCTCGATGGCGGCGAGGACGACGGGGTGCTCGGCGCTGAACCAGGCCAGCACCTCGCGGCGTTCCAGGAGTTCCTCGGCAGCGGTTCCCGGTTGGGCGGGGGCCACGCTGATCGGGTCCCTTCTGCGGGCCAGGAGCGCGTCGGCGGCGTGGGCGGTGTGCAGGTAGTGGTCGAGCATGCGGTGCACGGCCGATCGCCGGGTGCCGTGGCTGTCGTGTGTGGTGACCAGTTCGGTGGCGTAGGTACGCAGCAGGTCGTGGAAGGCGTATCGGCCCGGGGTGTGTTCGGTGAGGAGGTTGCCGCGGGTCAGTTCGGTCAGCAGGGCGCCGGTGCGGGCACGTGACAGACCGGCCAGGGAGGCGGCTGCGGGCAGGGTGGTGTGGGGTCCGGGGTGGAGTCCGAGGAGCCGGAAGAGCCGGGCGGCGTCGGCGCTCAGCGCCCGGTACGACGTGGAGAACACGGCCCGTACCTGGCTGGCCGGGTCCCCGCCGTCCAGGGCGTCCAGGCGGCTGCCGGCTTCACGCAGTTCGTGGGCGAGGGCGGTGAGCGGGAGATGGGGCTGGGCGGCGGCGCGGGCGGCCGTTATCGCCAGGGCCAGCGGCAGCCCGGTGCACCGGGTGACGATCTCGTCGACGGCGGCGGGTTCGGCTGCGGTCCGGTGGGCGCCGAGGCGGCTGGTCAGCAGGCCCCTGGCCTGTGCGGGGGTGAGGAGGTCCACGGTCAGCAGATGGGAGCCTTCGGTCGCGGCCAGGCCGGTGAGGCGGTTGCGGCTGGTGACGAGGACCAGAGAGCCGGGCGCGCCGGGCAGGAGCGGGCGGACGTGTTCGGCGTCGCGGGCGTTGTCCAGCACCACGAGTACCCGTCGGCCGGCCAGCAGACTGCGGTACAGGCCTGCTTGTGCTTCCAGGCCGTTCGGGACGCGGGCCGGGGGCACCCCCAGGGCGTCCAGGAACCCCCGGACCGCCTCGGCCGGGTCCACCACGGAACCCCCTGGGTCGAATCCGCGCAGGTTCGCATACAGCTGCCCGTCGGGGAAAGCGTCCCGTACGCGGTGGGCCCAGTGCACGGCCAGTGCGGTCTTGCCCACCCCGGCGGTGCCGGACACCGCCGAGATCACCACTGCGGCAGGCCGCGCGGAGGGGGCCTCGGCCGTGCGGGGCAGGAGGCCGTCGAGCTGGGCGAGTTCGCTCTTGCGGCCGGCGAAGGCCGCGACGGACAGCGGCAGCTGCGCAGGGATCGTACTCAGCTGTGCCGGGTCTTGCGGCTGCGTGGACTGGACAGGGGCGGGGACGGCGTCCTGTTGCAGTACGGCGGCCTGGATGTCCTGCAGGTGCCGCCCTGGGTCGATTCCCAGCTCCCGGGCCAGCCGGCTGCGGGTGCGCCGGTAGTGGTCCAGGGCTTCGGCGGAGCGGCCGCAGCGGTGCAGTGCGAGCATCAGCTGCCCTGCCAGATGTTCGTCCAGGGGGTGCGCTGCGGCGCGTGCTGACAGTTCGGGCAACAGGGCGACGTGCTCGCCCAGGCGTAATCGCACGTCGCTCCAATCGAGTTGAGCCGCCCGGCGTTCCTGGACGAGCGTCTCGCGCATGGCGTTCAGCCAGGGCGTGTCCAGGGCGGCAAAGGGTTCCGCGCGCCACAGCCGCAGGGCCTGTTCGAACAGGGCCGCGGCGCGGGTGTCGTCACCGGCGGCACGGGCCTGTGCGGCAAGGTGGCGGAAGGCGTGCATGTCCACGGTCACGGAGCGGGCGGTGGTCAGAGCGTAACCGCCCGGCTGCCGGGCGATGACTGCCTCGCCGGTGGCGGCCAGGGCCTGTCTCAGCCGGGAGAGATAACTGCGCAGGGTAGGGACGGCCTGCCGTGGAGGACGGCTTCCCCAGACCCGGTCCGTCAGCTGATCGGTCGTCACCAGATTGCCGACATCGACCAGTAGTACCGCCAGCACGGCCCGCTGGCGTGCATGCCCGAGCACCACAGACCGGCCATCGATGCTGGCCTCAACGCTGCCCAGCACGCTGAATTCCACCGTCATCCCGACCGCACTCCCCACGAGGCCGCAACTCGAACGCGTCTTCATTACCCGGCTCGGACGGTCCGATTCAACGATTGTCCAACGTTTGTCCGTGGTCGGCTTGGCACCGTGATGCGACGCACTCGCGGCGACCCATTCAGTGTGCGGATGCCGGCACGTCGGCATGGGGCGTCTTCCCGACCGAAGGAGCAGAGGCAAGTGACCAGGAAAACGAAGAAGACACGCGCCGCCCTGGCAGCCGTTTCGGGTGCGCTGCTGATCGCGTCGGGCACGGTCGCCACCGCGACCGAGGCCAACGCGGTGCAGCCCGGAGCGAACGTCGACGCCCGTATCACGGCCACCGCGGCCGCGGGCAGCTACCACCAGATCGTGAACCTTGCCTACAACCAATGCGTGGAGGCGCCGCGCGGGGCCCTCAACGTGAGACTCCGGCTCGCCGACTGCAACGCGTTGTCCGCCGCCCAGAAGTGGGCCTTCGTGGCCGCGCCGGCCGCCTCCACGTACTACCTCGTGAACCAGGCGGGCGGCTACTGCATGGAAGTCAACGACGGCACGGCGAACCCCGGCGAGACAGTCGACGAGTACTACTGCAACGGGACCGCCTCGGAGCAGTGGGTGCAGAGCTTCCGCATCGTGAACGGAATCGTCTACCAGCAGTTCATCCACTCGGGCACCTCCATGTGCCTTGACACGGTCAGCGGCCCCGGCAGCCAGCTGATGCAGTGGAACTGCGATCCCGGCAACGACGCCCAGACCTGGCTCGTGAGGTAGCATCCCTCGCCTCTCCGTCCCGCCGGGGCCGCCACCCGCACGGAGGCGGCCCCGGCGGCTGCGTGACGGCGCCCCGTGGTTCGAGGTGGAGGACGGGGACCGCTTCTTCGCCCGGCATTTGAAGTGACGCCGGGCCGTCAGGTCGGCAGCAGACGGTATGCGGTGTCGGCCAGGCGGTGCCGGGGTCAGTCCTCCGCCTCCGCCAGGGGCTCGTCCGGGTCGGCGGCCATGGCCAGTTGGGTGATGTCGCAGCCGTCCGGGGTGCGGACGTCGATGCGGTACAGGCCCGGGGCGGGGGCGGTTGCCGTTGCGGTGGCCACGCCGTCCTCCCAGGTCAGGGTGAGCGGGGTCGGGCGGGTGGGGTTCTCCAGGTCCGTGAGGCGGCAGGTCAGGCCCGAGAGGGTGTCGACGTCGGTGAGGTGGAGCTTCCAGGGACGGCCCGCCTGGACCAGGTCCGGGGCGCTCAGGCCGCAGCCGGCTTCGCCCTGGGGCGGGCCGGGGTTGATGTCGTCGCGGACGATCTCGGTGACGGCGTCGAGGGCGGTCTGCGCCTTGGCGACGTCGCCGTGCTGGAGCGGCAGGTGGGTGATGATGTCGGTGAGGATCGCCGACTCCTTGTAGACGGTGCCGTCGCCGTACACCTGGAAGTACCGGACGCGGTCGTGCCGGTCGAGGATGAAGGTCCCGTCGGAGTTCTGCCGGGCGCCGTCCAGGTGTGCCTCGACCTTGCCGTCGGTGATCGTCAGGTTCTGCCAGGTGGGCTGGTTGATGCCGACGACCGAGCGGTGGCCGGGCAGGGTGATGCTCTTCTGGCCGTGGTGGAAGCGGGCCGCGTTGCGCGCCAGTTCGGCGTCGCCGCCGATGGCCGCGACGTCGCTCGGTGCGAGGTGGCGTACGTCGTCCCCCGCGCGCAGGCTCCGGTACTGCGGCAGCAGGTCGTGGAGGCCGGGCATCGTGGCGCAGATGGCCCGGAGTTTGCGGTGCGGCAGCCGTACGGGGGTACCCCGGCCGGTGGCGAGGATGACGGCCGCCTTGACCGAGCCCCGGAAGGGCGTGCCGAGGGTGATGACGCCCCGGGTGTCGGCCTGGAGGTCGCTGTCGTAGCCGGGGTCGAGGGCCGCGCGGGTGACGAGCCCGCCCATGGAGTGGGCGACGAAGACGAGCCGTCCCTCCCGCTGGTCCTGGCGGTGGCGGCGGGCCCGGGCGTGGGCGGGGTGGCGGCGCCAGTCGGTCAGGTGCAGGCGCGCGGCGTCGGCCAGGAGACGGCCGTTGGTGGCGACGGGCAGGCGCCAGTCGTAGGCGAACTCCAGGATCGCGGCGTCGTCTGCGACGCTGGTGCGGATCGTGTCGACCAGGTCGGTGTACGGCTCGCTGCCGGCGAGGTACGGGGTCCAGGCGGAGTGCTTGAGGAGGCCGGTCGCCTCGATGCGGCCGGTCTTGCCCGCCAGCTCGTCCTCGGTCATGGCCAGGGACTTCAGGCCGGAGGGCGTGGTCCAGGCCTTCAGCAGCCAGGAGACGCCGCCGAGGCCCCAGACGTCCTTGCCGGTGCTCGTGTCGCGGAGGGTGCTGCCCATGATCCCCGGTACGACGACCACCGCGTCCTGGGTGACGTAGTCGGGTAAGTCGTCTGTGCCGTGCCGGTGCTGGGGCTGCTGCGTGTTCATGGCAGTGAAGAATAGGGACCGTGGACGGGCAGCGGGGCGAGATCGGCTTAGCCGATGCGGTGGAGGAGGCTGCGCTGCCGGTGGTGGCGGCGCAGCCTGCCGGCACCTTGTACGTCCTGCCGATGGAGGACGGGACCGAGGCGCTGCGGCAGGCCCTCGGCGCGCAGCTGGAGGCGGTGGCGCTGTGGTGGGAGCGGCCGCCTCCGGCCGGGCCCGGATTCGTGAAGGTGGCGCCCGCGCAGCCGGTGACCAGCCGTCATGACGTGGAGCGCTTCCTGGAGACGTCGGGGATCCGGGACGCGGAGGCGGACGTCCCCGTGGTGCTGTACGTGTCGGGCCACGGCCTCACCTCGGGCGCGGCCAAGCACTTCGCGGTCCTGCAGGACACCGAGACCCATCGGCTCCTGGCGACGGGGCTGCGTACGACGGAGATCGCGATCGCCGCGCTCGACTCGCACGCCCGGGACGTCCTGGTGATCGTGAACATGTGCGAGTCCGCCGACGTGGGAGGGGAGCTGCTGGAACTCTCACGGAGCCTGGACACCGCGCGCACCACGCGGGCCACGCTGAACGTCCTGACCACCGCGGCGCCCAAGATGCGGGTGATGGGCGGGGAGTTCGCGCTCGTTCTGCGCCGGGCCCACGAGTGGCTGCGTACGGCCGGCGGGATCACCCGCCCGTACCTGACGATGGACGAGTTCAGCCGGGCCCTGTACCAGGCCTCGCTGGCGGTCGGCGCGGAGCTCGGCCGGAGCCTGTCACTCGACTGCCGCCCGCTGATGGGCGGCAAGCTGCACGTGGCGACCGCCGCGCTGCCGAACCCGGGCCACCGGCCGGAGCAGGCCGCGGTGGAGGAGAGCCGGCGGGAGGTGGCGGCGACCCTGGAGGACCTGGGCTACTGGCTGGAGAAGGCCAGTGGCCGCACCGGCGCCGACGACACCGGCTGGTACTTCTCGGGCCGGGGGCGCCTGAACGCCTCGGTGGTCTCCTTCCTGGAGGGCGCGCCGGGGGTCCTCCTCGTCACGGGCATCACCGCGAGCGGGAAATCGGCGATCCTGGGCCGTGCGGTGACCTTGAGCGACGCGACGTTCAGGACGTCGGCCCTGTTCGCGGCCGCCGTCGGCCACTGCCCGCCGGACACCGTCCCGGACGAGGGGGCGGTGACCATCGCGGTCACCGCGCAGAACCGGGAGCCGCTGGGGCTGCTGACGGTCATCGCGAAGAAGCTGGGGGCCGCGGCGGACCCCTCGGGCAGGGACCAGCTGAGCCGCTGGCAGTTCGGGCTGCGGAGGTTCCTCGGCTCGCCCGGCCCCATGGTGACGGTCGTCGTCGACGCCCTGGACGAGGCGACCGACCCGGCGGCGGTGGTGCACCAGGTCCTGGTACCGCTGGCCGGACACCTGTCCGGCGCCGCGCCGTCGTCGCCCGTACGGCGCGGGGTACGGCTGGTCGTCGCCGTCCGCAGCAGCGATGGCGCCGAGGGCCTCGTCCCGGACGGCGGCGGCGGCGGCGGCGGCGGCGGCGGCGGCGGCGGCGGCGGCGGCCGGGAACTGCTGGGCCGGCTGCGGGATGCGTTCCCCGGGGCGGCGGTGCTGCGTACCGACGACGAGGACATGGGCAAGGACGTCGAGGGGTACGTACGGGCCCTCCTGGACGGGGAGGCCAACTGGGCGGGACACGACCTGGCCGAGGTCTCGCGGACGGTGGCCGAGGCGGTGGGGCGGTCCTTCCTCGACGCCCGCGTGGCGGCGCAGCAGCTGCGCACCGAGGGGCCGCGGCTGCAGGCCGACGCCGGCTGGCTCGCGCGGCTGGGCGAGGGCACGACGGGACTGCTGAAGGACGATCTGGCGAGGTCGGCGGAGGACGGCCTGGGGGCGGACGAGGCGCTGGCGCTGCTGCGCGCGACGGCGTTCGCGCAGGGGCGCGGCATCGCCTGGGGGGAGGTGTGGCCCGCTGTCGCGTCCGCCGTCCACGGGGAGGCCCTGCGGGATGCCGATGCCAAGATCCGGGTGCTGCTGGAAGGCCGCCTGACTGGGTATCTCACCCGTGACGTGGAAGAGGATCAGCGGGTGTACCGGCCGGCGCACGAGCGGCTGGCCGCTGTCCTGCGCGCCTGGCCTGTGGGCGGCGCGGCACCTGGTGGGGGGATGGGAATGACGGATGGTCAGGATGAGCCTGCCGATACGACTGATAAGAATCATGGGGCTGGCGGGGCTGATGAGGTTACGGGGACCGGCGCGCCGGGGGACGCGTACGAGGACAAGTACAGGGACGACGATGCCGCCGTGCACGCCCGCATCGCGCGGGCGCTCGCCGATCTGGCCGCGCCGCACACCGGCGGCAGCGCCGCCGGCACCGCCCCGCACCCGTACGTACGGCGGTACCTCGCGCGCCACGCCCGTCTGGGCGGGGTCCTGGACGACGCGCACGTGCCGGCCGACGTACTGCCGTGGCTGACCGGCAGCCCGATCCGCGGGCTGCTGGGCCCGGGCCGGGGGCAGGAGGGCCGGCTCTGGCTGGAGGCGTGGGCCGCGGTCGAGCCGTACCTGCACCGGGCGGACCGGGAGGACCACCCCTCGCGCCTGGCCAGCCTGCACCTGGCGTACACGGCGCTGCGCCATCCCGGCCTGCCGCGCCCGCGTACCCCCGAAGAGGCGGCGGGGCCGCTGGCGGTGCTGTGGTCCCAGTGGACGCCGCCCGTGAACGTCCTGGCCACCCTCGACGCCACCGTCCGTTCCCTGACGGCGCTGCCGGCACCCGACGGGCGCCCCGCCCTCGCGGCGGGCGACGACGACGGCGGCATCGAACTGATCGACGCGGTCGAGGGAACGGCGGTCCGCGAACGGATCGGCGCCCACGAGGGATCCGTGCGCCACCTGCTCCTCGCGCCGCGCCCCGCGCAGTCGCCGCTGCTCGTGTCCGGCAGTACGGACGGCACCGTCCGCCTCTGGGACCCCGCGACCGGCCGCCTCGTCGACCAGGTCCACCGGCCCGGCGGGATCTGGATCGCCGACGTGTGCGCGTACCGCGACAGCGGGCACGAGCTCGCGGTGCTCTGCGTCAACGGGGACGGAGTGGTGGTCTGGTGGAACGAGCGGATGGGCCCGCTGGAGCTGCTGACCCTGCCGGGGGACACACCGCGTACGGCGGCCACCGCGCTGGCGGCGGTGGAGGAGGCGCCCGGCCGGCCGTTGCTGGCGATCGCCGACGGCGCTTTCCTGGCGTTCCGGGACACGGCGGCCGAGGTGGAGGTGGCGCGGTTCGAGTTCCCGGGCGACGTACGCGTACTCGCTCCGACCACGCGGCCGGGGACGGTCGCGGCCGGCCACGCGGACGGGAGTGTCACCGTCTGGGGCACCGGCGGACCGCTCGCCACCCTCACCGGCGCCGGCGAGCCGGTGAGCAGCCTGGCCGCCCTCGCCCTGGGCGAACGCCACCTCCTCGCGGCCGGGACGGGCAGCCGCATCGCCGTATGGGACATCTCCCGATGGGACACCGCCGCGAAGGAGCCTCCGGCGCTGCTCGGCGGGCACACCGCCGCCGTGACCGCGCTCAGCCCCGTCGCCTCCCCGGATTCCGGGATCCTGGCGTCGGCCTCCACCGACGGCACGCTGCGCCTGTGGAACCGGGAGGTCCTGGAGCGCGCGCTCGCCACCGCCCGTACGCCTGCCGAGCCGGCGCCGACGGGCGGGGCGCTGGCCCTGCCGGAGCCGGGGGACCTGCGCGGCCCGTCCTGGTTCGCGCTCGGCGGCGGACACCCGCACATCGACGTGCGGGACATCGGCACGGGGGACGCGGTCGCCCGGATCGACACCGGCCGGCCGCCGTCCGCGCTGGCCTGGGCGCGCCGGCGGGAGGGGCGCGTACTGGTGTCGGCCGGATGTGACGACCACGGCATCCGGCTGTGGGACGCGGGCACCCGGCAGGCGTTGCCGGACGTCCTGGAGGGGCACTTCCTCCCCGTCCGCGCCCTTGCCGGCTGTGCCACGGCGGACGGCCGGCATCTGCTGCTGAGCGGCGGGGACGACGAGACGGTCCGGCTGTGGGATCTGGACCGCCCCGGTCCGCTGCGCGAGTGGACCGGTCACGGCCTGCGGGTCCTGGCGGTGGCGGCCGCCTCGTGCGAGGGGGGCGGGGACTGGTTCGCCTCCGCCAGCTCCGACGGCACCGTACGGCTGTGGGACGCGGAACGCGGTGGTGCGCTGGGCGGTCCCCTGCGCTGCGACCAGGGGCTCCTGCACGCCGTCGCCATCAACCCCGGCCCGCTGGGCGGCCTTCCGCCGCATCTGGCCAGCGGCGGCGACACGGGCACGGTGCGGCTGTGGGACCTGCGCGGGCGCCGCCCCCTGGGTGAGCCGCTGACCGGCCACACCGCGGCCGTGCACGCCCTGGCCCTGTGGAACGCGGAGGGCCAGGGCAGCTTCGTCGCCTCCGGCGCGGCCGACGGGACCATCCGCATCTGGGACGCCGTCACCGGGCAGTGCCGGCTGCTGCTCGCGGTGGGGAGCCCCGTACGCAGCCTCGCCGCTCACCCGTCGGCGGTCGGCGGGCGCGTCGTGCTCTCCTTCGCCGGGGACGCCGGAGCCGCCGCGGTGGAGGTCAACCTCGCCCGGTGCCGGGCGGGCGGAGCCTGATCACCCCGCATGCGCCCCCTGCGTTCCTTCGTGCGCCCCCGATGGCCACCGCAACCCGGTCGCGTCGGTCGTACCCGGGCATGAAAATGATCGTTCGGCATGTGCCACGGATCAATACGCCGTAGGGCGCGCGCCATCCGCCCATGAGCACCCTCATGAGCACCACACCGTCACGAGACCGGCTCCCCCGGCGGCCGGACCGCCCCGCCGGTCCGGCCGCCGTACGAGCCACGAGCATCACCGGCCCGCGCCTCGCGGAGGGCGGCCGGAGCAAGGAGAGCGGCCGCATGAGCCGGGGCACCGCACAGCCGGACGTAGTCCTCATTCCCGCGCCCGACCACGGCGTCTGGCGCCTGGGGAAGGCCAAGAACCCGGTCACGTACGAAAAGATCAGCCAGGAGGACGCGTCCCGGATGGGCGGAAACCGCTGGAGTCTGGTCAGCTACGACACCCTCTACTGCGCCTCCCAGCACGACGGGTGCTTCGCAGAGGCCTTAGCACCCTTCCGTGTGGACCCCAAGATGCGGGAGGTCATCGGGGACGAATGGATGAAGCCGTCCTACATGATCCCCGGCAAGATCCCCCGCGACTGGACCACGCGTCACATCCTGGTCCGCCTGCAGCCTCCCAAGGAGGCCCGCTTCCTCGACGTGGACGACGAGCGGACCCTGGAGACGCTCTCCCGCGAACTCAAGGACGAGCTGGCGGAACAGGGCGTGGACAGGCTCACCACGGAGCACATCCAGGGCTTCAACCGCCGGATCACCCGGCTGATCTCGGCGTGGGCCATCACCCAGCGCACCGGCCCCTCGGAGCAGGAGCGCCTCATCCACGGCATCGCCTACCGCTCCCGCTTCGGGATGCGCCAGTGCTGGGCCGTCTTCAACGACGTGGAGCTCAAGCAGGAGGAGACCAGCCTGATCTTCCCCGAGTCGGAGGCGCTGCGGCGGGTGGCCGAGGAGTACGACCTGACGATGCTGTGACCGGTGCGCCTCCCCCACCCCCCTGAAGCCCCTCGCCCTGCCCACCTGAAAAGGGTGCTGAAGCCAACCTGAAAGTCACCGCATCACTGTCGTCCAAAAGAGCGAAACAACTCGTTCCCTGCCACCCCCACACCGCCGGCCGCCCTCCCACCTCAGCAACATATGCACAGGTCAAGATGGAAGTCCGGTCTCAAACCGGTCAGTTGACGCACCGTCGAGAACGCGCTGAATTCTGCCTAAGAGGTGGAGTTGGAAGGTGATAATGGGTAACCTAACCAGTACATCGACCAACTTGGAGCATGTGGGGGATCTCATGGGCAACACCCGTTGCACCGTCAGTGCGTTCTTACTCGTCGGGCTCGCGCCACGCATCGCGGCACCACCGCCCGCCACGGGCTCTGCACCCTCAGGTCACCCCAGTCATCCATGTGCCGGATCCCTGCGGACCGGAATACATCGATGCTGAGTGCCGACCGCTAGTCGGCACGCCCCACCTCACCCGCGCTGGTACACGCTTCCCGGCGGGTCGCAAACACACCACGAAGCGTTCGCAGCTCGCCGAGACCGAGCGTCCCTTCCGTCTGCCCTCGCGGCAGTACGCGACAGCCAGGTCCTGCGGGCACACCCCGACACCCGTCGCCTGAACACGCGACCCGCCACCGGACGGGCGCGCAGTCAGGGCAACGAGGGAGACCTGACCATGCCTTCCGACACCACCACGCCCCCCGTCGCCAAGAGCGTTGCCAGCGCCGAAAGAGCCCACGTCGCCACGGTGCGCATGCACATCAGCGAGATCGCCCGCTTCCTCCAGGAGAACCTGGGGCAGCGCCTGACCGCACGGATCGCCAGCATCAGCGATCCCAAGCAGGTCGGCAAGTGGGCATCGGGCGACACCACTCCCCGACCCGAGTCGGAGCAGCGCCTGCGCGCGGCCCTGCAGGTCTTCCAGCTCATCCAGGACGCCGAAAGCCTCTACACGGCTCGCGCGTGGATGATCGGCATGAACCCGCAGCTTGAGGACGAGGCGCCGGCGCAGTGCATCGCCGACGGCAGGATGCGCGACGTGATGGTCGCGGCCCGAGCCTACGTCGACGGCGGCTGACTCCACGCGTACCCGCTCGGGGCAGAAGAGCGCTGTGGTCGGCCGGACGGGCCCACTACGGCGCTCAGCCCCCGCAGAGTGCGGATTTGCACTCCTCGTGCCGGCCCGCCGGTCATGCCGCGGGGCCGAGGTCTCCTCCGAGGAGCGTGTGTACGGTCTGGGGCCGGTCCCAGAGAGCCAGGACCTCGTGGGCGATGGCCACGACGGGCAGGTGGTCCCGGTCGCGCACCTTGACGGCTCCGGACGAACCTGCGCGCAGCCGGCATCGGCATCCCGCATCAGTGACGGCCGCCCGGCCGACCCGCTGCTGCGAGCGACGCGCGGATCACGGGATCGCTGCCGGCCCCGTCCCGATGGAAGCCCCGATGGAAGCCCCGATGGAAGCCGCACAGTCTGCCGCGGTCACCCGAGGAGGATCCGCTGTCATCCACCTGCGACCCCCAGTACGCGCCCGCCGGCGATGTGAGTGCGGCGCTCATGGTGATCGACTCCCGCCTCAAGGCCATCTACGACGGCAGGACCGGGGCCGACCCCGAACAACTGCTGCTGATGGACCCGTTCATCGCTTCCCTGGGCCCCGGCGGAGTACACGACCTGCTGGACGGGGCGTGCACGCTGGTCTTCATGTTCGTCACGTGGCTGCGGAAGGCGTACGAGGACCACGGCAAGGACGTCATCGAGTACGTGGTGCCCGAGCTCGTGGCCACGATGCGCTCGATGCCCCGCAGCGTCCGTCCCGAGTTCATCCCCACCATGGCCGGCATGGTCATCGCGGCGGGAACCGGCCTGAGCCCCAGCCTGTGGCGCAAGCAGTACGGGGACTGGACCCAGGACGAGATGAACCCCCTGGAAGCCACCGCCCTCCTGCTCGCGGAGCACATCAACCGCCTCACCGGCGACCACGACTACGCCACGCGCCTGATCACCAACGCCCTGACCAGCGCCGACCAGGGCTGACGCCCTTGTCGCGGATGAGCAGCAAGCCCACGAGCACCACACCGAGGTGGGGCCCCGGGGAACCACGGAGAGGAAGCCGCACAGCACAACGCCGTCAGGCCTGCGCAGTGGGCCGGACGACGATCTCGCTGATGTCGACGCCGTCGGGCTGCTCGATCGCGTAGCCGATGGCTGAGGCGATGGCGGAGGGCGGTATGGCGATCTCGTCGCGCTGCCGGATCATCGCGGCCGCGACCTCGGGGCCGGCTCCCCTGCCTACGCCCTCGGTGTTGGTGAAGCCGGGCGAGACGAGGGTGACGCGCAGGTCGGGGCCCGATTCCTGACGCAGGCCCTCGGTGAGCACCTTCACCGCCGTCTTGGTGGCCGCGTAGACGGCCTGGGGAGGCTTGACGACGTAGGCCGCGGTGGAGCCGACGTTGACGAACTGGCCGGAGCGCTGCCGGCGGAAGACGGGAAGTGCCGCCCCGATGCCGTTGAGCAGGCCGGTGATGTGGGTGGAGACCATGGCGTCCCAGTCGTCCTGGCGCAGGTCGTCGAACGGCGAGACGGCCATCGTGCCCGCATTGGAGACGAGGACGTCGAGGCGGCCGAACAGGTCGACGGCCGTGTCCGTCAGGCGCCGGAGGTCCTCGCGGCGCGTGACGTCGACGATGACGCCGGTGGCGGTGCCGCCCTTGGCCGTGATGCCGTCCACGACCGCGTTCAGCCGGTCCTGCCTGCGGGCACCGAGCACGAGCCGGGCGCCCTTTTCGGCGAGGTGGGTCGCGGTCGCCTCGCCGATGCCGCTGCTGGCACCTGTGATCGCAATGACCTTGCCCTGGATACCCGACATGATCGATCGGCTTCCTCTCGTGGAGTGTGCGCAGGCCAGTGCGCTGGCCTAGAGTGGAAACCGGGGATGCCCCCACTTATCTCAGGCTAAACGGGGGCGTCTCCGTTTGGCAACGCTGAAGGACCCCTGAGAGGGATGGCGAGCACTGATGGCCGACGGAGCGCACCGACCGTTGCGGGCTGACGCACGGCGCAACAGGGAGAAGATCCTCGCCACTGCCGTGCGCGTGTTCACGACGCAGGGGCTGGACGCGCAGATGGAGCGCATCGCCAAGGAGGCGGGCGTGGGCAGCGCGACCCTGTACCGCAACTTCCCCACCCGGGAGGCGCTGGTCGAGGCGGTCTACCGCAACGAGGTGGCCCACCTGTGCGACGCGGCCCCCGCTCTGCTCGCGCAGAAGTCACCTGGCGAAGCCCTGCGCGCATGGACCCGCCTCTTCCTGGACTACGTCACCGCCAAGTACGGCATGATCGACGCACTGCGCGCCATCACCGCGACGGGCGGCAACCCCTACGGTCACAGCCGGGAAATGATCCAGGCCGCCATCACCTCGCTCATGGACGCGTGCGCGGCCGCCGGGGTGATCCGTACCGACATCGGACCCACCGACATCGCCGCCGCCCTCGAAGGCATCGCCCTCACCTCGGCGGGTGCTCAACACCGGCAGCAGGCAGAGCGCCTGCTCGACCTCACCCTGGACGGCCTCACGGTCCGCCCGTAAGGCCACGTGCCCGGGCGCGCCCCGCCACGTTCTGTCCGCCGGCAGGCGTGTCCGGCTTCCCGCTCGGCATGGGAGTGCCGAAGGCCCGGGCGGCAGCCTTGTGTGGCTGAGGGAGCGCCACGCCGTCGGGTGACGAGGCGCTCCGCCCCGGCCTGGTCCTCTGGTGTCACACGAGCCCGGCGAAGTCCGCGAGGAAGTGCCCCCAGGGACTCGACGGCCAGATCGCCGGGACGACCAGGCCGATGACGCAGGAGCAGAAGGCGAGGAAGCCGAAAAGGCTGGTCCAGAAGCGGCTGGCGACCCCGTACCGCTTCTCGGGAACCACCACGAGCATGTACACCACGCAGGAAATCGCGCCGAACCCCGCCAGCCCGTAGAGCGCGAGCTTCCACACCGCGGGGCCGGGTTCCGCTTGCATCCCCGCCATGAATCCGGCCGTGACCACGCTGAGCAGGGCGACGGCCGGCAGACCGAGAGCGGTGTAGTAGAGGGGCACGCTTCGTCCCGGCCCCTCACCCGTCCGCGGATTCCCGAGAGCATCGTCCTCGCTGCTCACGGCGTTGTCCCGCTCTTCCTCTCGTTGTCCCGGGACAAAGGGAGGCGCCGAGCTCGCCGGCGTGAGGTGGGGAGGGGGTGGCTGGACCTGAAGGCCGAGCTCCTGCGCGAGTCTCCCGAGATCGGAGCCACGTGCCTGCAGGGTGTGCTCGACCTCTTCCAGGAACTTCGCGATCTGCTCCAGTCGAGGCAGGCTCCGCTCCCGGGCGGTCAGGGCGAGGGTCGCCTCCGGCCGGACCACGAGATCGCGTACCGCAGCCTCCTCACGAATCAACTGCTGCTCGGTGGCCGTGAGGATCCTGAACGCCTTCTTCTCCAGCTGGCGAGCGTGTTCCAGCTGGCCACCCGCGCGGGCCCGGAAACTGCGCAGCTGTTCCAGTTCCCGCTCCAGCTCGGCACGGCCCTCGTGGGCTTGCGCCAGCTCGATCTCCAGGCTCGTGCATTTGGCCTCCAGCGCGGACACTGCCTTCTCCAGCGCCTGTCGCAGCGCCTCGGACTCGTGCAGCTTCTGCCATGCTTCGGCAGTCCTGCGCTGCGCATCGGCCAGGTCCTTGTACGCCTGCGCCACCGGGCCGAGCCGCACATCCGCCCCAGGAGCAACCGGACGAAACGTCTCCGATGGGGCCTGCCCGGCCTGCCCGGCCTGCCTGGCCGCCTCCAGCAACTGCAGCCCCGCCTCGAACTGTCCGGCCGGATCCTTCGTGACGCGGCACTTCACCACCGCCTCGACCAGCTCCGGGGTCGGCAGCCGGCTGCCGGCGAGGAACTCACTCCATGACGTCTTGCCATAGGGGAAACCCGCCTTCGTCAACTCCTCCGCCAAGTCCCGTGTCGTCCGCCCCTCCGTCACCACGCGCAGCCACATCGCAAATGCGTTGGCCTCCTCCGTCCGTCCCCGCGGATCGCCCTGCGGCCTTCCTGCCATCCCGCCCCCTGAACATGCATCTGTCCCACGGGACAACGTGCCAGTTGCCCCGTCTTTCCGCTCCTGACCTGCGTAAACACCCAACAGTCCAAGCGAACATTCCTGTCGCCCGAGACGGTGTATCCCATCCCGATCCCGAGATGAGGAGATACATCATGACCGCTCCCGGCACACCTCCACGTCGTACTTGGCCCTACGTCGTCAGCGCCATCGTGGTCCTCGCACTGCAGCAGGGCTGGAACGCGCAAGAGGTCACCACGCTCGCCGTCAGCCTGCTCGTCCTCATCGCCGTCATCACGGCCGCAGGGGCCGATCGTGAATGAGACGTACGCGCCGCGGTGAGGTGTGACCACGGCCCACCCGCACGAACCCCGCTGAGACGGCAGGCGCCCGCCTCAGCGGGGTTCGCGTGTCACCTAGGGGTGCGGCGGGGCGCCCAGGCGTACCACCTGGGGGTCGTGCGTGCTCTTGCGGTTGCCGGTCTTCGGGTCGATACGGAAGACTCCGCCGGCTCCTTCGACGACGTTGGTGACGTCGAAGAGGTACAGCTGGGCCCTCACGGCGCGGACACCGGGCGGGGTCCGGGGCGGGTCGATGGCGTGGCGGACGGCCAGGCCTGCGGTCAGGACCGCATCGTGCGCCATGACTGCCCATCCGCTGGCCAGGTGACCCGTGTCGAACTGCTGCCCGCCGTGTACGCGGCCGAACTCGTCGGCGAACGCCCGGAAGAGCCCGTGGTCGGGGTTGGTGGCGTCAGCGAGCTGAGCGGGGTCGGCGAGGGGCACGTAGAGGACGGAAATGGGCGCGTCGGGGTCGTTCAGGGCGGGCATCTTGCCGTCCAGGGTGGCCGCGTCGGAGCCGGTGACCACGGTGATGGGGGTGGTGCGGCACTGCCGTTCGCGGAGCTTGTCGAGGAACATGGGCAGATAGGTTGCCCGGCCGGCGTAGAACACCAGGTCGGGCGTGACCTTGCCGCAGAGGTTCTTGCTGATGGTGTCCAGGCTGGTCTTCGCGGCGCCGTCCATGACCTCGAAGTCGAACGAGATGCCCCCCGCCTTCACGTAGGGGAGAAGTCCGGTCGCTTCGCTCTGGAATGCCGCTTCGAGGGACTTCGTGTAGTAGTCGGGTGTCCCATTGGGTGTCATCGGCGCGCTGACAAGGGCTGCGGTCTTCAGCTCGGGACGCTTGCGGAGGTCCTGGCCGATCGTCTGCAGTTGTGCGCTGGTGTTGGGGGCGACCCGCACCAGTCCCTTGATCTCGGCGCCGCCATCGATGCCGCCGGTGGTGTCGAAACCATCCGCGGTGATGAGGTCACCGACCATCGGGATGGACGCCGCGGAAAGGGACCGTGCGGCATCGATCGACTCCTTCTGGCTCAGGCCCATTCCGGTCACCGCAACGAGCCGGTCGCTTCCGCCGGTCATCTTCGTGAGCCGGTCGACGACGGTGGCCCAGTTCGTCTCGTCGCTGCCCATGTTGGCCAGGACCAGCCGGATCTTGGGGTAGGTGCCGCCCTGGTTCGCCCGGTGCTGGGCGATGAAGGCCCCCTCGACCTGATGCACGGCGCGATCACCGGTCAGACTGTGGTCGCCCTGGGTCAGCGGTGCCATCAGCGCCACCGTGACGTAGTCGCCGCTCTTCTTCACGGCCTGGTTCTCGGCGTCGATCGCGGTGAGGGCCGGCTGGAGGCCTCCACCGAAGAGGCCGTGTCCGTCGCTGCCGTCAGTGACTCCGGTGCACGTGCCCGGTATGCCGTGCAGCGCCGGGTTGTCGGTGTCGCACTGGGACGTGCGTTGCTTCGCCAGCTCTTGAGCGGCTCGCTCCGCCGCCTTCTTCGCCGCGTCCTTCGCCGCCTCGTGTGCGTACCCCCGTATTCCGCCTACGACGATCGAGCCCACCAGCGCCACCGCGCCCAGCACGATCAGCAAGCGTCGGCGCGCGAAACGGGGAGTCGCACCGGAGGGCTCCGATACCTCGGACCATGGGCTTGTCACGCCGGTCCTCCGGAAGCAGCGGTCGGACCCGGCCACGCACCCGTTCTGCAGGGCGGGGCACAGGGAGCGGATCGACGGCCGTGCCGCCGTAAAGTCCGATGGTCTTGCATGGGAAACGCCTCCTGGACGACGTGCGGTGCCGGACGGACCCGAAGCGCTTTACCGGAGCGACGAGTACGGGCCGTGATGAAAGGCAAGCCTGCTGTGATCGGACCATGGCTGGCAAGTCCCTTGATCCGGCGGAACCGCCGCATCCAACACCGGTGCGAGCGCGAGCCGTTCCGATGCGATCTTGCTTTGCCCGCTGACCGTGGCGAGACTGGACGTCAGTGGCCGCCCGGCGGCCACGACCGTGAAGCTCCCGTCAAGTCCTCCTGGGCGCGGAGCGGACGGTGCACGGACAACGAGAGGGCCCCTGTACCGGCAGGGGCCCTCTTCCGCCATTGCATCGCCACCAGGCATGACGGCGCCGGTGTTTCGTCACCACGCGCCGGTCAGGCCAGGAACGACGGCGGTCACCGCCGGGTGGCGCGGGGCTCCGGCACGCGGGCGGGCGGCACCTGCCGGCCGAGTGCCAGCACGCTCAGGCCGAACATCAGGATGCCCAGGGGGACATGGAGCGACGGCACGTGGGCTATGCCCAGCACCACCTGCACCGAAGCGAGCACGAGGAAGCCGGACGCGTGCAGGATGGGTCGGGGCGACCCGCCGCCCGGCCGCCATGCCAGGACCGCGGCGAGCACGTACACCATCGACGCGCCGTACATCACACGCGCTCCGATGCCGTGCAGCAGCTCGCCGTGGGACGAGGACAGCAGCAGGCCGGCGGTGACCGCCTGGAAGAAGATGGCCAAGGTCTGCAGGCCGATCGCGACCTGCAGGAACGTGAGCCTGCCCGGTCCTGCCGTCGTCTGTGCGGTCGCCATGATGTGGTCCTCTTCTCTGCCTCGCGGCGTCGATCGGTAGTGTCCCGGTAGTCCGACGACGCAGGCCCGCGAAATGTGAGGCGAAGCGCCGAACTCGCAGTCCGGCGTGCTGTTTCGCCGAGGACGAGAAGAACCAGGGAGCGGTCGCAGGCATGAGCACCCCACCCGAGCCGGGCCTGAGTGCGGTCGTCGGCGAGCGGCGCCGGTTGACCAATCTCGCCTACCGGCTGCTCGGTTCGCTGGCCGAGGCCGAGGACGCCGTGCAGGAGGCGTACGCCCGCTGGTACGCGATGTCGCGGCAGCAGCAGGAGGCCATCGAGTCGCCCGGTGCCTGGCTGACGACGGTGGCCGGCCGCATCTGCCTCGACATGCTCGGCTCGGCGCGGGCCCGGCGTGAGCGCTACGTCGGCGAGTGGATACCCGAGCCGCTGCCCGACCGTACGGAGTGGATCAGCGGGCCGGCGGGCGGCGGCGGAAGGGCCGCGGCGGATGACCCCGCCGACCTGGTCACCCTCGACGAGTCGGTGAGCATGGCCTTCCTCGTCGTACTTGAGTCGATGACGCCGGCCGAACGCGTGGCGTTCATCCTGCACGACGTCTTCCGGTACCCCTTCGCCGAGGTCGCCGTGATCATCGGCCGGACGCCGGCGGCCTGCCGGCAGCTGGCGGCCTCGGCCCGTCGCCGTGTCCGCGCCGCCGAGGCTCCGGCGGCCGCGACGTCCGGGCAGGCCGCTCTGGTGCGGCATTTCAAGGTCGCGTGGGAGGCGAGGGACATCAAGGCCCTCGTCGGCCTCCTCGACCCCGAGGCCACGATGATCGCCGACGGCGGCGGCCTGGTCGGCACCGTCCTGCGCCCGGTCGTGGGCAGCGCGCGCATCGCCCAGTACCTGATCCACATCGCCGACAAGGCTCCCGGGCTCACGCTCCTGGAGCGGACGGTCAACGGCCGGCCAGGCCTGGTCGCCCAGCACGCCGGCGTCACGATGACCGTGGCGGCGTTCGGCCTGGGCGACGGCCGCATCGCTCGCATCTGGGCGGTCCGCAACCCGGAGAAGCTCCGTCCGTGGACCGGGAACGGACAGGGCTGACCCGGCGCGAGGAGCCTTCGCGGGCCGCGGCGATACCGGCATGTGGGTGACGGGCAGCACTGCGGGCTCCGCCGTGCGGGCCGGATAACTGATCTTCTGTTCATCCGCGACACCATCCGGATCCACGCCCGGCCCTCGTGAGCGGCGTGCGGCGGGCGGCGCCTGCGCTCAGCTGGGAACACCGCCTTCCCAGCCGGCGGCCTGGGCTCCGCAGGCGGTACACGTCGCGCTGCCGACGGGTTCCCGCACCGGCGCGGCAGCCGCGGGGATGTCCTGGTGGAGGAGCCAGGGGGCGTTCGCATTGCGGGCCAGGACGTACTTGAAGCGTTGCTGGCGCCTCAGTTCGAGCATGTCCCTGTGCCGCATGCGGCCCACCCCCGACGCTGTCAATGCGGTGCAGATCGCACCCAGTACTGCGCAGATCAGCACGAGTCTCACCAACACGTCTGCCACAGCCGTTCCTTTCCGGTGACGGATTCGCACAGCGGGGCCCGCGCTCGGGCCCCGGCAACATCTCCACATAACGCAGCGGCATATGCAGAGTTATGCCCAGCCCCCTCATTGAAGCCATGTGCAGCACCCTGTCGGGTTGCCTTAAATTCCGATTTCCATTAAGCGGCCCAACAGGTCAACACCCGCGCACGGCGCAATCATCACCCGCATGGCGCATACCCAGCCCGGCGCCGTGAGCGTTGGTTGGACTATGACAAGAGTAGAACTCGGCGCAATCTTCCAGGGGCACGCAGAAGGGGAGGGGCTCCCCGTCCGGTCCGTGGCCGCCCGGATGGGCAAGTGGACCTTCACACCGGCTTCATCGGACCGCGCTCCGGGCGAGAACGCGGCTCTACATCATGAAGGTCTGAAAATCGAGCTGAACTACTCGTCCTCGATCTTCGAGGATTTCCTGGAAACGATCAGCATGATCCATCACGAGTTCAACCGGCGGTCGTACGGCGTGGCCGCATCCGGGATGGGCTCCGACGGACGGGTGAGGCAGGCATCCCGTGTATGAACCTTACGGTCACCACGATTGGAACGGCTTCCACATCCAGCCGGAGGCCCGCATGTTCCGGCCGGAACCCGAACAGCACATCGTCACAGGGTACCCGCCGCTCGGACCGGTCGAGGGGAACGGCGCGTGGGATCCGGCGGAGGAGCTCGCCTGTCTTCTTCAGGGGAACATGGCCGCCGGCCAGCCGGAGCCCTTCGACCGGGTCGTCTTCGACGAAGCCGACGGCACGATGGGCGTCACCGGGCCGGAAGCCGGACCCCCGGGCCTCATCGCTCTGCCGGAGGTGGAAGCGGCCGACGGGCTCCGCCGGGCCGTCACGGCGAAGACGCTGGTGCCGACCCTGATGCGAACGGGCAACCTCTGCACGTCCGTGCTGGTCGCACTCATCGCCGCCCTCGTGAGCATCTTCAGCGGCCTTGCCCTCTGCGACGCCCTTCGGCACAGTGCCGCGCCGCGCACGGCCCACGACGTGGTCAGCTGGTGGCCGCTGCTTCTCTACGGACCCTGGATGGTCGCCTCTCTGTCCATTCTCAGGGCAGCCCTGCACCAGCGCCGCGCCGTCCACTCCTGGTCCATCGTCCTGCTGTTCTCGACCCTGGCCACGCTCCTGTGCGTGGCCCAGGCGCCGCGAACGTTCGCCGCCCAGGCCGCAGCGACCCTTCCCGCCATCGCCGCACTCGCCTGCTTCCAACAGCTCGTGCGCCAGATCACGCTCACCCGGCCGCCCCGCCAGCCGACGCCGCGGCACCGCAACTCCAGGCCCTCCCCCGCCCCCAAACTCCACTACGGGGCATGACGGTCACGTCCGGGAAGCCCCCGGCCGGGACGGGTCTGCCGCCCGTGCACGGCAGTTCCGCGCCCGACGGACGGCCGCCGGATGCGGTCGAGGACGGTGCGGGCCGTGCCGGCGGCCTGCCGCAGCGCGTGGCCGCTGGGACGGACGGGGCCGGCCCTGCCGCGCAGGGCACCGGGGACGAAGGCGTGACTGCCGCCAAGCGCATGGAGAACGTGGTCCTTCCCGGAGCCCGACGGAGTGATCGTTTTCACCTGAGGAACGACAACCGAATCCGATAGGTCACGGGCGATCCGCGATCTCCGCACCTACAAAGATGAGGACAGCAACCATGGCGTACGAGCCCTCCTACGCTGAGCGACTCAAGTACCAGCGGCTTCAGGACGCCGCCTACCAGGCAGGCCTGGACGCCGTCACCAATCTGGAGGCAGCCCTCGCGCTCGCGGGGATGATCCTCCCCTCCCTGGCCAACGACGGGCCCCTGGGCTCCCGCGGGTTCGTCCGGCTCGGCGGATGCAGCGTCGCCGTCGCCAACCAGCTCGCCGAGGTCATCGCAGCGGGTGCCCATGCCCTGCAGGAGCAGCGGGCCTGAGCACCCGCCCCCGTACAGCGCCCCACCGCAACTTCTCCAGGAGGTCCTTGTATGAAACCGTGGCGAGCTTCCTCGCACGCGCCGAAACCACAGGAGGCCCTCGACCCCTACCGCTTCCCCGGTGTGCGGGGGTTCGAGGAGGAGAACACCCGCCCCGGGAGCCCCGCGCCGGACCCGGATCCGCAGGAGCGGCCTCTCGGCCGGGCCGGCGCAGCACACCACCGGCGCCTCGGCCTGCACGCCGCGCTGACCGCCGCCGGGGTCCCGCCGCTCGCAGCGGACCTGCATGCCATCGAAGCCGTTGCCGCGCTCGACGACACCACCAACGCGGCCGTCCAACGCTGGATCGCCGACTCCCGGTGACCCACCGCACGTCGCAGGTCGATCCCGGCCGCGGCGGCCGCGTGCCCGGGACCCGTGGCGCGCGGAAGGTCCTGCCGCGCGGATGCGGCGCGGCAGGACCTCGTACGGATGTCAGGACAGCGGGGCCGGCTCCTCCGGTGTCAGTGCGTTGCCCGCGGGGATGCGGCCGCAGTCGGACGGGGCCGGCTTGCCGGCGAAGCGGTCACCCAGCCAGCCCAGTGCGACGGGCGCCCAGACGACGGGCGCGCCCGTGTGGCTGAGCAACTCGTACTGGCTGTACTTGACGGCGGAGCCGCCGGTTGCGCAGTACTGCCGGGCGAGCGCCCGCACGTCCCCGGCGACCATGACGCCGTCGCCCCTGCCGATTCCCGGGTGGTTGCCGAAGGTCCCTTCCAGGACGCCCGCGTTGCCCTGGGCGATGAATCCGGGGACGGCCGGGGTCGCGGCGGAGCCGAGGTTGAGCTTGTTGACCGCCTCCAGGAACGCGGGGATCGAGTTGGGGTCGGCGTACTCCGGCTTCGCCATCTTCTTCCAGGTCAGCCCGGGGTAGTGGCCGAGGGCGTCGAGGATGGAGCCGTGCTCCAGCTCCTTGTACACCTGCAGACCGTAGCCGTTGAGGTAGGACGAGAGGTCGATGTCGTAGGAGCGGGAGACCCCGATGACCGACATGGGGATGACGCCCGACCACGCCAGTGAGCCGTCCACGTACTTCAGGTTGTGTGCCGGGTCCACGAGGAGGCCGCCCTCGGCGTAGCCGACCAGCTTGCGGTTGACGTCCGGCGCGTAGCTCGGCGCGAGCGCGGCCGCCCAGTTGGTGGCGATGGAGCCGCCGGAGTAGCCCATGAGGCCGAACGCGGTGGCGGAACCCAGTCCGGTCTCCGCCGACCTGGTGGCGGCACGGATCGAGTCCAGCGTGTTGGTCCCGTACTCCGGCCCCGCGGCGAAGTTCGCCCGCTGTCCCTCGGTGTCGGGGATGACGAGGTCGTAGCCCTGCGTCAGCAGGGGTACGAGGAAGAGGGCCTCGACGTTGGGGATGAGGCCGCCCAGGGTGACGTCGCCGGCGATCGCCCGGGACGGCCCGTCCTCCGGGCTGAGCGAGTCGTAGAACGATTGGTAGGACACCGCCTTGCTGCGGTCTCCCGTCGGGCTGCGCACCACCGTGGTCACGTTGGCGGCGGGCCGGCCCTGGGCGTCGGTGGTGCGGTAGAGCAGCTGGACCGCCTTCAGGGGCGTGGAGAGGCCGAGGAGGTGGTACTGCAGGGTCCGCGTCTTCAGCACGGTGCCCGGCGCGAACGCGGAGAGCGGCTCGCTGCCGCCGTAGGCGTAGAACGGGTCGCTCGTCGTTGCGGTCGTCGTTGCGCTCGCCGTTGCCGGCGTGGATGCGGCGGCGGTGGCCGCCGGCGCTGCGGTCATGACCGCAGCGGTGGCGACGGCGACGGCGATCAGGCGGACGGCTGCCTTGGACATGCGTTCCTCGATTCCTGGGTGGGGGCTGACGCGCCGGCACGAGGTCGGGTACATCGGCGCGTCAGGCCGGGGCGGGCGGCCCCCGGCAGGGGATTGCGGTGAACGATGCGGCCGCGGTCCGCCACATCTGGCCATTCACCGGCCGGTCGTGTTACCAACCAGTAGGTGATGTCCCGGAAACATCATGGGGCCGGTAAGCGGCCACGTCTCCGGGGTGGGGAACAGAGATGTGCGAGGTGGATTGTGACCGGATCCAATGCCGTGGAACGGGACTTGGTGCCGCAGTTCGGCGGAGTGCCGGTGCACAGACGGCTTCAGGACGCCGCCGGCGCGCTGGAGCGTGCGGTGATGGTCCGGCTGGTCGAGCGGCTGCCCGTCTACGGAACGCTGCCGGCGGAACACCTCGGCGGTGACATCGCCAAGCAGGTGACCCGCGGTATACGGAGCTTCGCGGCGGTCCTGTGCACCGGGGAGATGCCCGGGCAGGCCGAGGCGGCGGCGATCCGCGAGTCCTCGGCCCGGCGCGCCGACGAGGGCGTGCCGCTGGAGGCCGTGGTCGGTGCCTATCACCTGGGTGCGGAGGAGTGCGCCGCCCAGGTCTTCTCGGCGGCCGAACCGGGTGACCTGGGCGACGTGCTGATGGTCCAGCGACAACTGCTCGCGTATCTGCGGCTGGTGAGCTGCGAGGTCGCGGCCGGGTACGTACAGGAGCGGCAGACGGCGCTCAGTGACGAGCAGGTCGCCCTGCAGTCGCTGCTGTCCCGGCTGCTGGAGGGCGGCAGCCCGCAGGTCGCGGCCGACCGGGCCGGGATCCGGCTGCCGCCCTGCTACCTGGTGCTCAGCATCGCCGTGGGACCGCACCCGGACGAGCTGGTGCCCGGCGTGAACCATTCGGTCGCCGCACGCCGCAAACTCCGGCGGCTGCGCAATGAACTGCAGCGCCGGACGGCGGGGGTCCCGCTGTCCGTGCTGTCCGGCGACGGCGGGCTGGTGCTGATCCCGTACGAGACACCGGCCGCCGACTTCGGCCGTGCGGACCGGGACCGGCTCTCCCTGCTGGTCGAACAGCTCGGGCGGACGTGCGGCGCCGAGCTGTTGGCTGCGGCCGCGGCCGCAGCACCGGAAGGCGTCGCGGAGGCCGCCCGGCTGGCCGGCGAGGTACGTGAGGTGGCGGAGGCCTCCGGCCGGGGGCCCGGGCTGTACCTGCTCGACGACGTGCTGCTCGAATACCAGCTGAGCCGCCCGAGCCCGGCCAGGGACGGGCTCGCCGCGCTGCTCGACCCGCTGGATGCGCGCCCGGAACTGCTCGTCACGCTGCGCACGTTCCTCGCGTGCAGCCTTGACCGGCGCCGGGCCGCCGCCCGCCTCCAGGTCCACCCGAACACGGTCGACTACCGGCTGCGCAAGGCGACCGAGTTCACCGGACTGGACGCTGCCCGCGGCGCCGATGTGCTGACGCTGCGCGCCGCGCTGGCCGCCCACGACGCCTTACGGCAGGGCAGGACCGACACCGGCTGACACCGCCCGGCTCCGCCGGGTCCGAGGGGCACGCCGACAGGCGCGCCGCCGGTCAGCGCTTCGCGGGGAAGGCGGCGCGCAGGGCGGAGCCACGGGTGGTGAAGGCGATGCGGATGACGGGCAGCATGCAGACCGTCTGCATCACCGCGTACCACAGCGGGCAGACGCCCGGGATCAGGTCGACGCCGGTGACCGCGATCGGGAAGACGGCGGAGAGGCCGCGCAGACGCTCGAAGGCCCGCCGTGATCCCTGGGAAGCGGAGACGGTCAGCCGGTGGAGCAGCACGGTGATGAAGGGGAGAAGGATCGCGCGGATCCACATGAACGGGTTCACCACATGACCTGTGCTCGCGACCACGACGACTGCCAGGAACGCGGCGGCGGTGAGGGCGCCGTAGAGCGTGACGCCGGTCTTCGTCGTGGCGAAGGCGGCCCGGGTGCGGGGGTCGTCGTGGAGGACCGGCCCGGTCGGGGTGTGCGCGTTGGATTCCATGGCCACGACGCTACGGAGCGCCCGGACGGCGGGGTATCGGCCTGGGCCCACGGGTGGGTGGGGGTAGCCCCACTCCCCCGCGGACCGGGGCGGTTGCGGGCCGGGCACGGTGCACAGTGGGGGTGTCGAACGGGAAGTGAGGGGGAGTCATGAGACAGGTGGGGTCGTGGGTGGCGCGGGCCGGGACGGGGTTCGTGCGGGCGTGCGTCGTGGCGGCCGTCTGCCTGCTGGTCCCGGCCGTGTGGGCCGCCGCCGTGGCGCTGGGGATCTGGTCGGGTGCGGGGAACCCGTGGTCGTGGATCGCGCCGACCGTGATCGCCTGCGCGGGCACGCTCGCCCTGTCCCGGCCCGTGTGCCGGATGGTGCGGTTCCTCGTCGCGCGGTGGACCGGCACCGTCGTCCCCGCCGGATACCGGCAGGCCGGGCCGGTGACGCGGCTGTCCACCGGGTACTGGTGGAACGGCTTCAGCTACGAACGCAGCCGCCGCGACGCCCTCATGGACCAGCGGATGCGGTTGTGGTGCGGCGACCCGGCCACTTGGCGTGACCTTCGCTTCGCCGTCATCGCTCCGTTCACCGCAGGGGTGGTGGCCGCCCTCCCGCCGGCCGCTCTGGCCGCGGCGGTCCTCGGGCTCGGCCGGCCGGAGGCCGTCGCGCACCTGGTCGGGGTGCTCGGTCCGGTCTTCGCCGTCGCCTGCGCCCCGTACGCCTGGCGGTCCGTGGAGCGGGTGTCCGTCCGCTTCCTGCGGCCCTCGCGGGCGATGCTGCTCGCGGACCGGGTGGACGAACTGACCGCCCAGCGGGCGGACGCGACCGTCGCACAGGCTGCGGAGATCCGCCGGATCGAGCGGGACCTGCACGACGGCGCGCAGGCCCGCCTCGTGGCGCTCGGGCTCTCCCTGGCGACCGCCGAAAAGCTGATGGAGACCGACCCCGACCGGGCCAGGGCGCTGATGCGGGACGCCCGGGCCGGCGCCACCGCCTCGCTGGGCGAACTCCGCGAGCTGATCCGCGGGATCAGCCCGCCGGTGCTCAGTGAGCGGGGGCTCGTCGACGCCGTCCGCGCGCTTGCCCTCGACGTCCCCCTCGACGTGGCCGTCAGCGCCGACGGCGCCGGGAGCGCGCTGCGCCTGGATCCGCCGATCGAGTCCGCCGTCTACTTCGGCGTCGCCGAACTGCTGACCAACGCGGTCAGGCACGCCTGGGCGACCCGGGCGCACGTCTCCCTCGTACGGGACGACACGGGCATCGTCGTCGAGGTCGAGGACGACGGCCGGGGCGGGGCCGACGTCCGGGCCGGCGGCGGGATCGCGGGCCTGCGCCGACGCCTCGCCGTCTTCGACGGCACTCTGGAGCTCACCAGCCCTCAGGGCGGGCCGACCCGTGTGAGGATGGCGGTGCCATGCGAATCCTCGTAGCCGAAGACCTGTACCTGCTGCGTGACGGGATGGTCCGCCTGATCGAGGCGTACGGGCACCAGGTGGTGGCGACGGCCGCCACCGGACCCGAGACGCTCGACGCGCTGCGGACGCACCGCCCGGACGTGGCCGTCATCGACGTCCGCATGCCGCCGACCCAGTCGGACGAGGGCCTGCGGGCGGCCCTCGCCGCCCGCGGCGAGATGCCCGGACTGCCGGTCCTCATCCTCTCCCAGCACGTCGAGCAGTTGTACGCCCGCGAGCTCCTGGCCGACGGGTCCGGCGGCGTCGGCTACCTCCTCAAGGAGAGCGTTTTCGACGCCGACCAGTTCATCGGGGCCCTGGAGCGCGTCGCGGGCGGCGGAACCGCCATGGACCCGGCAGTGATCGCGAAACTGCTGTCGGGCGGTTCCCCGGGCCGGGAACTGGCGCAACTCACCGAACGCGAGTACTCCGTGCTGGGCCTCATGGCCGAGGGGCTGTCCAACCAGGCCATCGGCCGGCGCCTCTTCCTCAGCGAGGGCGCCATCAGCAAGTACACGACCTCCCTGTTCGGCAAGCTCGGCATCACGGACGACGACGACACCAACCGCCGCGTCCGCGCCGTCCTCACCTACCTGAACAAGCCGTAGCCGGAGCCGGATCCCCGGCTCCGGCTACGGCTCCGGTCATCAGGCGACCTGCCACCAGTGGTCGTCACCGTAGCTGGTGCTGCAGGTGTAGACGCCGACCCGGAGGTCGTCGGCCCCGTCGGCCAGTCCGGCCACGTCCAGGCACACGGGCCGGTCGGCCTTGTACGAACTGGCGTTGACCAGCAGGAATGCCCGGCCGGCCGAATCCCAGATCGGATACCACAACTGGTTGTCCGCCGTGGTGTCCTGGCAGGGATAGAAGCCGACCGTGGAATTGCCGGGCACTCCGGTGCCCGGCAGGTCGAGACACAGGCCGCGGTTCTTCACGTTCTGGATCAGGTAGCCGTCGACCCCGTCGACGAGGTCCCACATCTGGTTGTCGCCATCGCCGCGGATGCAGTCGTGCTGCTGCACGATGCTGCCCATGTCCGGGGCGCCGTAGTCGGGCACGTCCAGGCACTTGTGCGTCGTGTAGTTGTACAGGAGGGCGTCGTACACCGCGTCCGCGCGGGCCTGTGACGAACCGGCGGTCAGCAGGTTGAGGGCGAGCGCGGACAGGACCGCCAGGATCGCGGCCACGGCACGTACGCGATGCGGCCGCCGGGGCCCGGCGGGCCGGGTACGGGCACGGGTACGCATACGGATACGGGCGGGCAGAGCCTTGCGCTGGTGCATTCGGGTTCCTCCCCCGGTCGGGCTCGTCGTGCGAGAACTCTCCGTCCTGGCGCCATGGTTCGGCCCTGGTACTGCCATGGCACGCCCATGGCCGGATACGGCGGTCACCGCTCGCTGTCGGATGCTCCGCCTAAGGTGGGGAACCGTCGGTGATCAAGGAGCGGACTGTGCGGATAGAGCGTCATCAGGTGGGCGAAGCGGCTGTGTCGGCAGCCCGCGAGGACTTCGCGAACAGGATCGGGGGCCAGGTCAGGTCGATGTCGAGGGCCGGCCGGATCGGCACATACGAATGGCAGTCGATCGCCGAGGAGTTCCTCGACTACCTCGGCGCCCTCTCCGTCGAAACCCCCCGCCTCGACACCCCGGAGGCCAAGGCCGCCCTCAAGGACGCCACCGCGGCCGCCGTCGGCGCCGTCGCGTACGCCGCTTACTTCCCGCACTGCTCCTTCCACGTCACGCTCGACTACGTGAACTTCGGCATGGGCTATGACCGTGGCGACGACGAGGACGGCGACGGCGACGGCGAGGAGAGCGTCACCCCGCACGACTGGATCGACGCGTTCTGTCTCACGGTCCTCTCGGACAAGGTCCGGTGGCACGGCGAGGAATTCCATTTCGCCCGGCAGAAGTTCGGTGACAGCGCGGACGGAACCCCCGCCGTCGAGCTGGTGAGGGGGTTCACGGCCCAGGTCATCGGCGACACGGGGAACGACGACGAGGAGCACCCGCCGAGCGCACAGGCGAGGCTCGCCGCGATCGACGCCGCGATCGACCGCGTCCGGACCCGGGAGGAGGAGAACGGCGAGAGCCTCCTCCGCCGGCCGGACGGTGTCGGGCTCTCGACCCTGCGCGCACTGGCCGCCGAGGACCGGGAGGCCTTCGACGCGGGACTGGCCGCCCTGCTGCTCCCGCACACCACCCTGCACGGGGCCGGTGCCCGGCCCGGCAGTCTCCTTCCGCTCCTGCCGCTCGCCCTGGCCGCGCTCGCGTACCGGACCCTGGGCTGGGCGCCGGCCGTCGACACCGACTACCTCCCACACGCTCTGGTCACCAACTTCGAGACGCGCGGCCCCCGGGTCGGGGGTTTCGGCCGCGACCGCCGGCCGGACGCCGTCGCCGCCCTCGCCGCCGGGCCGCTGCTGGTCGAGCGGCCGGCGTTCGACCGGGCCGACGTGCACCCGGAGAGCGAGGCGTCGTTCGAGCGGTCCACCCGGGAGGCCATCACCGCGGTGGACGGCGAACCCCCCGCCGTGGGGCGGCTCACGAGCGCCCTGCGCTACCAGGAACTCCTCTTCAAGTGGCGCACCGCCCGCTCCTGCGACGTCGTGGACGCCCAGCTCAGGAACCTGCGCCTGGCCTCCCAGCTGGGCGCGGCCCTGTTCCGGGTCGCCCTCGCCGAACCGGGCACGCAGGCCGAGGTGACCGTCGACGGCCGCACGCTCCGCTACCCGGCCACCCGGGGCCGGAACGCAAGCGCCGGCCAGTGGCAGACCGCCACCGCGTTCGCCCTGATCACCGGCGTACGCGAGGACCTCGCCCCGCTGGTCCTCACCGGCCCCGTCTTCGCCGGCGAGGACGGCGGCGCGTTCTCCGCGTACCGCAAGGCCCTCCACGACTACCTGCGGGGCGCGGACCCCGAACCGGCCGCGGAGCTGGCCCTGCAGGAGCGCGAGCGGACCGAGCACTGGGGCTTCTTCCGGCCGCCGGCCGTTCTCCTGTCGCAGCTCGTGGAGGGCGACGAGGAGAGCTTCAACCTGGCCCTGGCCGACGCCCTCGAAGCCCACCGCGACCACTTCCAGGTCGCCGACCGCGCGGAAGAGCCCGACGCCCCGATCGACCTCGATGTCCTGGCCCTGGCCTGCCACGCCCGTCGCCGGGGATGGGACATCCGCGTCGAGTCCCCGTACCTGCCACAGCGGCTGCTCCGGGCGGCCCGACCGGTGTAGACGGATCGGGGGCGGGCACCGCAAGGGGTTTCTCGGCGACACCCCCGGCCGGCGGCCGGTTCCGGCCAACCTCCCCTCCTCCGGGCCGCAGCCGGCGACCGGAGCGAGGGAGCGGCGGACCTGCGGCGCCGGGGCGGCAGGTCGGCCAGATCCCGCTGCTCCCTCCCGCGGGCTGCGCTCTACTCACTCCCCCCGGTTCCCCTGACAGCACCCGCCCCGCCCCGTACACCCGGGCCGGGCTTCTTCGTCGTGCCGCTGCTCAGCGAACGAACTGGCTTCTCTCATCGCCGAGTTGAAGGAGCGCAGCATGTCCCAGAAGCAGGCCGGGAAACCGCAGGCCGCCACGCTGCCCCCGCCCCCGGAGATCACGTTCACCTGGGGCCAGCACAACAAAACCATGGAGCAGCTCTCGCTCCCCCAGATGGCCCGCCGGGTGCCCGCCGCCCTCGCACAGACCGCCCGGCTCGCGTGGGCCGTGAACCGCACCGCGTTCGTCTGGCTCGTCTGTGCCCAGGTCGTCGGCGGGATCTGTACGGCCGCCGCCCTCGCGGCGGTCTCCCGGGCCATGAGTCCCCTCCTCGCCGGCGGCACCGTCGAGCAGCGCATCTCCGGCGCCGCCTGGCCGCTGGCCGTCACGGCGTCCATGACCGCTCTGGGGGCTCTGGCCTCCATCGCCTCCGGGAGCGCCGCGCGCCGTCTGAACCCCGGTATGTCCACGATCGCCGACCTCGCGATGGTCGACGCGCACATGGACGTCGAGCTGGCCGCCTACGACGCGCCCGACTTCACCGAGCGGTCGGAGGCCGCCGAGACCGGATCCGCCCGTTCGGGCATGCTGCTGCAGGACGCGCTCGGGTTCACCAGCGGCCTCATCGACATGGTCGCCGTGGCGTCGGTCCTGTCGGTCGTCCACCCGGTGCTGCTGCCGCTTCTGCTGCTGTCGGTCGTCCCGCGGGGCCTGGGCTCGGTGTTCGCCGCCCGGCTCGACTACCGGCTGCACAACGAGACGGTCGCCTCGCGCAACATCCGCCACATGATGCGCTGGCACCTCACCACCCCCAAGCTCGCCGACGAGCTGCGGGGCAACAGCATGCGCGAGTACGCCCACCACTGGTACGCGGCCGTCTGCGGGCGCATCGACTCCAAGATGGTCGGCTCCGCCCCGCGCTACCTGGCCGTCTACCTCACCGCGGCCGTCGTCTCCGGCCTGTTCACCGTCCTGACCTGGGTGTCCCTCGGGGCGCTCGTGACGGGCGGGTACATGGCGCTGGGCGCCGCCGGTACCGCCATCGTGGCCATGCGGACGTCCACGGCCGCCCTGTCCCAGCTGGTCGTGTACGGGGCGGCGATGTTCCAGCATGCCCTCTACCTCGGCGACTACGCGGCCTTCCTCGCCCAGTCGGCCGAGCAGTCCGGGCCGCGCGGCCCGCAGGTGATGGACGCCCCGCAGAAGATCCGGCTGGAGGGGGCCACGTACACCTACCCCGGCAAGGACACCCCGGCGCTCGGTCCCGTCGACCTCACCCTGAACCGGGGCGAGGTCGTCGCCCTCGTCGGCGAGAACGGCGCCGGCAAGTCCACCTTCATCCGCCTCCTGACGGCGCTGACCACTCCGACCGCCGGCACGGTGTCCTGGGACGGCGTCCCGACCTGCGACGCCGACCAGCGCTCGGCCTGGACCCACGTCGGGCTCGTCACCCAGTCGTACGGGTACTGGCCCTTCTCCGCCCGCGAGAACATCACCCTCGGCCAGCCCGACGCGCGCGGCGAGGACGCCGTCTGGGAAGCCCTCGGCGCCGTCGGCATGAAGGAGGCCGTCCGGGACTTCCCCGAGGGACTGGACACTCTCCTGGCCCGGTCGCTGTGGGGCGGGCACGAGCCCTCCGGCGGCCAGTGGCAGCGCCTGGCCTGCGGCCGGGCCTTCCACCGGCGCCCGGCGCTCCTGGTCATGGACGAGCCGACCTCGGCGATGGACCCGCGCGGGGAGCACATGGTGTTCTCCGGCCTGCGGGACATGCGGGACGAGCGGATCACGGTGATCGTCACGCACCGCATGGAGAACTGCCGTCTCGCCGACCGGGTCATCGTCCTCGACGGCGGCCGGATCAGGGAGCAGGGGACGTACGAGGAACTGGTGCGCTCGGGCGGCTCCTTCGCCGAGCTGGTCCGGCTCTCCCAGGACCGCTAGCCGCGGTCGCCCGCCCCGGGGTGGAGCGCGGCACAGCGCCCCACCCCTCCCCCGCCGCCGTCGCCGCCTCAGGCCGGCACCCCTCCAGGAACCGGCGCAGCTGCGGCATCGCCGTCCGAACAGCCGTGGTGGACGTGGACGGGGTAGCCGTCGGAGTCGACCGAGGACTCCGTCAACGCGGTTACTCGTCAGCCTGTCGTCCGACTTCTGGCTCATCGACCTCGGAGGGGCATCGCCCTGGGTCTTCGAAGTGTGGCTGGTGCGCTTCCTCGTCCTGGGGCTTCTCGCTTTCACTGCATTGCTGACACCGCAGTCCAAGGGCGTGACCCGCGGCGTGGGTTACGTGTTCGACGCCTTCAACACCACCGGCTTCGTGCACACCGTTAGGCCGGGTGGGTGACGGCGCCTTGCAAACTGGATCTTGCACGGGAAAGAATGCGGAGTCATCGGGGAGCCCTCTCCTTGCACAGCGAAATGTCCGGCTGGAGCTGCAAGGAGGGTGCGCAGCAAAGGTGTTCGGGTCTTCGTGATTGCCTCAGAAGGTTCTCCTGTCCCTTGGAATCGGCCTGGTTGTGTGTGGGACGGGAGGCGGGGCAGGGGGCCTGGTGCGCAGCAGCGCAGTGCGGCGGCGCGCACCGGACTTTCGGAGTGGTTTGGTCAAAGTGATGAGGCGTACCAGTTGGTGAAGACAGGCGAGTGACGCCATCTGCGGCAAAACGGCCATGGCCTCGCCGGTGAGGGTTCTGGGCGCCTGCACCAGACACAGCAGGATCGCGGTGCCGGAGAACACCAGGACCACGATCCAGGAATGAAGTGCCCGGCGTTGGTGGATGGCAGCCCGCAGGATGGACAGGGAGGCGACGGCCCACGGGCCGTAGACGAGAAGCGGCCACCAGTCGGCCACGTGCCCCGGGGTGCGGAGCTCGGCGACCCGGCGCAGCGGTTCGTAGGCGACGATGCCGCCGAACAGACTGACCATGAACACCAGGGCGGCGGTCAGCGTGGCGATGGAGAAACTGGTCGCGCTCGGCCAGTCGATGACCCACCGCCTTGCCTTGCGGCGCCTGCGGGGCGGCAGATGCTGATGCCTGCCGGGCAGCCCGGTCGGTGCGAGGGTGGCGAGGTGGTCCTCACGCCCGAACGGATCGGGGGGCCGCCCCTCGGGATAGGCCGCGTAGCCGTGCGGCTCCGGCATCGGCTGCTGCCGCACGGGCGGGCTGTCGTACCCGGCCGCCATCGTCTCCTGCAGCAGGAAACCCGGTTCCTCCGCCCGATCCGGCGGCCGCTGCGGCACCAGGTCCAGCCCGGGATGCTCGAACGTGCCGTTGAATGCGCCGAGGAACGGGTCGTACGGGCCGGTGGAGCCCCACTGCTGGGTGCCCGCGGCTGCGTAGAGCTCTTCCGGGCTTCCGAAGGGTTCGCCGCCGTGGAAGTCACGCATTCCCGGGAAACCTCATCCCGGCACGAGGCGCCGCCGATTCCGGTTCGATCCCGTTCCGGCAACATCGGAACTCGTCCTCGATCTGGTCCATCGCCGCCGCGAACTGCTCCGACGCGGCTGCGGACCATTCCGGAGGAACGAGGTCGTATCCGTTCCAGAGCTCTCCGTCGCGGCCACTGGCCGACACCGTGGAGAAGCCGACAGGTGCGTCTGCGGTGATCCTGTCCGTCATATGCCGGATAACGGCGTCGTTGACACCGGGGTGTGCGGCATACGGGTGAGTTCGATGCTCCGTTCAGGGGGGCGCACGGGATTTAATCTGCTCTATGTACGCCAAGAAAGCGATATCCCTGACAAATCACCCGGCGCGACTCCGGTACCGAAAAGGTCCGGACCTGTCCATGCGCTCCGCACCCCGTCTTCGACGTGACCACCGCTTGCGCGAAGGAGCCGTGAATGGAACGCAGCGTTCGCCCCGCTCGCGACGGGGACACCTGAACCTTGCCCGGCTCAAGCCAACTGCCCGGAGTCGGTGCAGAGCGGATATAGTGAGGGCATCAAGTTACTCAGGCGCGGAAGGCCCTCCACCATGGTGGAGGGCCTTCTGTCATATCCGGCACCCGGCCAGGTCAGGCGACCTGGAGCTTGGGGCGGCCCGTCGGGGCGGGCGGGGCCTGGTGGTACGTCGGCAGCTTCAGGTTGGGAAGCTCCCCGCCCTGGATGCGGACGAGGGCAGCACGGAACGCCGCCTCCATGGACTCGGGGCTCTCGTACTTCGCCGCGAGCGGGTGGAGGCGGTAGGAGTTGCCGTTGCGCTCCTCGCTGCGCGGCCTGAGCACGATGTTCAGGTCGCACAGGGGCGCCATGAGTCCGCTGACGGCCTGGGGCGTCACCCCGTACTCCGCCGCCATGTCCTTCTGGCGCACCGGCAGCGCTCCCCCGAAGTCGCTGCGGGCAACGAGGTACTGGAGGAACTTGACGGCGGACCCTGACAGCGGCAGGGCCCAGATGCGCTCCGCGACGATCGGAGACATGACGTTAGCCATGGGACAGCCTTCCTCGTGAACGGTCGCCCGTGCAGGGGCCTGGCAGCACTATCACCCGGTACGTCTCCTTCCGCGTGTGTCGGCCTCTGTCCCGAAGTCGAGGTCCAGCTCCTCCTGATGGGCGCCTTCCGGTCCCACCGCGTAAGGGAACACCTCGGTGTCGTGGTCGTGCCGGTCCGCGATCTCGGCGAGTACTTCGTGCTGTGCGGTGCTGTTGCCGTGGAACCACAGGCGCACGTTGATCTGGATCCGGCCGTTGCCGGCCTTCTCCACCCAGTTGTAGTCGCACAGCGCTTGAACGGCACGGTTGACCGTGGAACGCGTGATCATTTTGCCGCCCTTCTGTGCGGCAATCTTGTTCAGTCCGTCCGTGATCTCCTGCTGCGTGTACTGGGTGATCCCGGTGCCCGGCACCTGCCCGCCGGCCACGAAGAGGAAGACGCAGAGCTGGGACTTGGTGATGCTGTTCGCGACGGCGAGCTGAGCCAGCAGCTGCGTGAACCAGTTGCTGGCCAGGCTGTAGCCGGCGCCGCCGGCCATGTCGTGGACGGCCCGCGGATCGGCCGCGTACTCGAAGTGGACGCCCTTGAGCCGGCGTCGGCCGCCGGGGTCCGCGGCGTCGGCCACCTTCTCCCCGAGCTGCTGGCCCAGGACGGCCAGGATGTCTCCGTACTCGGCTTCGTTCCCTGCGGCGGAGGGGACGGGTACAGGCCGGGGCCCGCGCTGTCGGCGACGTGCGGGCGGATCAGATGTCACAGGACCTCCTTGTTACTCAGGCGGTCCGAGACTATCCAAAAAATCAACGTGTGCTTGTCTTTTGGGCTGCCGACGCGCCGGTCGATGCCCCCGATCCCAGCCCTGTTCGAACGCGGCGCCAAAAGTACACGGTACGTGAAGTTATTTTGCCGTCAAGCGCCGAAAGTACACGGCTGCTTGACTTCGGTTGTCGCGATGGCAGCACATTTCAGAGGCCCCGCGCGTACTCAACGGCTCTGCGCCTGCTCCTACCCGACGCTCTGACCTGCAGTGATCCGGGGCATGTTGAGGCCTCGAAAAACTCAAGCACAGCTTGAGTTTTCGGCAAAATGTGCTCGCCAGGTACACATTCCGGGAGCCCAAATGTGTCCTGGGGGACACATACCCTCGGACAAATCTGCAGGTCAGATGGGGTACGGACGCGGCGCCCTCTTACTAAAAGAGCAACGTGCCCACCGGCATCAACACGTACCGGACCTGTCGTTACCCGGTCCCAACGCAGGGCCCGTGCCCTCTCGCTGACCCTCCGACAACGGATCGCTGCCCTGCTTCTCCCCTGCTGATACCTCAGGCGGTGCATCATCACTTCATTGGAGCTGTACTTTCTGTGCTCCCTGCTCCCTGCTCCCTGCTCACTCTCCTGACGGGTAAGGGCTCCTGCGTGCGGGCACCCTCGCGCAGTTGCTCTGACTGCCCGCACCCTTCCCGGCTCACGTCTGTCACCTGCACCACCGAAAGTCAGCCCCGGCGATGCGGTACGACGAACGAACGCGATCAGTGGCCACCTGCACCACCCACCGACCTCAACCACGTTGCGGCTCTTCACTGCAAGTACGGCCCGCAGTCGCCAACGGTGCCCCACCACTCCGGCGGGGCACCGCAAGCCCGCCAGGGCTGAGGAGCTACCGACCCCGCGCGAGACCGGGGCTCGGCCGCGAGGATCCGGATGCAGGGGAGCGGCCTCGTGGCTGCCGCGGGCAGGAAGATGAGGCGCAACCCCGAATTTCCGGCACACCCGCCGAAAAACGACGCACAGAATGGCGCCTGTGAGTGCCGATCTCCAGACCCCTGGTGTGATGGGGTGTTCCTTCCCCTGGAAGGCCTTCAGCGGGCTTCACAGAGCCTTTTCTGCGCTCGGCTCGCGCTGCGACGAGTCCAGAGTCCCCTGAACAGCTCAGTCGCGCTCCGGCAGGGCAGGACGGGGCAGCCGGGCGAGTCAGGAGAGTGACATGTGGGCGGCATTTCGGGACAACGCCTGCCATACGCAGGCAACATACTTTGGCATGCCTCTTCGCCTTCCCCCTGGAAGGTTAGTAAGGTACCCGCATGACCGCTCCATACGATCCGGAAGTCAGGGAAAAGGTAGTCGCCAAGCTGCCCGCGTCCCTGCGGCAGGAACTCAAGGTCCGCGCAGCCCAGTTGGGTGTGGACATCCAGGACGCCGTCACCGACGGCATCCACGCGTGGCGTGCCGACGCCTCCGGGGCAACCCCTGTGGACACCTCCGGCGCCGCCTCCTTCTCCACCTACCTCCCCACCGGCCTGTACGGGGACTTCAAGGAGGACTGCCGGGTACGGGAGGTCCCGTACAACCAGGGCGTCGCCCAGTCCATCCGGCTGTGGCTCGACACCCACCCCTCCCCCGCCGGACGGCGCCGCCCCTCCCACGAGGGTGCCCGCCGGATCGTGGTCTGCAACCAGAAGGGCGGTGTCGGGAAGAGCGCCATCAGCAACGGGCTCTCCCAGGCGCTCGCCGAGACCGGTGCCCGCGTCTGCGTCATCGACTTCGATCCCCAGGGGCACCTCACCCGCCACCTCGGCGCCGAGATGCTGGGTATCAAGGAGCCGAGCCTCGCCAAGCACATGCTCGGGGAGATCGAAGGCCGGATCCGGGACCTGCTCGTACCCATCGAGCACGGGGTGTTCGCCGGCCGTCTGTTCCTGCTGCCGTCCTGCAAGGACGCCTTCCTCCTCGACGCCCGGCTGGCCACCACCCGCCACGTCCGGACGAAGGAGACCGCCCTGGAGAAGGCCTTGGAGGAGCTGGAGAAGGAGTTCGACTACATCGTCGTCGACTGCCCGCCCAGCCTCGGCTACACCATGGACACCGCGCTCTACTACGCCCGTACCCGCGAGGGCGAAGCCCCGAAGACCTCCGGCATCATCGTCCCCGTCCAGGCCGAGGACACCTCCGCCGACGCCTACGACATGCTCAGCGAACAGCTTGAGGACCTGATCGACGACCTCGACATCGAGATCACCCAGCTCGGCTTCGTCGTCAACCTCTACGACAGCCGCAAGGGATATGTCGTCACCTCCTCCCTGAACAGCTGGAAGGAGTTCGGCGACCCGCCCGTCATCACCGTCATCGCCGACTTGAAGGAGCAGCGGGAAGCCGTGCGCGTCAAGCTGCCCCTGCTGCACTACGCGCCCGACTGCGAGCAGTCGGAGGCGATGCGCGAGATCGCCCGGAGGATCGCGGCATGAGCAAGAGCGATCTGCTGGGCACCGGCGCGGCGTTCAGCAATGCCCGCCGCAGCGGCGGCCGCAGCGAACGCGGGCGGGCCAAGGCCATCGCCCAGGGCGATGTGCCGGCGTACGAACTGCTCCGGGTGTCCCTCGACCAAGTCTCGGCCACTCCCCTCAACCCGCGCCGGAACTTCGGCACGGACGAGGAGAAGACCCGCTTCGGCGAGGAGCTGCGGCAGGCGCAGCTCTCGGCGTGCGTCGCGGTCAGCCGCAGCGCGTACCTGGGGCTGTGGCCCGACCACGCGTCGCGGATCGGGGAGGCGTCGTACGTCCTGATCAACGGCGAGCGGCGCTTCCGCAGCGCGCTGCACGTGGGGCTGGAGGCGCTGGACTTCGTCGTACGCGACGACCTCGCCGGCTCCCGTACGGACTTCATCGACCACCTCCTCGCCGAGAACCTCGAACGCGAGGACTTCGACGTGATCGAGCGCGCCCGGGGTGTGCAGCAGCTGGTCGACACGTGCGCGGAGGAGGGCCGCGAGCACGGGGCCAAGTCGCGTGCCGCGGAGCGGCTGGGCCGCTCGCCGTCGTGGGTCACCAACCAGCTGGTGCTGCTGGAACTTCCCGACGAGATCCAGCGGATGCTGAGCTCGGGGGACCTTCCCGAGCGGGACGGGCGGCTGCTGGCGCGGGCGGCGAAGGATCGGCCGGGGGCCGGCGCGGCGGAGCTGCTGGCGTTCCTGGGGGCGAGCAAGGAACAGGAAGCCCAGGTCAAGGCGGCTCAGCGGGAGATACTGCGCGGCGCGCAGGAGCCTGTACGGGCGCAGGCCGGGGGAGTCCCGGACGTTGCTGCAGAGGAGCCGCAGCCGGCCCGACTTTTGTCCGCGGACAAAAGTCGGGAGCCTGAGAGCCTCCCGATGACGGCGGCGGCTCCGGTGGTGGAGGACGGGCCGACTTTTGTCCGCGGACAAAAGTCGGGGGCCGAAGAGCCCGCCGGGTCCGAGCCGATCCGGGTGACCCCTGCCCGTGCCCCGTCGGCGAGTACGCCGGATCCCGTCGCGCAGGAGCCGGTCCACGAGCCCGAGCCGGAGCGTGTCATCCCGGCCCAGGGGAGGGAACCGGATGCGGCCGAGCTCTCGTGGGAAGACCCGAGGGCGGTCTTCGACGCCATCCGGGCGCACATGTCGGCCAAGCAGCGCGCGGAGCTGACGATGCTCCTGATCGAGAACAACAGCGGATCCGGCAGCCGCTGAACCACCCCGAGGGGCCCACCGCACGGAGCGCGGTGGGCCCCGACTTTTGTCCGCGGACAAAAGTCCGGGCCGGGAATCGAGGCGATCCAAAGCAGGGGAAGGGCCTCTAGTACGGGCCGCCGCGGAAGTACAGGCTGCCGTAGTGACGTGGGCGGTCGCCCCGTTCGTGGGCCGCGCCGGAGCGGTCGGCGGGGGCCGAGAGCCCGGCGAGGGCCCGTAGGGCCGACAGGCCGGCCAGCACCTCGTCACGGCGTGACGCGGACTTCATCCAGGCTGGCAGCCGGACGAACATCCCCATTTTCGGGGAGGCATGACGTTCACGCAGCCGGGCGCCCACATAGGCGACGAGGGCATCGACGTGCTCCTCGTCGTAGGCCCACAAGACCCGTCCCGCACAGTGGGTCTGCAGCCAGAGCGGCCGACGGAAGAAGGGGTCCTCGGTGCCGCCGGGCGCGGCGCCGACCAGGCCGCCACCCCGCTGCTCGGCCGTCCAGTCGGCGATCGCACCGCATCCGGCGCAGGTGAGGCGGCGGGGCTGGAAGAGCAGCTCGCTGAAGTACTTCGGTGTGGGGAGGCCGGGCCGAGGCACGACGAGCGCCCGGCCTCCGCACTTCGGGCACACCACGAGCACCCGGCCGGTGAACCGTACGAGCCACGTGCCGTGGTCGTGGTGACGGGACGCTTCGGGGTGCGCGGGCTCGGAGCTCATGACGGACACCCTGCCAGGCCCACCCCACCCCATCGCCGCCGACGGGCGTCCGCATGGGAGGGCGGCAGCAAGAGCCGGGCACCCCGTCAAGGAGCAGGACCGCAGGACCTGTCTCCGGGACCCCCGACTTTTGTCCGCGGACAAAAGTCTCTCCCCCGGCGTTCCCCGCCATGGCAGCATGTGCCGCATGACGACGACCAGAAAGGTCCATGCCGCG